>JBGAUA010000191.1:0-6289 GCA_044228875.1 Anaerolineae bacterium
GTAGTCGTGGCGCGCGTAGCTGCGGCGCATGCGGTTGTGCGAGGCAGCGCGCGCGGGTGAGGTTGCGACCTCCTGGAAGACATCGAACGGATGCCACTCGCCGTCGCGCAGGGCGTGGGCCATCTCCAGGCGTCGGTGGTCGGGGCGGGCCGAATGGAGGGCCACAACCTGCATCAGGCCCACCAAGGTAAGGCTCAGCTCGTGCAGGTCGGCGGGACCTTCGCCGCGCAAGGCGCTGATCGCCTCCCGGAGTTCGAGGGCGTTGCCCACGGCGCGGCCCAAAGGAGCATCCATTCGCGACAGGCAGCAGGCCATGCGCAGGCCGCTGCGCCGCCCGATCTCGACCATCGCCTCCGCCAGGGCGCGGGCTTCCGGCAGGGTCTTCATGAAAGCCCCGGCGCCCACCTTGACATCCAGGACGATGGCCGGAGCGCCGGAGGCCAGTTTCTTGCTCATGATCGACGAGGCGATCAGCGGCAGGCTGGGCACGGTGCCGGTCACGTCGCGGAGCGCGTAGAGGATCTTGTCGGCCGGCGCCAGGTCCTTCGACTGCCCGGCGACCACCAGGCCGATGCGCCGCGCCTGGTCGATGAGGGCCTCGGGGCTCATCTCGACGCTGAGGCCGGGCACGCTCTCCAGCTTGTCCAGGGTGCCGCCGGTATGGCCGAGGCCACGGCCGCTCATCTTGGCCACCGTCAGTCCCATTGCCGCCGCCAGCGGACCCACCACCAGCGTGGTCTTGTCCCCAACCCCTCCCGTGGAATGCTTGTCCACCACGTGCTCGCCGAGGCCGGATAGGTCGAGGCGGCGGCCGCTGTCGGCCATGGCGGTGGTCAAGGCGTGGGTCTCCGCGGGGTCCATCCCACGCAGGAAGACCGCCATCAACCAGGCGGCGGCCTGGTAATCCGGCACAGCTGCGGCGGCCAGGCCGCCGATCCAGGCTCTGAGATCCGCCTCGCTGTGGCGGCCTCCGTCGCGCTTGGCGATGATCATGTCGATGGCGTTCATGGGTCGGTACGATCCTCGTCGGAACTGATTTCGGACTGGACAAGCCTCGGCTGCCTGTGTATGATTGTGAAAGCTGGCGCGCGGGATGTCCAGAAGCGCCCCGAAGACTGCGAAGGATCCTGGTCGAAGAGCGCCATTTCTGGACTGCACCCCGATGAGAATACCCGCCAGCCGGTCGCGGAGAACTACTGACCGGCGCATCCACGTAGGCGGCGAGTGACTTCGGTCGCTCGCCGTCTACGGTTTAACGGCCCCAATTCGGTAGGACGATCCGCTGGGGTCGACGACCCGGAGCGAAGCACGCATGTTCAAGTCAGCGCCCAATTCCATCAGCGACAGGCCGCTCGTGACCGTGATCGGCGGTGGTCTGGCGGGGGTCGAAGCGGCGCTGCAGGCGGCCGACTGCGGCGCGCGCGTCCACCTCTTCGAGATGCGGCCGGCGCGCAGCACGCCGGCCCATGTCAGCGACCGCCTGGCGGAGCTCGTCTGCTCCAACAGCTTCGGCTCCTTCCTGCCGGACCGCGCGGGCGGCTTGCTCAAGGCGGAGATGCGGCGCCTCGGCAGCCATGTCCTGGCCGCGGCGTACGCCCACGCGCTGCCCGCGGGCGGCGCCCTGGCTGTGGACCGCGACGCCTTCGCCCAACAGCTGACGCGCACGGTGGAGGAGCATCCCTTCATCGCGCTTCGCCGCGAGGAGGCGACGGCCATCCCTGAAGGCGTGGCGGTCGTCGCCAGCGGGCCGCTGACCAGCCCGGCCATGGCCGCGGCAATCGCCGGGCTGACGGGCGAGGAGCACCTCTACTTCTACGACGCCCTGGCGCCTATCGTCCAGGCCGAGAGCATCGACATGACCAAGGCGTTTCGGGCCTCGCGCTACGGCCGCGGCCAGGAAGACGCCGGGGACTATATCAACTGTCCCTTCGACAAGAGCGCCTACGAGGCCTTCGGCGCCGCCCTGCTCGCGGCCGAGGCCGCCGCGCCGCGGGACTTCGAGGCCGACATCTTCTTCGAAGGCTGTCTGCCCATCGAGGTCATCGCTGCCCGTGGGCCGCGGGCCCTGGCGTTCGGGCCGATGCGTCCGGTAGGCCTCACCGACCCCAACACCCGCCGCCGGCCCTATGCCGTGGTCCAGCTGCGACAGGACAACGTGGCCGGGAGCCTGTACAACTTGGTCGGCTTCCAGACCCACCTGCGTTGGGGCGAGCAGGAGCGCGTCCTGCGCCTGATCCCCGGGCTGGAGGCGGCCGAGTTCGTCCGCCTGGGGCAGATGCACCGCAACACCTTCATCTGCAGTCCGCGGCTGCTGCAGCCGAGCCTGTCCCTGCGGTCCCGCGGCGACCTGTTCTTCGCCGGGCAGATCACGGGCATCGAAGGGTACACGGGCAATGCCGCCAGCGACATCCTCGCCGACCGCAACGCCGCCCGCGTCGCCTTCGGCCGCCCGCCGCTGGTCCTGCCCGCGGACACCATGCTGGGCGCGCTCTGCCATTACATCACGGCTTGCGAACCGAAGCATTTTCAGCCGATGAAGGCCAACTTCGGCATCCTGCCGCCCTTGATCGATCCGCCCAAAGGCAAGCCCGAGCGCTATCGGGCCTACGGCGAGCGAGCCCTGGCCAGCTTGGAGGCCTGCCTGGCCGACGATGAGGCGACAGAGGCGGAAGCGCCGGCGAGAGCGGAGGCAATGGCTTGAACGAGACCTTGCGCGAGCGCATGGAGCGGCCCAGCGAGCCGGGGATCCTGGTAGGCGTGCGCTTGAGCGGCGACCAGGACGCCTGGCCGCTCGACGCCGCGCTGGAGGAGCTGGAGGATCTGGCGGCGACTGCCGGGGTCTCCGTCCGCGCGCGGGTCACCCAGCGCCTGAACCGGCGCGATCCGGCCACGCTGGTCGGCTCCGGCAAGGTCCTGGAGATCAAGGCCCTCGCCGAAGATGTCGGCGCGGAGGTGGTCTTGTTCGACCGCGAGCTGTCACCGCGTCAGCAGCGCAACCTCGAGCGCGCCTTGGATTTGAAGGTGCTGGACCGCACGGCCCTCATCCTGGACATCTTCGCGCAGCACACGCGCAGCCGCGAGGGCATGCTCCAGGTGGAACTGGCGCTGATGGAGTACCGTCTGCCGCGGCTCACGCGCATGTGGACCCACCTTGCGCGCCAGGCCGGCGGGCGGGCGGGCGGCGGTGTGGGCGTGCGTGGTCCGGGCGAGACGCAGCTGGAGATCGACAAGCGCGAGATCGGCCGGCGAATCGCCTTCGTCCGTGAGCAGATCAAGGGACTCAAGGAGCAGCGGCGGGGCAGCCGCAAGCAGCGCCGGGGCAGCGGCCTGCCCATCGTCGCCCTGGTGGGCTACACCAATGCCGGCAAGAGCACGCTCCTCAACCGCCTGACGGGCGCGGACGCCTACGCCGCCAACCAGCTCTTCGCCACGCTCGATCCCACCACGCGCCGCCTGGCGCTCCCCGGCGGCCGCGTCTGCCTCCTGACGGATACAGTGGGCTTCATCCAGAATCTGCCGACGCAGCTGGTGGCCGCCTTCAGCGCCACCTTGGAGGAGCTGGAAGAGGTGGACCTGCTGCTCCATGTCATCGATGTGACGCATCCGGACGCGATCCGCCAGGCGGAGACGGTGGAGGGCGTCCTGGCGTCCCTCGGCCTGGGCGAGACTCCGGTGCTGGCGGTGGCCAACAAGGCCGACCGACTGGCGCTCGCCGACACGCCGGAGAATCTGGCCCTGGCCGACGTGGGCCGGAGCAACATGGACCTGCTGCAGGCGGTGTACCCCGACATCCAGCCGGTCTCGGCCCGGGACGGCGCGGGCGTCGACGCGCTCTTGGCCGCCGTCGACAAGCAGCTGGAGAGCCTGCTGGTGGAGCGGCTGCTGCTCCTGCCCTTTTCGGAAGGCGGCCTGGTGGCGCGGCTGCGCTCGCACGCCGTGGTGATGGAGGAGACCTTCGAGCCGGGCGGCACCCGGCTGCGGGCCAAGGTGCCCCGTTACCTGCTGGGAGAGCTGCGGCCTTACATACTGGACGGCACCGACATGCCGTCCGAGTCGCCGGAAGGCTGAACCTGGGACTGGCGCGATTCCGACCTGGCGTCACACCACCATAAAACAAGAGGGTTGCGACGGCCACGTCATCAGCCGGCGCCCAACCGACACTTCGGCCGCCCTCAGCGTCGTCCGTGATGCGGTTCTAGCGTCGCTTGTTGCTGATGACCAGCTGCCATTCCTTCAAGGCCAGAGGTAGGAAGATCAGGCGTGGCGCCGGGTCGGTGGGGCTTGCCTCCGGCCCAGGGGTTTCGGTCGCCGTGGTGGTGGTCGGTGTCGGCCGGGTGGCCGAGGGCTCGACGGTATCGCTGGCAACCGGCGATACCGTGGGCGTCGGCGTCAGCGAGGGCTCCGGGGTGACCGTGGCCGAGGGTGTGGGGCTCACCGCCAAGGTGGGGGTCCTGGTGCCACCGGTCCAGTCGGCAACCTGGCCCCAGAGGTAGGAGCCCTCCTTGGCCGCGCTGCCGCCAGCGGCGCCGCGAAGTCGGAACAGCGCACCGTCCGCCAGGCGCACCACGTAGAGACCCTTGAGCTGCACCCGGCTCTGCGGTGCCGGCGTTGGCTGCCCGGGCGAATAGAGACCTCCGTTGTAGGTATTGTAGGCCATGAGCCAGAGACCGTCCGGCGACCAGGCGGACTGGATGGACGCGCCGCCGACGATGGCACGCTCCTGGCCGGTGGCCAGGTCCAGCACCTTCAAGGTGCCTGCTCCGAAGCAGGTCTGTCCGGCGATGGCCAGGTACGCCAACTGCTGCCCGTCAGGCGACCAGCGCGGGCTGCATTCGGACACGCCTTCCTGTCCGGCAAGCAGCCGCTCGCCGCTGCCGTCGGCCTCCACGCTGTAGAGGTCCCAGGCCCTTCCGGCTCCTGGTCCATCCAGCTCCCGCGCGCTGAAGACGATCCGGCCGGTGGCAGCGGACCAGTCCGGCATGTCCTCGTCGCGCCGGCTGCTGGTCACGAGCGCCGTTGCCTCCTGCCCGACGGCCTTCACCATCAGGTCGACGGCGCTGGGTCCGGCGACGGCCGGCGCAACGAAGACGATGCGATCGCTGTCGGGCCCGATGCTGGCGGCGCCGGCCTGGGGGGAGCGGACGGTGGCCAAAGGGCTCGGGGTGCCGCCGCCGAAGTCCATCCGCCACAGGGTGACGTTGAGCCCGGCCTTGTCGGTGGTGGAGTAGACAGTCCACTGTCCATCCGGGCTCCAGCGAGGGCTGTCGGCACCCTTGCCGGCCAGCTCATGATGCGTGAGGGGCCGGTCTTCGCTGCCGTCGGCACGACTCTGGAAGACCTCCCATACATAATCACTGTCCGCGCGCCGGGTGTAGGCGATCAAGCCGGGCAGTTCGGCGGGCGCTTCCGGCAGGGCGGTGGGGGATGGCGTGCCTTGCTGCCGGATGCCCTGGGGCAGGTCGGCGAGGCCCGCGGCGGTCGTTCGGGGCAGATCCGGCGCGGCGCCGGTCGCGAGCGCGGCGCCGAAGGCGGTGATAGCGAGGCCGAGAACGGGCAGGCGGAACGCGCTTGGGCACAGCCGGCAGTGATGCGAGACGGACATGACTCATCCTGGGAGGGAAGGATCGGTCCACGGCATTACAGGCCTGGACGCCGGTAGACCCAGTGGCCGATCTCTGGCGAAACGATGTGCCGGCGCTGCGGCTTGCCATGAGAATTGTACCGGAAAGCGCGCGGATTGCTCACTCGTCCAAGCGTCGCCGCTGCGCGGCTCGCGGCGCCGGCATCAAGCGTCCAACCCTGCCAGCGGCCCGCGCGGATGCACGCCGCCGCGCGGCAGGCGCTGATCCCAACCCGGCGGGCAGCGCTCGGGAGCGAGTTCCGCGAGGGGCGCCAGAACGAAGCGTCGCTCGGCCAGACGCGGGTGCGGCACGCTGATCCCGGAACCGAACATCGTCAGATCGTCATAATAGAGCAGGTCCAGGTCCAGGGTGCGCGGCGCGTCGCGCTCGCCGCGCACTCTGCCGGCCTGCGCCTCGACCTCGTGCAGTCGGCGAAGGAAGGCGAGGGGTCCCAGGACCGTCTCCAGCGCCGCTACCCGGTTGTAGTAGGGTCCCTGGCCAGTCGGTCCGCCGACCGGATCCGTTTCGTAGACCTGGCTCTGGCCCCTGACGCCGCCCAGGCGCCTGAGGGCCAGGCGCAGATGGGCCGCCCGGTCGCCAAGGTTGCTGCCCAGGGCGACAAGCGCATGGTGGACCTCGGGTTCCTCCGGCGCCGCCTCGCCCTGCCA
>JBGAUA010000192.1:0-6208 GCA_044228875.1 Anaerolineae bacterium
GGAGCGGGATTTCGGGATCGATCATCGGTCGAAGGCCTCCTGTGGGCGCTCGCGGCGAACATGACGCCGGGCTCGGCACAGGTCTACGCGACATCGCGCTTCGCGGTTGCTCGCGACCCGCCATCGGCCGATTCGCCCGTCGCGGCAAACTGCGATATCCTGGCGCCAACCGGATCGACGCAGGATCGCGACGCGGATGACGGGAGGCAGGAGTCCATGGGCGAGAAGCAGGTTGCCGACCGACCGGCGGGCGAGGGGCTGCAGGCCTTCACGCGGCATGTGCTCCACGACCTGCGCGCCTTGGAGCAGATCATCGCCGACGGCATGATCGAGAGCGACGTGCAGCGCATCGGGGCGGAGCAGGAGCTGTTCCTGGTGCACCGCAGCTGGCGACCGGCCCTCAAGGCCTACGAGATGCTCGCCGCCCTGGACGACAAGCAGTTCACCACCGAGCTCGGCCTGTTCAACCTGGAATGCAACCTGCAGCCGCGCCTGTTCGGCGGGCGCTGCCTGGCCGAGATGCAGACCGAGCTGGAGGGCCTGGTGGCCAAGGCCCGCAAGGCCGCCGATGCCCTGGACCTCGAGCTGGTGCTCATCGGCATCCTGCCCACCCTGCGCAAGTCGGACCTGGGCATGGAGAGCATGACGCCCGAGCCGCGCTACCACGCCCTCTCCGACGCCCTCAACCAGCTGCGCGGCGGCGACTACGAGTTCCACATCAAGGGCACGGACGAGCTGATCGTGCGGCATCACACGGTGATGCTGGAGGCCTGCAACACCAGCTTCCAGACCCACCTGCAGGTGGGGCCGCAGGACTTCCCCAACGCCTACAACATCGCCCAGACGGCGGCGGCCCCCATCATCGCCGCGGCCTGCAACTCGCCCCTGCTCTTCGGGCGGCGGCTGTGGCACGAGACCCGTATCGCGCTGTTCCAGCAGTCCATCGACACCCGCAGCTCCATCGACCACCTGCGGGAGCGCAGCCCGCGCGTCACCTTCGGCCGCGACTGGGTCCGCCGCTCGGTCCTGGAACTGTACCGCGAGGACGTCGCCCGCTTCCGGGCCCTCCTGGGCACGCATCTGGACGAGGATCCCTTCGCGGTGCTGGAGGCGGGCGGCATCCCGCGGCTCAAGGCCTTGACCATGCACAACAGCACGGTCTACCGCTGGAACCGCGCCTGCTACGGCATCACGGACGGCAGGCCGCACCTGCGCATCGAGAACCGGGTGATGCCCGCCGGTCCGTCCCTGCCCGACGCCATGGCCAACGCGGCCCTCTGGTTCGGGGTCATGAAGGGCCTCTGCGACCGCTACAGCGACATCACCCGGGTGATGCAGTTCGCCGACGCCAAGAGCAACCGCCTCATCCCGCTGGCCGAAACAGCCCTCAAGGCCCACGGCGTGGACGCCTCGGACGTGGACCGCTGCCTGGGCATCGTCGATCGGCGCGTGCGCCAGGGCCTGACCGGCGCGGAATGGCAGCTGCGCTCCTACGCCGCCCTGCCCAGGAGGGGGACCATGTCCGAGAAGCTGAACGCCGTCACCGGCGCCACCGTCGCGCGGCAGAAGAGTGGCAAGCCGGTGGCCGACTGGGACCTGGCGCGCATCGAGGAAGGCGGCGGCTGGAAGCATACCTTCGCCACCGTCGAGCAGTACATGACCACCGACCTCTTCACGGTGCACGAGGACGAGCCGGTGGAGCTGGTGGCCAACCTCATGGACTGGGAGCGCATCCGCCACGTGCCGGTGGAAGACAACGAGCATCGCCTGGTGGGCCTGGTGTCCTACCGCATGCTCCTGCGCATCCTGGCCGAAGGCCACGTGACCGAGCGACAGCAGCGCATGGCGGTCCGCGAGATCATGCGCCAGGGCGACAACCTGGCCACCATCCCTCCGGAGACGACCACCATCGAGGCCATCCGCCTGATGCGCGAGCGCCGCGTGGGCTGCCTGCCGGTGGTCCGGGACGGGACCTTGGTCGGCATCGTCACCCAAGGCGACTTCATGGACGTGGCGCGGGACCTCCTGGAGGCCAAGCTGGCGGGAGACGGCGGGGCCTGACCGCGGCGCGGGCGCGGTCGGACTAGCCGCCGCCCTATGCTATGATCCCCTGCCCTCGCGGCGGCCCCAAAGGGCCGCCGTAACCCTGTGGCGTCCATCCCCAGCGCAAGGTCAACAGCCCCATGTACAACCTGCTCATCAGCCTGGCCACCGCCGCCCTGGTCTATCTCGGCCTGAGCCGGATCGCGCCCAGCCCCTGGATGGCCGTGGCCGGCGGCATGCTCGCCGGCGCCGGCGCCTTCCTGCTGCTGGCGCGGCGGACCAACCGCCAGCTGGAAGCGCGGGTGAAGGACGTCGAGAACGCCTTGGGCGCAGGCAAGGCGGACGAGGCGATCGCCATCCTGGAGAACACCAAGGCCCGGCTTGGGCGCTGGCAGTTCATGATCCCCACCTTGATCGACGGCCAGATCGGCGTGCTGCGCTACGCCCACAAGCAGCAGCTGGACGAGGCCCGGCCCTACCTGGAGAAGGCCTTGGCCAACAACTGGCATGCCAAGGCCATGCTGGCGGCCTACCATTACAAGCGGCGGCAGTACGATGACATGAAGAAGGTCTTCGAGACCGCGGTCAAGGCCAACAAGCAGGCCGAGCTGCTCTGGGCGGCCTACGCCTGGTGCGAGGCCAGCCGCGGCGACCGCGACGCCGCCATCGCGGTGCTCGAGCGGGCCGTCAAGGACATGAAGGATGACGAGCGCCTGAAGCGCTGTCTCAACGACCTGCGCGGCAAGAAGCGCCTGAACATGGCCCCCTTCACGCCTGAATGGTGGATCCTGCACCTGGAGCGCCCGCCCATGCAGATGGGCGCCCAGGCCGGCTCCATGCGCGGCCTGCCGCCCGGCGCGCGCATGAAAGTCCGCCGCGTGCGCTGACCCGGATTGGAAAGGACCGCAGCATGAAGATCGTCGTCGTCGGAACCGGCTTCGTTGGCCTGCCGCATGCCGCCGTGTTGGCCGAACAAGGGCATGAGGTATGGGCCTGCGACATCGATCCCGAACGCGTCGCCGCCTACGAGAGCGGTGATGCCGCGCGGATCGAGCGCTACGTCAACGAACCCGGTCTGGCGGCCTCCGTCGCCGAGAGCCTGGGACGCCACCTCTTCTTCAGCACGGACCTGGCCGCGGCCGCTCCCGGCGCCGAGGTCTTCTTCATGTGCATCAACACGCCGCCCAACCGCGACGGCAGCACCGACCTCAGCTACTACCGCGCGGCCGCCGAGACCCTGGCCGGCATCCTCGCCGGCCGCGCCGACGGGCGCCGCGTGGTGGTGGTCAACAAGAGCACGGTGCCCATCGGGACGGCTCGGCTCCTGGAGCAGATCCTGGACTCGGCGGGCTGCCGGGGCGTGGGCGTGGCGTCCAATCCCGAGTTCCTGGCCCAGGGCAACGCCATCGACGGCTCCCGGCGTCCCGACCGCGTGGTGGTGGGCGCGGACCGGGAGGAGGACTTCGAGCTGCTCCGACGCGTCTATCCGCAGTTCCAGAACCATGTGCGCATCCGCTACCTGGAGACGACCCCGGAGACCGCCGAGTCCATCAAGTACATCGGCAACACCCTCCTGCTCACCTACATCTCCTTCTGGAACGGGGTGGGGGCGCGCATTTCGGAGGCCCTGCCCAACGTGCGGATGGAGGACCTGAAGCTGGGCGTCACCGCCGACAGCCGCATCAGCACCTGGGGCAGCTACGTGTCCAACGGCGCGGGCGGCAGCTGCTTCGGCAAGGACATCCAGTCGCTGATCTACCAGCTGAACATGGCCGGCCAGTCCACCGACCTGCTGCAGGCCGTGTACAACATCAACGAGTACCAGAAGACCTACCTCATCGACCGCGCGGTGCACGAGGCCGGCTTCAACCTCAACCAGACCACGGTGGCCCTCCTCGGACTGGCCTTCAAGAAGCGCACCAACGACATGCGCGACTCCGCCGCCCTCAAGGCGGTCGAGAGCCTGCTGGGGCGCGGCGTGCGCGCCATCCGCGCCTATGACCCCCTGGCGATGGACGAGGCCCGGCACCGCTGGTTCAACCCGGCGCAGAACCACCTCTTCGAGCGCATCAGCTACCACGACTCGGCCGAGGAGGCCATGGAAGGCGCCGACGCCATCTACATCTCCACCGACTGGGAGGAGTTCCGCGGCCTCACGCCCCTCATCCTGGCCCATGCCACCCCTCCCTGCCTCATCATCGACGGTCGGCGGATGGTCGCCGACTACCAGGCGCTGACCGCCGCGGGCTACGGCTACCTGCCGGTCGGCGGCCCCTATCTGGCCTCGGCCCGACCGGCCTGATGTACACTTGGGGCCGGTCGACGCCCCTCCCATCAGCAGGAAGAGCAAGCTCATGAGCAAGCAGTACGCGAGTTCCCCCGACATGCGGCTTCAGGCCGGCAAGCAGTACCGTGCCGTGCTGCACACCAGTCGCGGCGACATCCACCTCCGGCTCCACGCCGCCGAGACGCCGTTGACGGTGAACAACTTCGTCTTCCTCGCCGAGGAGGGCTACTACGACGGCACCAGCTTCCACCGCGTGATCCCAGACTTCATGGTCCAGGCCGGCGACCCCACCGGCACCGGACGGGGCGGACCGGGTTACACCTTCATCGATGAGTTCCACGCCGACCTGCGGCACGATGGCCCGGGCGTCCTGAGCATGGCCAACGCCGGCGCGGGCACCAACGGCAGCCAGTTCTTCATCACCCACGTGGCCACGCCCTGGTTGGACCGCAAGCATTCCGTCTTCGGGCGCGTGACCCAGGGCCAGGACGTGGTCGACAGCATCCGCCAGGGCGACCGCATCACCAGCATCGACATCCTCACCGACCCGGCCTGATCGCCCCCCTGCTTCGCCGCCGCGCCCCGTCACCGCCTCGGATTTCGCCCGTGATCTACCTTCCCTCCGAAACGCCCACGCCCGAACGACCTCCCAGCATCAACCGGGAGATCATCGGCGTGCTGCTGGCCATGGCCTGCATCAGCGGCCTGCTCATCCACTACTCCCGCGACACCTGGTGCGATCTGCCGTTCCTCGGCACCTTCTGCCTGCCGCCCTTGACCGCCCCGCGGCAGGCGGCCAAGGTGGACGGAGACGCCGCGGGCGATGACGCGCCGGCCGGCGGTGGTCTCAGCCGCCCGTCGGGGCCCATGACCGCCGAACCGACGGTCACGCCCGCCGATCCTTTCGCCCTGCCGACGATGGCGGTCCCGACGCCGGCAGGATTCCCGACGCCTTTCGGCGCCGGCATGCCGAGCGCCCCGTACCCTGGACCCGGCATGACCACGGACGACGGCTTTCCCGGTGGCCTCGCTCCGGCGGGCCCCGTGATCATCGCGCCGCCGGGCACGGCGACCAGCGCCGCCGCCGCCACCTCCGTCGACGGCAGCCCGGACTACCCGGCCACCGCCACCGCGCTGGCGCAGTCCAGCGCCTCTGAAACGGCCACCGCCACGCCCAGTGCGACCGCCGGCGCCACCCCCACCGACGACGACTACCCAGGCCCCACAAACACGGGTACCCCGTCCAGCACCGGCCAGTGAGTCGCGGGAACACCGCCGGGCGCCTGGACGCGCAGGTGCTGGCCCACCGCCTCATGTCGGTGGCGGAGGGGATGGGCGCCAGCCTGCGGCGGGCGGCCTTCTCGGCCAACATCAAGGAACGCCTGGACTTCAGCTGCGCCGTGTTCGACGCCGAAGCGCGGCTGGCGGCCCAGGCCGCGCACATCCCCGTCCACCTGGGAGCCATGCCGGCCGCCGCCGCCGCCATCCTGTCCGCCGCCGCCGAACGCTGGGCGCCGGGCGATGTCTGGATCGTCAACGACCCCCATGCCGGCGGCAGCCATCTCCCCGATCTGACCACGCTCAGCCCGGTCTTCGCCGCCGACGGCGCGGGCCCCTTCCTCTTCCTGGCCACCCGCGCCCACCATGCCGATGTCGGTGGCATGACGCCGGGCTCCCTGCCGCTGGCGGCGGACCTGTTCGGCGAAGGGCTGATCCTGCCGCCGCTGCCGCTGGCCTTCGGCGGCGCGCCCAACGGCTGGCTGCTCGACCTGATCGCCGCCAACTCGCGCAGCCCGGCGGAGCGCCGGGGCGACCTGCGCGCCCAGCTGGCGGCCCATGCCTACGGCGCCGGCGTGTTGGCGGAATGGCTGCCCGATG
>JBGAUA010000193.1:0-6148 GCA_044228875.1 Anaerolineae bacterium
TGGCTCGACGTGACGCGCGCCGATCCGCCGCCGCCGGCCGATGCCGCCGCGGTGCGCTCCTGGATCAAGGGGTGGCGCGGCGACGCGCTGAAGAAGGCGATGGCGGCGCGGGCGGCAGCGGCTTGGAGCAGGTGCTGGTTGTGCCGGAATACGAAGGCCGCTGGGGCCATCCGGTGCTCTTCGGGCGGGACCATCTGCCCGACCTGCTGGCCCTGCCCCCTGGCGCGCGACCGCGGGACCTGCTGCTGCGTCGGCGTGAGGGGTTGACGCTACTGCGGCTGGACGCGGCGGAGATCCTGGCGGACCTGGACACGGAGGCGGACTACCTGCGCTGGGCTCCGTGAGGGTGACGTGGGCACTCGCTTGGGTTCGCAGGCGAGGCCTGGCAAGGGCATTGGGGGCGGGGTGCTTGGGCCACGGTCAGGTCCATGGACAGGTCATGTCTGGCCTGCGCTGGAGGTCGCCGGGTGGCTGGCTGGCGGCAGGAGCGATGAAGGTCGACTTGGAACATGCGACCAGCGGTCTCGAGCAGATTCCTGGCGCAGCCGGCTGGCACGGAGGCCAATGGGGATGTATCCTGTCCCTGAACGGCGGCTCCCGGCTTGGCTAGTTGGTCACACTCATCATACCGGTCTGAGCCTTGCGTGTCTGGACACTCACGCTGATGATGGAGTGATTGACGGGTAGGCAGGGCGGACCTATTCTTGGGGCAAGGGGATTGGAGCTCCAAGCCTTCACACCCCGAGAACCGGTGGAGAGACCAATGGTCATCAACCCCACACGAGCGTTCATCGCGGTGGTCGGCGTCGATCACACGATCACCGTGCCATCCGAGATCCTCCCTGGGACGACGGTGGCGGTGGTTACGGTGCCGGCACCCATGACCGAGGCCGATCTGGCCGCGAGGCGCGAGCGCTATGCCGCCACCCGAGTGGCCATCGAAGCGGCCATGCAGGCGCCGGGCCGCCAGGATGTAGATGACGACGAGCTGGACGCGAGGATTGCCAAGGCGCGCCAGGCATCGACGGCCTGACCGAACATGCGGGTCCTCTTGGACACCAACCAACTCGTCCGGAGGCTCATGCGGCCACCCGAGCTCGCGACGTTCATCATGGCTTGGGAGGCGCGACGATTCGAGGTGATCGCCTCGGCTGAGGTCGTCGACGAGTACGAGCGAGTGCTGGCCTATCCGGACGTCGCTACGCTGATCTATCCAGCGCTCCTCCGGGCGTTCAGAAGCCACTTGATTCACGAGCTTGCCCTGATCGAGGTCATCGAGACGCCACGGCTGTGCCGAGATTCAGCCGACGACAAGATCATCGCGGCCGCACTCGCCGGCGAGGTGGACTATTTGCCCACCGCAAACGAGGATCTGCTGGATCCGCCGATCGTCAGCCTGCTACGCGCGGCGGGCATTGAGGTGATCACGATCGATGACTTGATTCGCCTCCTTGACTCCTTGTCGGCGTAGATCTGTGGGCCTGGGCGAGGCAACCGGGAGGACGGACCGTCATGGGAATGCGGATCATGACGCCCGGTGGCCCCGCCCCTACGTGGACGGCGGCTATGAAGGGACTCCTCGATCTGCCTTTCCCGCAGGGCGGTCTCGCTCAGGAGGCGCAGGGCGAAGACGATGTAGCGTGGCTCCGCCACGGCGCGGGCGCGCTGGAGGGCGGCGGCGGCGTGGTGGTGCTCAGCCACCTACCGTTCTACCCGCGCTTCGGTTTGTGCTGGAGGCAGGCGTGATGAGGGTCGACTGGGAACATGCGTCCAGCGCGCCCAGACAGAATCCTGGCGCAGCCGGCTGGCACGGAGGCCAATGCAGATGTATCCTGTCCCAGAACGGCCACTCCCGGCGAGGCAGGTTGGTCGGACTCACTTTACCGCTTCGAGCCGTGCGTGTCCAGACACTCACCGTACGCCCCGCTGCACCCTGCCGTGTCCAAGGTTAGGACTTTGGCCGCATGAATGTCCTGTTGTGCTCGATAGGCAGCGTGATCATCGTTGCAGCTATGAGTGCTGCTACGATAGTCGTTCCATCACAGTGGTATACGGGCAACCCCAGAATGTCGCAGGCAACTACGATTGTGGGTGGGGTGAATATTCGGGATAGGGGCTCGAACCGGATTGGAGGCGAGGTCGGAACTGCCATTGATGTGGTGAGCGAGATCACTGCTACAAGCTCTTTGGGGTCTCAGATCGACGTGGAGTTCCGCCATCAACTGAGCGACGCTAGGTGCCTGGATTTCGAGGACTTTGACCGATTGGCGCTTCCGTGGGAAGACCTTCGACCTATTGTGACGGACACTTATAGCGTAGCAGTAGCGAACTTCGTCACTTTGTATCAGTCAGTCGAGTTTCGCGACGAGATTGGCTCGTTTTCACCTGTTTACTGCGATGACGTTACTCTTGAGGGATTCTACCCAACACCAACGTTTCAGCCGACAGCTACCAGCGACCCTAGCCTCACTCCGGTTCCTACGTTGCCTGCAGTGTGTCTGCTTCCACATCTTGGGGTGGATCGGTAAACGAGGAGTGAGCGTTGTGTGCTTCGCACCCCTCAGGTGAGGCATAAGATACTGGGAGCACTTGCCTCCGGTAAGCTTCGATTGACACGACAAACTGACAGGTGTGGCCAGGAACCGACCGTGGGCGCGGATCATGACTGTAGCCCGTCGCACTCTCAGCCGACCGCCTGGACCCCGCCCTGGCGTCGGCGTATCCTCGCTGCCAACCGCTGGTCCCGTCGATAGCGGCAGGCTGCGCATCGCCCGCCCACCTACAGTCATGCTTTGGAGTACGACACGATGTGCAGCGCCCGCGTAGCGAGTCGGTTGTGGATCGCAGTCCCGTTCACCGTCGTCGTCGCGCTGGGCGCAATCGGCGTCGTACCCGAGGCGTCGGTGTCCCGCGAACGCGTTGGTCAGCGGCCTGTCGCGGTCGCCGCGGCCGACCACCGATCACCTTCCATCCGCGAGCAGGCCACGCAGCAGGCAGCGCTCCCCTGGCATTTCCAGGTACTGGGCCAGGCAGGCGGAGACACCGGTCCCGTCTTGCTGATAGGTGATCTGGCCTATGTCGGACGTGGGCCCGTGGTCGCCGTGGCGGACGTCGCGGATGCTCGTAGACCGCGCTGGGTGGGGCAGTCGTCCGTCCTCGACGGAGCGGTGACCGAGCTGGTGTTCGCGCGCGGGGGGCTCTTGGCCCTGGTGGGGCAGGACGGCTATGACGAGCAGCTGGTCAGTTTGAGCCTGGCCGATCCCCTGAAGCCGCACACCGTGGCCGTGATGGACTTGGGCGACGCGTCCCTGGACCTTGCTCCGGCTGCCGACGGGGCTTGGCTCAGCGCCATCGTCCGGAGCGACCTCGGTTCAGAACTCAAGGTCATGACCCTGAACCTCGACGACCTGGCGAGCCCATCAGCCACCGTGAGATGGACCAACCGGTGGGGCCAACGCACCTATCCGGAGCGGGCGCCTCAGCTGCGCTCCCTCGGCCCCGGGATGGCGGCGGCCGTGGGCCTGCGGCCCGACGAGGCCGGCGACAGTCTGTGGATCTTCGCCGATTCCGCCGGCCGAGACCTCGCGCTCCTGAACCGCTACGACCTCAACACCGACGACGTGGTGACCATGGCCGTCGACCCAACCCAGCAGCGGGTCTACGTGGCGGCGGAACAACGCCTTCGGATCCTGGACATCGCACCGGACGGCGGCGTTCGCCAACGTGGAAGCGTCCAGATCGACGCCCGCGCTGACTGCGGCGGCCTGTTCCTCGTCGATCGCCGGTTGATCGTCGGATCCGGCTGCGACGGTGGGCTGGTCGAAGTCATCGACATCGCGGATCCGGATCAGCCGCTCCTGGCGGGTAGCAGCCCGGAGGAGATCTCGTTGGCCCGTGTTGCCGCGACGGATACCCACATGGTGGGCACCGGTGGCCGCGAGGGAGGTCTGCGGGTGTTGGACCGAGCGCAGCCGACGGCGTTTACCACGCTTGGCCGCATCACCGATCTGCCGGTGTACAGGAACGTTGTCGACACCGCGCATGGCCGCTACGGCATCGTCGACGGTCAGGGCATCGTGCGTCTGGGCGGTGCTGGAGAACCCGCCTGGGCGGCTTCGACGCTGGTCTACGACAATCCGGCCGTCGGGTCCCTGGCCGTCGGCCCTGACCCACTGCTGGTGGCCGTCGAATCAGACGCCCCATTCGGGACTGCCCGGCTGCAGCTCCTCCAGAGCGAGGGCCTCCGACTGGTGCCCGTGGCTCAGGCGGATCTCCAAGGTCGGTGGGTGCGGCGCCTGCAGGCTGTGGACGATGACCTCTACCTGAGCCAATCGGACCCTGTCGCCGGCGGCGCCCCGGCCGCGCCGATCGAACGTTGGCGGATAGGCCCAGACACGCTCACCCGCGTTGCCATGGCGGATGCCGGCACGGTGCCCGGAACCTGCTTTCACGCCGCCGACAAGGTCTACGTGTCGGTCGACGATTCCTTGCTGCTCCTT
Source organism: Anaerolineae bacterium (assembly GCA_044228875.1). Taxonomy (GTDB): domain Bacteria; phylum Chloroflexota; class Anaerolineae; order Epilineales; family Epilineaceae; genus Epilinea. Next base: position 4,500 of record JBGAUA010000193.1, read on the forward strand.
GACCGGCTCAGCCTCATGCTAACTCAGACCTTGTCCGGAAGCACTCTGGGAGCCCGGAATTGCAGGCTCAGCGCTCGACACGTCGAAGGCGACCGACCGGGCATTGAGCTGATGTCCGTCGCCGAGCCCTTTCTGCCATTTGACGCGGGCACCTTGCATGCGCAGAGGGTGGACGGCCTGAGGCTGCGCGAGACGACGCGTCTGGAGCTGCCCTGGACAGGCTTGGAAGGGTATGTCTCCGCGATCCTCGGGCTGCCATCGCAAGTGGCGCTGCTGGGCCGTCCGGGTCTCGCCTTGCTGGATGCCCCGGCCGACGGTGCGTGGAGCTATCGGGCCCAGCTGGGACTCCAGGGGGCATTGTCGCTCACCAGCCTGGCAGCCGGCGCCACCAGCATGGATCCGGGCGAGCGCTGGATTCTGTCCACCGATGCCCTCGGCCTCCTGCTGATCACGACCGCCGAGGGTTCAGCCCCGACCGTCCCGCCGCCACCTCCCGCGTCCACGACGCCCATCGGTCCAGGTCCGGGCGCCTCCGGCACACCGGCCCTGCCCACGCCCAGGGTGCTGCCCACGCCGGATCCGCTGGACCCATGGAGAAGCGTCTACCTGCCCTTTGTCGGCGACCAGAGTCTGGCGGCGAAGCCCGCGCGCTTCAGCGACATACGCAGCATCGGTCCTGGCTTCGCCGCCATCGCCGCCGAGGGGGACCGGGCATGGGCCGGCGACGGCCTTACGGTGGTGGCCCTTGACTGGCGTGACGGCGCATTCCATATAGCGGCGCGCTCCGCAAACCTGCCGGTGGCGCTTCAGCTGTTGGCGCCTGGCACGGGCCAACTCGTGGGCATCGCCGGTGCCAGGCACCTCGTCACGCTCAGCCGGCCCGACGGCGGCGCGCCGCAGCTGCTCGGTCAGCTCACCCTGCCGGATCACGCCGTGGACCTTGCCCTGCGTGGCGATCGGGCCTATGTGGCGACGAAGGACGCCGGCATCGTCGTCGTCGACCTGGGTCGCATCGGCAAGCCGCGCATCGCCGCCGTCCTTGGCATGCGTGGAACCGGTCTGGCGATCGCCGTGATCGGCGACTGGCTGATCTGGCTGGGCGAGCCGGAGGGCGGAACGAGCAGCCTGGCCGTCGCCGATCTTGCCGATGCGGATCGACCGCGCTGGGTCTCCGAACGCCAGGTCGCCATCGACCGCGAATTCGTCAGCCGCGCGAGACCGTTTCTCGGTGCCAACAGCCGAAACGTCTTCGTTCAGGGACTGGCCGAGGCCGCGGACGGCGTCGGCGTGACGGCATTCACGGTGCGGGCGGATGGTCAGTTGGTCGACGATCTGGCCTGGATGGCGGCGCTGACGGCGGCGCCCGGAACCTGGTCGCCGCCCTTCGTCGCCTCCGCCTTCGAATCCTGCGCCTCGGCACCGCCGACGACCAGCGCCAGCGCGCCCGCCAGCCGGTAGCGCTCCACGGCCCCGTCCAGCAGCGCCTCCGCCCGCCCGCCCTCCTCGCCGATGCCCTCCGCTGCCGCCAGCGCTGCCTGCACAGCGTCCCGCTCTCGCCCCTCCTGGCCTGGCGCCCGGCATTGCTCGGCCAGCCGCAGATAGGTTATGCTCTGCTGGCGGGGATCGGTGATCAGGGCGGCGTAGCGCAG
>JBGAUA010000194.1:0-6064 GCA_044228875.1 Anaerolineae bacterium
CGGCGGCCGGCGCCGCGGCGGGATCGAAGGGCCGGTAGCCCAAGGGTGCGAGGATCCGGCAGAGCCCGCGGTAATGCTGGTCGGCCAGGATCTCGGTCGGCGCCATGATGGCCGCCTGGTGACCGGCCGCCACGCAGATGGCGGCGGCCCCGGCGGCCACGGCGGTCTTGCCCGACCCTACGTCGCCCTGCAGCAGTCGGGCCATGGGCCATGGCTGGCCAAGGTCGGCGGCGATCTCGTCCAGGCAGCGGCGCTGCGCCCCGGTCAGGGCGAAGGGCAGGGCCGCCTCGAGCGCCGCAAGGGCCGGTAGACCGGCGCCCAGGGACGGGGCGGGGCGGCGGCGGGCGGCCAGCCGCTTGCGGCGGCCCCACAGCTGCAGGAGCAGCAGCTCGTCGAAGGCCAGTCGCTCGCGGGCTCGACCCAAGGCCTCCTCGGAATCCGGAAAATGCAGCTGGACCAGGGACCAGGGACGGGTGGGCAGGTCCAGGTCGGTGCGAAGCCCAGGCGGCAGCGCTTCCCCGAGGCCGGGCGCGTAGGCGCGAACGGCCTCCCCGGCCATGCGTCGGAGCCAGCGCTGACGCAGGCCCTCGGTGAGCGGGTAGACCGGCAGGAGCCGGGCCGTGTGAAGGCTCTCCGCCTCCAGGGTCTCCCATTCCGGGTTGGCGAAGGTCGGCCGGCCCTGGAAGCTGTCCACCTTGCCGGACAGGGCGACGGCGTCTCCCGGTCCCAGCTCCTTGGCCATGAAGGGCTGGTTGAAGAAGCTGGCCTCCACCACGCCGCTGCCGTCGTCCACGGCATAGGTCCAGATGCTGAGACCGGGCCGCGGCTGCTTCTGTGATCGGCGGCGCACCAGGCCGACGACGGTGGCCAGGCCTCCGGGGGCCAGGTCGGCGATGCGCGCCACCTGGCGGTAGTCGCGGTAGCGAGCAGGCACATGCCAGATGAGCTCGGCAATGGTACGGATACCGAGGCGGGCCAACAGGACGGCAGTACGCGGCCCCACGCCGCGCAGTTCGCTCACCGACCGCTCCAGCCGCGGGTCGTCGGTCTTGCGCAGCTTGATGGTCGCCCAGTCCAGGCCCGGCAGCGGCGGCGGGACGCGCGGGCGGTCCTGGACAACGGGTTCCAGCGTCGGGGCGTCGGTTGTTCTGTTCGCCGGCGCCACCGGAGCCCGAACCTTGGATCGTCTCGCATCCGCCTCGGGCTCAAGGCGCAAGGCGGCCAGCCATCCCAGGGCCTCGTGCGCGGCGGCGGCGCGCTGCGCGGGATCGGCGGCGGCATAGCCGGCCAGACGCGCCAGCAACGTTTCCGCCTGATCGGCGGTGAAGTCGGCGGCCTGGCGACGCACGAAGGCCTCCAGACCGCCCACGACGGCGCGGTCCCGGCAGCCATGGCGGATCTCCAGCTGCAGGATCTTCTGGAGGGTCAGAAGGGCTTGGCTCATCGGACCTTGCGGGAACGGGCGGGTTTGCTTATCATTATCTTTCGTCAATTCTAGCGGGGGCTCGCCTACCAAGGTCCTCGCGGGACAGCGAATCCCACCGTCCCGCCGATCGGGGCGGATTTCCTTCCTCAGCCGAACGTCTTCAGAGGTGGCAGCATGGCCAAGTGCACTTCCTGCGGCAAGGGCCCGCTCTTCGGGCAGAGCCGTTCCTTCTCGATGCGGGCGACCAAGCGTCGCTTCGATGTCAATATCCAGACCACCACGGTCACGGTGAACGGCCAGACGCGCAAGATCAAGGTCTGCTCGCGCTGCCTTCGGACGATGGCCAAGGCCTGATCCGCGCCGCGCGCGGCGTTATCGAGCGTCGCGCGCCGTCGAACATCGCGTTGGCCCCAGGGCTTCCCTTGTCGCCTGAGGGGGCATGCTCTATCGTTCACCGCGCCCCTGTTGCCGACCTCCGCCCCGACGGAGGCTGGTCGTGTCAGATCGCTTAACCTGCCTGCTGGCGCCACTGCTGGACCTGGTCTTCCCGCCGCGCTGCGTTGCGCGCGCCTGCCGCCGGGCCGGCCACTGGCTCTGCCAGGACTGCCTCGACCGCGTGCGGCCGTTGCCCGATCTGCATTGCCCGCGCTGCGCGGAGCCCTGGCCGCGCGAGGCCGGCCTTTGCGCCGCCTGCCGCGCCGACGCCCCGGATTTCAGCGGGGCCTTCTGCCTCGGCCTCTACGAAGGCCCCTTGATGGATGCGGTGCATGCCCTGAAGTACCGTGGGTTACGCGCGGTGGCCCGGCCGCTCGGCGCCGCGATGGCGCAAGCCATGCTATGGGCCGACTGGCCGCCAAGCGTCCCGGGCGTCACCCGGCCACTGCAGGTCCTGGCGCTCCCCAGCCATCCACGGCGCGTGCTGCGCCGCGGCGTCGACCACAGCGCGGCGCTGGCCGGCGCGCTGTCCACATCCTTGGGCTGGCCGCTGGCGCCCCGCCGCCTCCAGAGGCGCCGCGCCACTGCCGACCAGGTGGGCCTCGGCATCCACGAGCGGCGCGCCAACGTGGCTGACGCCTTCGCCAGCGGGCCCTGGGAGGGAGAGTCGCTGCTGCTGGTGGATGACGTTCTGACGACGGGCGCCACGGCCCGCGCCGCGGCGGCGGCGCTGAAGCGCGCGGGCGCAGGCGGTATCTGGTTGGCCACCCTCGCGCGGGCGGCGCCGGCCTTCGCCGAGCGTCCTGGCCTGGGACCGCAGCAGTCTCTATAATCGTGGCATCCGGGACCGGGGCCGGGCGCCGAGGCACCCACCGGTCGAGCGCGAAGGAGCCCACCATGAAGATCGAGCTGCACGGCCACCACGTCGAGTTGAACGATCGGACCCGCGACTACGCGGAGCGCAAGATCGGACGCCTCGAACGCTTCCTGCCGGATCTCCGCAGCGCTCGCATCGACCTGTCCCACGGCCTCAAGCGCGGGCGGGGCGACGTCTATACCGCGCAGGTCACGGCGCGCACCGATGCCGGCGTCATGCGGGCGGAGGAGGTGGACACGGACCTCTTCGCCGCCATCGACCTCGCCGCCGCCAAGCTGCACCGCCAGGCGGAGCGCTACCGGGGCAGGCGCCTGGATCGCTGGCATGACCATTCGCGGCCCGAACCTGTCGACGAGCCTGAGGACTCGATGCCCGCCGAACGCGGCCAGGTGATCAGACGCAAGCAGTTCCTGCTCCACGAGATGGACGAGCGCGAGGCCATCGAGCAGTTGAACCTGGTGGACCACGACTTCTACGTGTTCGTCAACGGCACGAGCGGGCAGGTCAACGTGCTGTACCGACGCCGTGACGGCGGCTACGGCCTCATCGAGCGGTCGCTGGCTTGATCGTGAACCGCGCTCCGGGGCTGACCGGGGGATGACCGCGGCGAATGCGTCGGGCCTGCCGCGACGGATCCTCATCGTCTGCACCGCCAACCAATGCCGCTCACCCATGGCTGAGGGGCTGTTGCGAAGGCGACTGACCTCGGCGGGGATCGCCGAGCGCGTCCAGGTGTCTTCCGCCGGCACCTGGGCGCGGGCCGGAGTGCCGGCGACCCCGACGGCGGTGGAGGTCATGGCGGAGCGCGGCATCGATATCAGCGCGCACCGTTCGCAGGAGGTCAGCGCCGAGATCCTGGCTGAAGCCGATCTCGTCCTGGTGATGACGCGAAGCCATGCCGAATCGCTGATCGCCGAGTTCCCCGATGCGGCGCCGCGCATCCTGAGCTTCGCCGGTCTGATCGGCGGCAGCTTCGATATCGCGGATCCGGTGGGCCTGCCGGCGGCGGACTACCGGGCGACGGCGGACGAGCTGCTGCGGCTCATCGACGCCGGCTGGGGCCGGATACTCTCGGCCGCCTCCGCGACACGACCCTAGTCGCCCACCTGGGCTCGACCGGCCTGGTACATGTCGCGAGCCATGGCCATCATGCGCGCCAGGTCGAGTTGGTCGACGTCGTAATCGGGGCGGGCATCGCCGATCTCCGCCAGCATCTCGTCCGACACCTCCAACATGCCGATGCCGCGGAGGGCGCGCAGCATGCCGCTCTTCATCCGCCGGCCGCGGCCCTGGAGTTTTTGAAGCCAGTCATCCTCGAAGGCCACCATGCCGGCGTCGCGCAGCCAGATCAGGCTCTTCAGCACACCCCCCTGCGGCGGAACCCCTGCAGCCCGGCCGGCCACGTCCAGGTAGCCCTTGCGGCTCGAAGGCGGCGAAGACTCGTCCAGGAGCAGCAGGCGGCCGATGACGTTGCGCACGAAGCTGCGAAAAGCCGGCTCGTTGCTGCCCGCCCGGATGGTGCTCTGGAAGAGCAAGCCGACGCCGGTGTCCGCCCGCGCACCGGGCAAGGCGGTGCAGACGCAGTAGAGCGGCACGGTGTCGACGGCCAGGGCGCCGCCGCCGCCGGCCGGGTGGCTCTGCCAGGGCTCCTGGGCTGCGGCGATGCCGCCCAGCAGGGCCAGCTCGCCCAGCGCGATGTCGCGGCGCTCCCCGGCGGCGTCGATGACGGTCAGGTTGACCTGGTCCTCGGCCTTGCGGCCGCCGGAGTCGCTGAAGTCCACGGCGGAACCGGTGGACACATAGTTCAGGGGAATGATGCTGGCGAAGGGCACCCGGCGCGGCTCCAACCGCGCGCCTCTGAAAGCCGCCAGTTCGCGTCTCGCGTCGGCCGAGAGGTCGGCGACGTCCGTGCAGGCCGCCGGCAGCCCTTCCTCCGACCAGCCGAGGAAGAACCAGCTGCCCTGGACACCGCGTGCCGTGCTGACCAATGCCGACGACAGCCGATCGACGACCGGCGGTGGTTTGGACCCTTCCTCGCTCATGGCCATAGTATACGCACCGTCCGCGGACGACGACGCCGCTCGCGGACGCGCCGCCCGCTCGAGCGGGCCTCCATCCCCCAGGAGCATCCGATGACCGACCCCGGCCAAGGCATCCCGGCCACCGCACCCGACGCCCGGACCGATGAGACCATCAGCATCGCCGCTGAGCTGGGCGTCGGACGGCAGCAGGTGGCGGCCGCCATCGGCCTCCTGGACGACGGCAATACCCTGCCTTTCATCGCCCGCTACCGCAAGGAGGCCACCGGCGGGCTGGACGACACCCAGCTGCGCCGGCTCACCGAGCGGCTGGAGGCGCTGCGGGCCCTTGCGGCCCGCCGGGCGACCGTCCTTGACAGCATCGCCGAACAGGGCCAGCTGACCGATGCGCTGCGGGCGGCCATCATGGCCGCCGGCACCCGCAGCGCCCTCGAAGACCTCTACCTCCCCTACCGTCCCAAGCGCCGTACGCGGGCCATGATGGCCCGCGAGAAAGGCCTCGGCGGCCTGGCCGACCTCATCCTGGCCCAGACGCGGGGCATGCGCAGCCGCGAGGAACTGGCCCGGCCCTTCATCCGCGGGGAGGTGCCCACCCCCGAGGACGCCTATGCCGGGGCCCGGGACATCGTTGCCGAGACCATCGCCGACCGGGCCGCCATCCGCAGCCGCGTGCGCGAGCAAGGGCTGGCTTGGGGTCAACTGCGGTCGCGGCTGATCGTCGGAGCCCAGGATCCGCGCGGCGTCTACCAGTCCTATTACGACTTCAACCAGCGACTCAACCGGCTGCAGCCCTATCAGGTGCTGGCCCTGGACCGCGGCGAAGCGGAGAAGGTGCTGCGGGTGGGCGTCACGGTGGCGGAGCGCGATTGGCGCGCCGTCGTCGCCGAGCATTTCCGGCCCGATGGGCGCTCGGTGCTGGCGGCGGACCTCGAGGCGGCCATCGCCGACAGTGCGGATCGCCTGCTGCTCCCGGCCATCGAACGGGACCTGCGCCACCAACTCACCGAAACCGCGCATGCCCACGCCATCGCCGTCTTCGCCCGCAACCTCCGGTCCCTGCTCAACCAGCCGCCCATCGCCGACCGCGTCGTCGTGGGCATCGACCCCGGGTTCCGCAGCGGCTGCAAGGCCGCGGTCGTGGACCCCACCGGGCGCGTCCTGGCCACGGCCACCCTGCAGCTCGTCGGCGGCGGCAACGACGGCTTCCCCGTACGATTCGCGGCCTTGGCCAGCGTGGGCATCCTGTACAACGGCGGCGCGCTCTCCGTAGACCCGACGATCAGCCAG
>JBGAUA010000195.1:0-6048 GCA_044228875.1 Anaerolineae bacterium
GGCCAGTTCGCGGTCACCTTGCGCGAGGTCGTTCCACACCAGCACCATGGCGATGCAGGGCGCAAGGGCGATGAGCATCACGCCGGAGAAGTACTCGGGGAACGTCTCGAGGAAGATCAGCCCTAACGCGAACATCAGCGCGGGCCCGACGATCCAGCTCATGACCAGTCCGGTGGCCAGCACGCGTCGGTGCTTGAACACGCTCGGAAGTTTGGCATAGTCCACCTTGGCCAGCGGCGGGATCATCATGAGGATGAGGCCGATGGCGAGCGGGATGTTGGTGGTTCCGCTGGAGGCTGCGCTGATGGAGGCCGACACTTCGGGCATGAAATGTCCGAGCGTCACGCCCACCGCCATGGCCAGGAAGATCCACAAGGTGAGGTAGCGGTCGAGGAAGGAGAGCCGGCCGGCGACGCCGGCGGTGGATGGGTTCATGGAGCGGGAGCCTCGTGGGTTCGGGTGGGGATCAGCGCGTCGGACGCTCGGCTCGAACTGCCCGGGCCGGGGCGGTTGGGTCGGTCGGGCTGATCGGCTCGGATCATCTGATCGTCAGCAGACGATGACTGGCCCCCTCTCGACGGCTCAGAGGCCGCCGATTAGGGCCTTTACCCTTCGCAGGGTCCGCGGCTCCAGGCAGTAGGCCACGCGCGGGCCGTCCACGTCGCCGCGGATGAGGCCCACATCCTTGAGCACCTTGAGGTGCTGGGACACGGTGGACTGCGCCAGCGGCAGCTCGTCGACGATATCGCCGCAGACGCAGGCCTCGCGGCGGGCGAGCAGGCGCAGGATCTGCACCCGCGCGGGATGCCCCAAGGCCTTGGCCAGAGCCGCCAGCTCCTCGTCGGCCGCCACGCCCTCAACGGGGCGCAGATCGGGCTGGGCGTCGGCGGGAGGGCAACAGGGCTGGGCGGAGGCGTGGGAATCTATCATCGTGAAACGACGATAGATGATTCGGGAGGCAAGGTCAAGATCAGGGCGTTCGCACTAGGCGAGCCGCCCGAGGGAAGCAGCGGGCCCATGCCGCTGGCTTCAGCGAAGGCCGGTGAGCAAGCTTCGGACGACCCGATCGCAAGCGGGCCAACAGCCGGGAGTGGATCGGACGTCGCGGGGGATGCTTCGGTCGCCCGGCATAGGCCTCCTGATGGTGCCGACTGCTAGATCAAGGGGTTGACGACCTGCACGTTGTCAGAGTGCTGTCCCGCATTCAGATCCTCGGACCAGACCATCGCGCAGCCGAGCGCCCTGGCGCTCGTCAGGATCATGGCGTCCCAGAAGGACAGTCCATAGCGCTGCTGGAGCCGGATGGCTTCCTGAATGTCCTCGGCGGTCGGGCTGTGGACGCGCCACGCCGCCAGGTCACCGATGATCTCGGCGACCGTAGACGGTGCCAATGGCCGGGCCACCTTCCGGGTGATGGTGACGTAGAACTCCTGGAGTACCTGGATGCTGAGCCCGCCGCCTCCCTCGTCCCACAACCTGCGCAGCAACTCGCGAGCACGGACGTGCTTCTCCTGGGCCGACACGTCGTGGGCGTAGACGAGGATGTTGGTATCAACAAAGACCCGTCCCTCATCGCTCATGCAGTTCGTCCCGACTGACCTGCAGCCGGCCGCCCGTGCCGAGGTCGGCTGGTGTACTCAGCCACGCCAGGTGGTGCCGCCGCGCGCGGGCGTAGCGGCTCTCGTTCGCCACGAGGTCTTCCAGAGCGCTTGCGAGCAGGCTGGAAATCGATGTCTGCCTTTGCGCCGCGATGACTTTTACGCGGCGCAGCACGTCCTTGGGCAGTGACACGGTGACGTTCTGGGTTTCCATGGCTACCTCCACGCAAAGCAGTGTAGCACGCAAACACGTGGAGGGGCGCCCGGTGTCAGCAGCCCGCGCAACCACCGCCCCAGACCACCGCATTTACCCCGTCCCAACCCCAACCCACGGCAGCCACACCCACCCCACCCCCGCCCGCGGTGCCAGCCGCCGGAAGCCCGTCACCGGCAGCTCGAGCAGCAGCGCGCCCGACCCATCCAGCAGCCGGGCGGTCCACCGCTCGTCCGGCCGGCCCGGGATGCCCGCCGCCGTCAGCTCCAGGACGGATGCGCCGCCCAGGGGTGGCCGCAGGCGGATGCGCAGGACCTCGTTCCAGTTGTGGCGGCCGGCGTCGTAGATCAGGTGGCGGGGCTCGGTAATGGTCCGCGTATCCACGCTTTCGCCGTCCGTGCCCAGGCTCAGCCAGGCTGCCGCCAGGGCCGCCGGCGTGTATGGAACCAACCCCCGGTCCGCGCCATAGCGCAGGGTCAGCACCGCGCGGCCGCCCGCGCCGAAGTCCAGCATCAGGCGCTCGTCCGGCAGGGAGGGCAGGGCGCAGGGCTGCAGGCGGGCCGCCGGAGCGCCATCCACCGCTGCCCAGAGCGGTGCATCTTGGAGCAAGGTCGCCTCGTCCAGGCGCAGCAGGTTGGGCTCGGCGGCGCGCAGGGCCGGCAGCTCCAGGCTCAGGACCAGGCGACGGGAGCCGGCGCGAAAGGCCTGGCTCAGGCGCAGGCCCCGCAGTTCGGGGCGGCCTGCTACCAGCTCGATGTCCAGACGCCCTGGACCCACAGCGGACGCCGGAATGACATCGGGACCTAGCCGCGGCGCGGACCAGAGGTCCACCGCCAGGGTGCCCGTGACCAAGGGCAGCGTCAGCTCCCCCGCCCGCAGGGTCGTCTGCACGAAGTCCGCCTCCTCGGCCGCCGCGTCCTCCGCCTCGCGCCAGGCGGAGCAGAGCGCCAGGCCCGCGGGGCCGCCGGGCGCCGAGCGGCCCGGCAGCTCCAGGCGGGCGAAGCCCTCCGACGCGCGGCCCGGGGCGTCAGCGGCCAGGAAGGGCCGCACCTGCTTGAAGACCAGCTCCCCCTCGGGTGTCAGCTTGAATTCCAGATCCAGGAAGATCCGCGCCGGGTCGTGGCCCTCTGGGTCTACCGCGTAGCTGCCGCGCAGTTGTAGCAGCAGGTCGCCCAGGCGATGCAGATGGACATCACTCAGCACCTGCGCCCCCGGCGGGACCAGGGACGACGCCTGCTCGCGGCGGATGCCCGCCACGCGGCCCCCCTTCACCTCCAGCACATCCCGCTCCGGCACCGCGCCCGGCTCCGGCAGGACCACCGAGGCGTCGCCCGGCTGCACGTTGACCACCAGCTCGTCCGCCGATGGGTTCAGCGGGTTGCCGGTGAAGGCCACGCCCTGGGCAACCTCGTCCAGGAAGGCCGGCGAGATCAGTATGCCCATGGCCGCCTGGCCCTGGTCCATGCCGTACCAGGCGCGCTCGCTGACCGCTCGTTCGCTCCACAGGCTGGCCCACACCCGCCGGAGCCCGCGGCGGATCGTCCGCTCCTCCGGCTGCAGGGGGTCGCAGAGGGAAGGACCCTTGCTGTCGCCGTCCTCGCCGTCGGCCACGCAGACCGAGGTGGAGTCGTAGAGCCCCGCACCGCTGAAGACCAGGCCGTCCTCCATGTTGGAGGAGGAGCGGAAGCGGACCCTCCGCCGCGCGCCGAAGACCGGGCGGATGGCGGCGGCGATGGCCGCCACGGTGTCATCAGGGATGGCAGAGTCGCCGTCCCGCATCGCCGCCCGCAGCCGGTCCAACCGCGCCGCGCGCCATGCCGGGTCGCTCTGGAAGCGGGCGTCGGCCAAGAGGGCCGCCAGGTGCAGGTCCAGGGTGCGGGTAGGCGGGGCGACGGCCTCGTCGCGGATCGTGTTCTGGCGCAGGAAACGGTCGTAATGCTGGACGGGGATGGCCAGGCCCGTCGCCCGGTGCCGCTCCGGCAGCAGCGGGCCCAGCCGGGCCAGGTTGGCCGCCTTGGCACCCACCAGGCGCAAGCCGCCGGCCTCCCGCGCCGCCAGGTCCTCCAGACGCAGGATGGAGCCTTCCCCCAGGTCCGGCGGCGGGACGACCAGTGGCGTGGGGCGGATGCGCGCCCAGAAGGCCTCGGCCTCCGCCGGATCCACATCGGCCTTCACCTGCCAGCCGGCACGACCGACGGTCAAGCGCACCAGCTGCCCATCGTGGGGGCGCAGCGTGTCCGGCGCCGCCGCCAGGTAGGCGTTGGGCGTGCCGCGCCGCGCCGAGCGCACCGCCAGGTGCGAAAGCTCGCCCTGCGCCGAGCCGGTCAGGACCGCCCCCACCACCTGCGCCAGGTCCGTGGGCGCGCGGTCCAGGACGACGATGTCCTGCCAGCTCAGCACCGCCTGGGCCAGCTGGTCGACGCGGAGGATGCGCAGCGTTCCGTAGGCTTCGCCCACGGTGTAGGCCATGTAGCCGGGGTCGGGCGCCGGCTGGGGGAAGGCGAGGGGGCAGTCCAAGGGCGGCCAGGCAGCGGCGTCCCGGATCCCCTCCGGCTGGGTGGGGCTGTAGGCCAGGGGGCGGCGGCGGAAGGCGCGGCCGAGAGCGCGGCAGACGGAGCGCACCTCCTCCAAGCGGGGCAGTTCGTCCGCAACGGCGCTGTCGGTGTACAGGTCGAAGCCGTAGACGGTCCGCCCGTCCGCATCGCCGAAAGCGCGCAGGCCGCCGGCCCATAGCAGGCGGGTGGCCCGCCGCGCGGAGAGTGCGGTGTAGTCATCCTCGCTCAGGGCCCCGAACTGTTCGGGAAAGGCGGCGCGCAGGAAGTCCAGGTGCAGGGGGAAGCGGCTGACATCCTGGAAGGCGGCGCTGAAGGGGAGGACAGCAGTGGGGGCGTCCGCCGTCGAGGGCTTCGCAAGGGCGTCCGCCGTAGCCGACGCCGCAGCGGCATCCGCGTCCGCCGCAGCCCGGACATCGGTAGCCGACGGACCCGCAACCGGGCCCGCCGCCAGCAGGAACTTGCCCAGCCGCCCGCCTTGGGCGGCGACCACGGACAAGGCCGCCCAGTCCGTGGAGGAGCGGAGTTCCGGGCGCCAGCCGTCCGGCGGGTCGATCGGGGCTGCGTCGCGCACACAGCGGACCAGGCCGCCATGGGCCTTGGCCGGAACGGTGCGCGCGTTCACGTGGTGGCGGGTGATGGGCGGCAGGGCGGTGACGAACCAGGCCTCGTTCTGCCCTGGCCCGCCCTCTTTGCCGCGGATGGAGGTGGTGGCGGTCCACCAGCGCGCCCGGCTCTCGAGGTCGTGCACCGCCCCACCGCCCTGGGGGGCGTTGGGGAAGGCGGCGGGATCCTGCGGGCTGTCCGCCCGGCCGAACTGGGTGATGCTCAGCAGCTCCTGCACGTTGGGCAGGCGCCAGTCGTCGTGCCCGCCGTAACCCAAGGCCGCGCAGCGGTCGACGGCGGTCTGCCAGTCCATGGGGCCGCTGAGGTCCTGGTTGCCGCCGACACCGTCGCCGGCCCCCGCCGCACCCAGGCCGTCCAATCGCAGGGGGTCGCGCAGCCACATCAGGCCCGTGTTCAGATCGGTGACCAGGTTCTCGGCGGCGCGGTCGATGGTCCCGTCGTCCTGCCAGGCATAGGACGGCGTCCAGCCACGGCGCAGATGCCCGTCGTCCTCTCCCTGCGGCGGGTCCACCGGCGCGGTGCCGGCGTAGCTGCGCGTCTGCCCGGTGGTCAGGAGGACCACCGGATCGGGGGGCGCACCGTCGGCCACGGTCGCGTCGCGCACCGGGCGGATGGAGAAGGACATGGCCTTGTGCCAGGGATGGGCATGGCCGTCGACGAAGTTGACGTAGTAGGCCTCCTCGGCCTGCAGAGGGCTGGTGGTGGCGGACCAGAAGTAAGGGCTTGCCACAGCGTCCAGCGCTGGCCCGAACACCGTGGGCTCCCAGGCGGGCAGGGCGCGGCCGAAGTCCACCAGGCTCTGCAGCTCCTGGACGTTGGGCAGCCGCCAGTCGCTGTGGCCGGCATGGTCCAGGGCGGCCACGGCGCGGCGGGCGGACTCCCAGTCCATGATGGCGTTGGGACCGTCAGGCCCCGAGCCGGGCTCGCGGAAGGCCCGCGCCAGCTCCCGGACCCACATCACGCCGGTCTGCGGATCGACCACCACGTTGTCGGCCTCGCTCGCGGGCGGCCAGCCAAGGTCCGCCGGCCATTCATGCAGGCGGCCGCGGATGAGGTC
>JBGAUA010000196.1:0-6044 GCA_044228875.1 Anaerolineae bacterium
GAAACAGGCCCGGCAGCGCCGGCATCAGCCGCCGCGGCAGCCTGGTGATTCCTGCCGCCGCCAGCCATGCCGCCGCCGGCGCGGCCGGCAAGAGGAGGCGTCCTTGCAGCGCCGCCGGATCCAAGGCCGCGTTGGCCAGGGTGGCCAGGACGAGAACCGCGACCGCCACCATGGCGAGGAAGCGCGCCTTCGGATCGCCGGCGGCGACGTTGCTCCGGGCCGCGGTTCCGTCGCTCGGCGCCGCTGCCTCCGGCAACAGGGCCAGACCAAGGCACAGGACCAGCAAGCCCAGGGCCGACCAGCGCAGGCGGGGGTCCAGGGTCACGTTCATCCAACCATAGAAGCCCATGCCGCTGTCGACGAGACGTATCAGCTGGGCCGGGAGCTCGGCGTGCAACAGGTCGCCGCCGGCGGAGCGGTGCCGGAGCTGATCCGGCAGTCGCCCCAATGCCGCGAGGAGCGGGATGCCGGCCAGCACCACCAAGGCCAGGGCTGTCGTGACCAGGGCGACGAGGAACGCGCCGCCGGCCCGAGCGAGTCGGCGCATAACCGCCGGGGCGGCGGCGGTTCCCGGCCTGAGGGTGACGGCCGCGACGGGCAAGATCAGCAGCGGCAGAACGTTGAGCTTGACGGCTGCGGCCAATGCGGCGACGCCTCCGAGCAACAACCCGTCGCGCAGGGCGGCGCTCGGCCCCGCGCCGGACCGGACCTCCGACGTCACGGGTACCAAGGTCCGTGCCGTCAGATACCACAGGGCCGCGCCGGCCAGCAAGGCGGCGGTATCGTTGGTCAGGGTCGCCGCGGCAAAGGCCGCCGCGGGAAACAGGAGGCACAGGCCCGCGGCAAGCAAGGGCGGCGGCCCGCGTCGGCGTCGGCGCAGGCGGCGCGCCGCCGCCCAGGCGAGGGCGATGGCGGGAGCGGATAGCAGCCCGTTCCAGGCTCGAAGCAGCCGAAGCAGCGGCGCCCCTGGGTCGTCGGCCGGATGCCGGTATGCGTTGGCGGCCAACGGAAAGCGTGGCTCGTAGGCCGCGCGCGGGACAGCGCTCCAACCCAAGGCGCGCAGGGCCAGGGCCGGCCAGAGGTAGCCACCAGGCGGGTGGTGGTACTCATAGGTATCGGAGGGCGATGGCGGACGCCCACCCGCCAAGGCCTCGGCATAGGCCAGGTGCCAGGGCTCGTCGGGCGCCTCCCAGGGCGGCACCGCGGCCAGATGACCTTGAAGGAGCGCCTGGCAGGCGACGACCAGCAGGCCCGCCTGCAAAACGGCCGGGACGCGGAGACTCACGCACGGATTGTCGTCCATGAGACCCGGGTGGTCAATCGCGGCAAGTCCCTGGCTCGGTCAAGGACCCTGTGTTATGATGACCACGTCGGACAGGCCGTCGAACCTCGCGCGATGCCGGCCAGTATCTATGGTGTCGCGCGGGCAACCATGTGGTGACGGCGACCGACCATCGACATCCCGACCCGGATCAGGCGGGGAGGCATGTCATCGGCAGAAGCCGTTGTTCGGTCTCGCCGGCGCGGCCGGGCGAGCGAATCACCTGAATGCGAGAGGAGCGAACGATGCGAACGAGCAAATGGTTGACCGCGGCGCTGCTGCTGGCGCTGGGCCTGCAGACCGTCGCCTGCGGCAACACCGCCGACGAGGCCGGACCGGCCGACGACGGTGCCGCCAGCGGCACGGAAGTGGCGCCGGCTGAAGGCGCCAGCCAGTCCAAGGTACCCGCCGACAGCTTCGTGCAGGTCAGCGCGGGCGAGCCGGAAACCTTGGACCCCGCCTGGACCTACGAGACCGCCGGCTCGGCCATCGAGTCCAACATCTACGACACCCTGGTGTACTTCAAGCGAGAGAAGGCCGACGAGTTCGCGGCCAACCTCGCGGAGTCCTACACGGTGTCAGACGACGGGCTGACCTATACCTTCACGGTTCGCGAAGGTGTGAAGTTCCATGCCGGCGGTGACCTGACCGCCGGCGATGTCGCCTACACCATGCAGCGCGGCATCCTGCAGGACCGCGCCGAAGGCCCGCAGTGGATGTTCATGGAACCCACCTTGGGGGTGAGCACCATCGAGTCCATGGCCTTCGATCTGGCCGGGCTCGACGCCGCTGCCGATCCGGCCCCGACCTTGGCGGAGGTCCCCGATGAGCACAAGGTGGCGGTATGCGAAGCGGTACAGGCGGCGATCACGGCGGACGATGCCGCGCGCACGGTGACCTTCACGCTCAAGACCCCCGCGCCGTGGTTCCTGCAGCTGCTCAGCCAGCCTTGGGGCGGCGCCCTCGACAAGGAGTGGATGGCCGAGAACGGCGACTGGGACGGCAGCTGCGCCACCTGGACCAAGTGGCACAACCCGGAGAAGCAGAACACGGCGATCTTTGACAAGGCCAACGGCACCGGCCCCTACATGCTGGGTGAGTGGAAGAAGGGCGAGCAGATCACCCTGGAAGCCAACGATGCCTACTGGCGCACGGAGCCCATCTGGGAGGGCGGACCGAGCGGTCCGGCGGACCTGAAGCACATCGTCGTGCAGTTCGTTGAGGAATGGGGCACCCGCTACGCCAAGCTGGAGGCCGGTGAGGCCGACACCGTGGTGGTGCCGCGCGCCAACATCGACCAGGTGGAGCAGATGGTCCACACCGAGTACCTGGGCGGCGATGAAGCCGCTCCGAGCACGGTGAAGAACCCCGACGGCGCCATGAAGCTGTTCCTGGGCTATCCGTCGGTCTCCTCCGACGCGGCCACCTTCATCTTCGACGTGAACAAGGACAGCACCTTCCTGAAGAGCGGCCAGCTGGACGGCGAGGGCATCCCGCCGGACTTCTTCAGCGACATCCACGTCCGCAAGGGTTTCACCGCCTGCTTCGACTGGGACACCTACATCGCCGAAGGGCTGAAGGGCGAGGGCGTGCAGAGCCGGGGTCCCATCATCAAGGGGCTGCAGGGCTTCAAGGACGACTCGCCGGTGGCAAGCTTCGATCCCAAGGTCTGCGAGGAAGAGCTGGCCCAGGCCTGGGACGGCAAGCTGCCGGAGTTGGGCTTCAAGATGGCCATCGCCTACAACCAGGGCAACGACGCACGCAAGACCGCGGCGCAGATCCTGGCCGACAACCTGGCCCAGGTGAACACCAAGTACGCGGTCGAGGTCCAGGAGCTGGAATGGCCGTCCTTCCTGGAGCAGCGGCGCAGCGGCAACCTGCCGATCACCATTGCCGGCTGGCTGGAGGACTACCACGATGCATCCAACTGGGTGAGTCCCTTCATGGATGCCGAAGCCGGAGCCTACGCCCGCGCCCAGAACTTCCCGGAGGACATGCAGACGAAGTACAAGGAGCAGATCACGGCCGCGGTCAACGAGGTCGATCCGGCCAAGCGCGACGCCATGTACGCCCAGCTGCAGGCCTGGGCCAACGAGGACGCCATCGCGATCTGGCTGGCTCAGGCCACCGGGCGCTTCTACATCAGCAAGGACGTGAGCGGCTGGTACAACCACCCCCTGCAGACGGGGCTCTGGTACTACACGCTGAGCAAGGAATAGACGACGGTCCGGCGGGCGGCGGCGACCGGGTGTCGCCGCCGCCCGTGTCACCTTCCCGACCCGCATCCCTTTCCTGGCCTCGACACCAGCGAGCTGCCGCCCATGACCACCTACATCATCCGTCGCACGCTCATTCTGCCGTTCACCTTGTTCGGGCTCACGATCCTCATCTTCGGCATGATCAGCCTGCTTCCCCTGGGCGTCCGGGCCGCGCTCTACACGCCGGACATCCCCAAGAAGCCGGGCGACCTGGCGCGGACCATCGCCACCTATGGGTTGGATGATCCCATCCATATCCAGTACGGTCGGTGGATCGGCAAGCTGTTGAACGGCGACCTGGGTTTTTCCCAGACGGGCAAGGAGTCGGTGGCCAAGGTCATCTTCGACCATCTGCCGGCCACGGCCGAGCTGGCGCTATGGGCGATCGTCCCCATCGTGTTCATCGGCATCAACCTGGGCGTGATCGCCGCCCTGCGGCATAACCAGCCGATCGACCACGTGCTGCGCATCTTCAGCATCATCGGCACGAGCCTCCCGGCGTTCATGGCCGGATTGCTGCTGCTGATGTTCTTCGCGGTGTACCTGGGCTGGCTGCCCACCGGCGGACGCCTGACACCACAGCTGCAGCGGGTGGTGGATAACCCCGCCTGGTTCGAGGCCACGGGCATGTACACGGTCGACAGCCTGCTCAACGGACGGCTCGATGTCTTCGTGGACGCCCTGAAGCACATCATCATGCCGGTGGTCACGCTCTCATACATCAGCTGGGCCATCCTGATGCGCATCACGCGCTCGAGCATGTTGGAGACCTTGCGTCAGGATTACGTCAATACGGCGCGCAGCAAGGGCCTGGCCGAATCGGTGGTGATCCGCAAGCATGCCCGGCCCAACGCCATGCTGCCCGTCACCACCATCGCGGGAGCGCAGCTCATCGGCCTGCTGGGCGGCGCGCCGATCACCGAGACGGTGTTCCATTGGCCCGGCATCGGCAAGCGCTTCGTCGACGCCGCGGCCAACCTGGACGTGATCACGGTGCTGGGCTTCATGATGTTCTCGGGCACGGTGCTGGTGGTGGGCAACCTGCTCATCGACCTGCTCTATGCCTGGATGGATCCGCGCGTCCGCTACAACTGAGGCCAACATGGACACCATCGCCGAGCCGAAGCCGGCTGCCGACGCCAACATGCCCGGGCACGAGGACGCGCCGGCCCACCTGGCCCCTGAGGAAGTGCGCCGCCGCCTGATGGCCCAGATCCTGAGGGACGTCGAAGAGCGGCACGCCCTGGCGGATCGCCAGGAAGATCCACGCAGCCTGCGCCGGGTGCTGCTGGGCCTGCTGCGCAATCCGGCATCGCTCTTCGGCTTGCTGCTGCTGGTGGGCTTCGTAGGGGTGGCGGTGCTGGCCCCGGTCCTGGCCCCCTGCCCGCCGGAGCCTCGCTACCAGAACGTCTGCGGTCGCGACCCCTACAAGGTGCCGCGCTACGGCTACGGCACGGAGCCGAAACCTCCGAGTCAAGTAGAGCGCTGGAAGTGGGGCACGACGGCGACGCAGTACGACATCTACTACGGCGTGATCTGGGGCACGCGGACGGCCTTCAAGGTGGGCCTGTTCATCACCGGGTTCTCCCTCTTGCTCGGTCTGGCGGTGGGTTCAGTGTCGGCCTTCTACGGCGGGTGGATCGACGAGGGCATCATGCGGGTGGTGGAGATCTTCCAGGCGGTGCCGTTCATCCTGGCGGCGATCACCTTCGCCACGGTGCTGCAGCAGGTGCAGATCCATAACGTGGTGCCGGAGGCCATCCTCTCGATCGGCATTGGCAGCTTCACCATGCACGACGTGATCCCCAACCGCATCGAGGGCGTCATGCCGGCGATGATCGCGCTGATCGTCTTCGGCTGGACGGGCTACGCGCGGCTGATTCGTTCGGACATCCTGTCGTTGAAGCAGCGAGACTTCGTCTGGGCCGCCCGCAGCCTGGGCGCCAGCGACGCGCGCATCATCCTCCGCCACCTGCTGCCCAACGCCATCTTTCCGGTGCTGGTCCTGGCGAGCCTGGAGATCGGCACCATCGTGCTCTCCTTCGCCGCCCTGGCCTTCTTCGGCCTCGGCGTGCCCGACGGCTACGCCGACTGGGGGCAGATGATCTCCAGCGCGCGCGACCGGGTTCCCAGTTTGGTGAAAGACTGGTATATTGTGGCCTTCCCAGGTGTGGCGATCATGCTCTTCAGCCTGTCGTGGAACCTGGTGGGAGACGCTGTGCGGGATCTGTTGGATCCGAGAATGGCCAAGCGCTGATCTGCATCCGGAGGGCTTGGGCCACCAGCTTCCGTCCGCCACGACGCGCGGCACTGGAAGCCTACGGCTGTTGCTGGCCGTTCCCCAGTGCCTCCCGCGCCGGCACAAATCCCGGGTTGTATCGCAGCGCAGCCTGGAAAGCCGCCACCGCTTCGTCCTCCCGCCCCAGGCCGCGCAGGGCCATGCCACGCCAGTGATGGGATTCCTC
>JBGAUA010000197.1:0-6007 GCA_044228875.1 Anaerolineae bacterium
CGTCGTGGAGAACACGTTGGCCTCGACCGACTGCACCGTCGCCTCGCCGCGGTGGAGCGCGCCGAGGTCGGCGGCGTCGGCCGCGCCGGGCTGCGTGTAGCCGAAGCCGACGATGCGCACGACGTCGCCCCGCGCCGCGGGCGCGTGGTCGAGGCGCCGGCGGGCCGGCACGGCGAGAGTCTGGCAGTAGAAGGTCACCTGGTCCAGCTTGGCCGCGTTCAGCTCCGGCCGGCCGCCTTCGGGCGCCGCCGCGCAGGCCCGCTGCGCCTGCGGGCAGTTCTGCGCCTGGTGCAGCTCCGACGTGATCCCGATGTCCTCCAGGAAGGCCAGGGCCACCTGTTCCCGCAGCGTCGCCTGACCGGCCTTCCAGCCGAAGCGCCCCAGGCGGTCCGAGGCGAGGTCCGCCGCCCTTCCGCTGATCCCGTCTCCGTCAACGTCGTCCGGATCGGCCGCCGCGATGAGCTTCGCCGCTTCGACCGCTTCCAGGAGTCCCAGCCCGACCAGGGCCGGAGCGATGCGCGGGCTGACAAGGACCTCCGGGCCCAGGGGCTCGAACGCCGGGTCGGCCACCGCGTAGTGGGGGGCCGACAGGGAATAGGCCTCCCCGTCGGCGTAACGGCCCGTTCGCTCGGTGACCGTGATCAGCAGCCGTCCCTCCGTGGGGATGCCCAGGTTGGCCCGGTCCTGCAGCTGGCCGCCGTAGGCCGCGGCGGGATTCGGGAGCGCGCCGGCGGCGGTCTGCGGACCGCTCAGGCGCAGCAGCAGGCCCGGGCGCAGGGGCTGGTCGGCATCGGGCGGCGCGGCGCGGCCGTCCTTGACATGGCAGGAGGCGCAGGACTGGGCGTTGAAGGTGGGGCCGAGGCCGTCGCGACCCGCGGTGGACGCCGGAGCGCTCACCCAGTTGACGTTGAAGAAGCTCTTGCCGAGGGTGAAGTCGCGCCGGGCGGCGGCTGGCAGGTTGGCCGCCGGCAGACCGAAGGCGTTGCGCCCGCGGTCGGCCACCGTCGTGTCGCCGCCCAGCCGGGCGCGGGGGTCCATGGCCGTGGGCGGCGCCCCGGCCGTGGCCGACCGTCGCGTGGCCGCGGCCACCAGGTCGCCGGCGTCCGGTCCCGCGGGTGTCGCGGTCGCCGCCAGATCGACCCCGGCGGGCGGGCCGGGACGCGCGGTCTGGCCGCCGCAGGCCTGCAGGGCCAGGCCCGCGGCGACCAGCAGCGGTGCCGCGAAGGCCTTGAGCGCGCTGGCGGGTGTCATGCGCGGCAAGGGCTACTCCGCCGGCCGCACCGTGACGCCCAGGGCCGTCGCCGCCTCGCCCAGGAGGGCGGTCTGCAGCTCCAGGGCGGCGAGGGCCGCTTCGATGGCCTGGGGGCCGCGGCTGCCCGGGATGCCCAGGATGGCCTGGTCGAAGGGCGCCGGGATGGCGGCGATGGCTTCGCGCGCTGCGTCCAGGGCCTGGCCCAGCTCGGCGGCCAGGGCCTGGTGGCCTTCGGCCTCCAGGAGCGCGCCGAGACCGGGGCCCATCGCGGTGTCGCCGTAGGCGCCGCGCCAGACGTTGCCGATGCCGTCCTGATCCCCCAGGAAGGCGACGAGGCTGGTGTCGGAGAAGCAGTTGACCTCTTCCTCCTGGTCCTGGGTCGAGAAGGGGACGGTCATCCGCTCGCCCATCAGCTCGGCGCCGGAGAGGCTGCCCATGCCGGTCAGGACCTTGCCCAGGGCTTCCTCCGGCGGCAGGTCGAGGAACTCGGCGCGGTAGTTGTCGGCGGCCGCCGGGTCCCAGGCGGCCACCAGGCTCCGCAGGTCGGCCTCCAGCTGCGCCGCCATCAGGCGCAACAGCTCGCGGCGGCGCTCGACGTTGGGCCCCGCGCCGGGCTGGTAGTCCGCCGCGGGCCGCGCGCCCGGGCCTTCAGTGCTCCGGTCCTGGCCCCAGAGCAGGAACTCGATGGCATGCCAGCCGGTGCTGACCTGGGTCTCGCCGCCCTGCGCGTTGAGGGCCAGCAGCAGTTCGGTGGTCAGCTGTGGATGCGTGGCGCCGGCCTGCACCAGGCCGGCTTCGGGCCGGCCCTCCACGTAGTCCAGGTAGGCCTCGTCCAGGGGCCAGGCGTTGAGGCGCCCCTCGGGCCCCGTTCCAGGCGCGTCGATGGGCCCGCCGTAGAAGCGGAAGACCTCGGTCTGGCTGAAGGCGCTGTTCCCGGCGATCCAGGCCCTGCGGGCGTCGGCCAGAGCGGCATCGGTGGGCGTCGCCAGGAAGGCCTCGATGGCCGCTGTCAGGGCCGCGGCCTTCGCGGCGCTGTCGGCGTAGCTGGCGTGGACGATGTCGGCGTAGGCGCGCAGGGCGTCGGCGCGGGGGCCTTCGCCCGGCGAGGTATCGGCCACCGGGCGGCAGGCCGCCGCGGCCGGGATCAGGGACAGGGTGATGGTCAGGCTGAGGCTCAGGTTCAGGATGCGGCGAGTCGCGCTCGTCATGGTCGGTGGGCTCCTCCTCTTGCCGGCGCCTAGCATAGCGATCGACCCGCGCCCGATCCAGACACGTGGTTGGCCGCGGCCATTCGAAGCGGTTGGCGCCCGACCGCAACCGGGTTGATCCCGGTCCGATCAAGGGCGATCGTCCGCAGCCCGGACCAACCCGCTCCAGACCGGGACCTTTCGGGCCGACGCGCGCTCATCGCAGCAGCCAGTCCGCGGGGGCCAGGCCGCGTCGGCGCGTCGCCAGGTCCACCGACGGGTCCACCAGGCGGCGCGCCGGCCGACCGTTCAGCGACACCCAGGCATCGGCCCGCAGCTCCACGGGGCCGTGACCCTCCGCACGGTAGCGCGCGGCCAGCCAATGCGCCGCCTCCAACACCATGTCCGGCTGCGTGGCGGCCTGCTGTCGCTGCAGCGGGGTGAGGAACTCGGACGCGTCCACCGTCCAGCGCCGCCCGTCGACGGGATCGCGCAGCTCGTAGCGCAGCCAGCCGCTGCGCTCCACCAGCATCACCATCCAGCTGAAGCGGAATCCCTCCTCGGTCCACAGCACGTCGCCCGGGTAGAGCCGGTGACGCAGGGGCAGGGCGAGCTGCAGGGCGAAGTAGAGGGCGAAGGCCCATCGACCGAGGCGCGAGCCCGGCATGGCCGACGTCCGCCCGAGGAAGCGGTGGCCCAGCACGGCATCCCAGGCGGCGCGGTCGCGCCGGCCGCCGCGACCGACCAGATCGGCCAGGGCCCGAGGCCAGTCGGGGGCCAGGAAGAGGGTGGTCCCGGCCAGCATGTACAGGGGAAAGAGCCCGATGTGCGGAAAGAGCAGCCCCGTGGCCAGGTGGAAGGCCCAGAGCAATGCCAGTGCCCAGGGTCGACTTGGCCGCCACAGCAGTCCCGGCGCCGCGGCCAGGTCCACGAACGCGCCGGCCCAGCTGGCCGCCATGGCGGTTGCCGGCAGAGCCAGCAGACCGCCGACGAGCGGCAGGTCGGACCGCGTGGGCAGCCACAGGCGCAGCGGCAGGCCGCGCAGCAGCCAGTCGCCCTGGAGCTTGGCCAGTCCGGCGTAGGTCCAGACGATGGCGAACTGCAGTCGCAGAGCGGTCAACAGCCAGTCCGGCAAGCCGTCTCTCGGGCCTGTCGCCGGGCGATTCAGGGCGGCCACCCACAGGAGTCCCGCCAGCAGGCTGACGAGGTAGTAGTGGTTGAGGTAGGCCGCCTTGTCCCACAGCTCCACCATCACGAAGAGCAGGAGGTAGAGCCCGGTCGCGCGACGCGGCCGGATGCCCAGGGCGACCAGCGCCGCGGCGGCGGCCAGCAGGCCCAGGTGCAGGCTCAGCATCCACGCCCGGGGCCAGGGTCGCAGCCAGGAGAAGCCCAGGTAGCTGAAGTGGTGGGCCGGCAGCAGGTACAGGTCGCGCAGCCAGCCCCGAGCGAAGAAGCGCAGCGCGCCGATCAGGCCCAGCAGGCCGAAGGCCAGGCGGAAGGCGCGCAGGCTCGCCGCGCCCGCGGGCATGCTCCGGTGCCTGTCAGCTGCCGGTCGGCGGCGACAGCAAGTAGACGCCGATGTCGTACAGGGCGTGCGACCAGGCGACGATGCCGAAGCCGCGCCAGAGGTAGACGACGGTGAAGGCCAGGCCCGCCAGGAAGCGGAAGGTGAAGGAGGCCAGCTGGAAGCGATCACCGTAGCCGCCCACGTAATGCATGAGGCTGAAGGACAAGGCGGAAAGCACCGACACGAAGAGCGTCGTGCGCGTGGCTCCGGCCAGGCCCAGCTGGGACAGGAAGTCGCCGACGACGGCCACGCGCTGCAGGGCCAGGAGCGCGGCGGACGCGCCGCTGACCAGGATGACCCGAAAGAGCAGCTCTTCAAAGAGGCCGGCGCCCAGGGAGAGGACGAATCCCTCGCCCCGTGAGAGCGACTGGGCGCCGAGCGCCAGGGCGGACGATCCCCCGGACGACGGCCCCAGGGCCAGGCGCGCGGTCAGCCAGCCGACGCCGCGGCCCAGGACCAGGGCCCAGAACGCGCTTTCCAGCAGCATGGCGGCGAAGACCCAGCTGCGCAGCGGCCACAGCGGAAGGGCCGGCTGGAGGCGCCGTTCCCGCCCGATCAACAGCAGGGCGACGGCGATCAGCGCCACCACCAGGACAGCGGCGCCGCCCGCCCCGATGCCGGCCAGGACGCGGCGCAGCGCCAGCTCCGCCATGTTGGCCACATCGCGGTCGCCGGGCCGCAGGCGGTTGATCAGGAGCAGGAGCAGTTCATAGGCCAGGAGGAGCGGCAGCGCCAGGAGCAGGCTGTAGGTGTGGGTGCGCGACAGCAGCCAGTAGGCCTGCAGGGGGGAGGTCCGGTCCATGGCGCGCTATGGTAGACCCGCGCGCGGGCGGAGGCCAGCGGCCGGCCCGCCGGCCCGATGCCGACCGCATCATTGACCCGGCGTCTGCGCCGTGATATGCTGAACAGATACGTCTTGCAGCAAGACGACTTTGTCTGCGCGCCCGGCCCGCACGGAGCCGCGGCTGCGCCCAGGGAGATCCAGGACCATGACCACCACCACCGACACCGAAGCCACCCCCAGCACCATGACCACGGGCTCCGACCCGGAAGTCGCCGCCCGTCGCGGCCGTCCGCGCACCCCGGTCGCCGAGGTGCCGCTGGGTGCCCGCTATACCGGCAAGGTCGTCGGTCTGTCCAAGTTCGGCGCCTTCGTCGACATCGGCGCGATGACCGACGGGCTGGTCCACATGACGGAGCTGCCGGGCCGGCCGGTGCGCAGCGTCGAAGAGGTGCTCAAGAGCGGCCAGGAGGTGGAGGTCTGGGTCAAGGAGGTCGATGCGGCCAAGAACCGTATCAGCCTGACCATGCGCACGCGTCCCGCCAACCCGATGGACGCCCTCGCGCCCGGTCGGGTGCTGAACGGCAAGATCACCTCCATCGCCGCCTACGGCGTCTTCGTGAACATCGACTCGGACACGGAGGGCCTGGTCCACGTGTCGGAGATGTCCAGCGGCTTCGTGGAGAAGCCGCAGGACATCGTCAAGGTCGGCGATTCGGTGGAAGTGCGGGTCAAGGAAGTCGACGCCGCCCGCCGCCGCGTCAGCCTGAGCATGGTGGGCCTGGCCACGGATCCGGGCAAGGAAGAGGCTGCGGCAAAGGCCGCGGCGGCGGCCGACGCCGCGTCTTCCCGGCAGGCCCATCGCGCGTCCCGCAACGCTGAGGATGCCGAGGCGGCCACCGCCGGCCAGCCCGAAGAGCAGATGCCGACCGCCATGGAGCTGGCCATGCGGCGGGCGATGGGGCAGGACGCGGACGGATCGGACCGTGGCGACGCGACCGGCCGCGGCAAGAAGGGCAAGGCCTCGGCGGCCGACCTCGGCAACGTCTACTCCCGCATGCTCGCCGAGTACCGCGAAGCCAAGGCGAGCGAGTAAGGCCTGAGGGGCCGGGTGCGGCTGGCGCCGCACGGCACCGGCCGATCCCCGGGGCGCCCACCGTGGCTTGAGCGAACGCAGGCGAGGGTCCGCCTGCCGACAACCGATCTAGAGACGAAACAAG
>JBGAUA010000198.1:0-5949 GCA_044228875.1 Anaerolineae bacterium
GGAGGGGGAGCATCGGCGACCAGGTCCGCGGCGATCCGCGCGAGGCTGCGGCCATCCACGGGATGGCGCCAGTCGGGCAGGATGTCCGCCAGGGGCTGCGCGGCGTGGCGATGGAGGAGGATGGCGGGGTCGGGCAGACGGAGGCCCAGCGCCGGATCGTCGAGGACCAGGTCGTCGTAGAGGGCGAGGTCCAGGTCGATGGGGACGGGCGCGATGGAATCGGGCGCCGCGGGATCGGGCGAGTCAGGATCAGCGGCACCCGCCGCGTCGCGGACCCGCCCCAGCTCGGCCTCGAGGGGCCGAAGGGCCTGGCGCTTGAGCTCGGCGGCCGAAAGGCTGGTCTCGAGGAGCAGGGCCGCGTTGAGGTAGGGGGCGCCGCTGCCTGTTCCGGCCGCCGCAGCGACGTCCTCGCTCAGGTAGACGGGCGACACCGCGAGGATGCGGCCGATGCGCGCCAGGCGGGCGACGGCATGGCGCAGGTTGCGGCGAGGCTCGTGGTTCGAGCCCAGGAGGATGGCGGCTCGCGCGGGGATGGTCACGGGGGGAAGGATAGCGGAAGGCGATCGAGCAGTGGGGCACGCTTGCGGTGGGCGCACTGGTACACCACTGGATCCAAGATTCCCCCAGGTCGGCTTGACCCGATAACCATCTGGGCGGAAGGACTCCCGCGGGTTCGCTCCGCCGTACCGTCCCGCGGGGACCGTCCGATGGTAGAGCCCCGGAATGCATTCCTGGGGCGTGCGGCGAGCGCTACAGCAGACCGACGACTGGGCTAGCGACGATGGGTGGGTAGACGCCGCCGCCGCGGCAGCCGTCGCACCGCCGCGGCCAGCAAGGGACCGTTGTCGCCCAGCAGGTCGTCCGGCTCCAGGATGTGTTCCGGGGTCGTCGGCCGCACACCGAGGTCCTCGATGGGCAGGCTGTCCGAGTTGCCGGCGCGCAGGGCCCGGCGCACCGACAGGCGCAGGTCGAGACCCGGCGGCAGCCGCAGCTCGGCTGCCTGCTCCTCCGGCAGGCGGCTGCGGATCTGGTTCAAGGTCCACACGTTGGCGCCGCCGGCGCCGGTGGTCGACGCGGTGGCGATGATCGGCCCGATGCCGTTGTCCACCCAGCCGGCCGCGAAGATGTCGCCCGAACTGTAGGTGGTGGCGTCGGTGATCAGGATGGCGGGCAGGTCGGTGACCTGGGCGGGGATGAAGCGGCGGTCGGTGATGGGCAGCGCGGCCGAGAAGGCGTCGCCGGTGGTGGATGCCGACCGCACGGAGACCGCCCAGGGGCGCAGCGCGTCGTCATGGTCGCAGAGCTGCCGGGTGAGCGCCGTGGCCAGGAAGCTGAAGCGCGCGATCGCCGGGTCGGCCTTGAGCAGGCCCAGGATCTGCTCGGCGAGGACGATGGCCCCGCCGGGGTTGTTGCGGATGTCGACGATGATGCCGCTGCACGCGTCGGCCTCGAAGCTGCGCAAGGCCGCGGCCAGCGTCTCGCCGACCGTGAACAGGTTGCGCGGGACGAAGGAGTACAGCCGCAGGTAGCCGACGCGGCGCCCGCCGATCTGGCGCGTCTCATGCCGGAAGCAGTCGCTCGGGCCGCCCGAGCGGCTGGTGAACAGGTCTCGCTTCACCACCTGGTTGGATCGGCCGGTATGGTCGAGCCCCAGGGCGACGTCCGCGTCGGCGGCGTCCAGGCTTTCGGCGGCCTTGCGGCCGCTGATGCTGCGCCACAGGAGTCGATGCTCGGCGCCGTCGGCCAGGGTGAGCGTCACCCAGTCCTCGTCGGGTTGCATGAACTCATCCAGGGGCCGCACGGTCAGGTGCTCGACGGCGCGCGCCAGGGCGGCGGCGGCGTTGGCGCCGCGGGTATGGGCCGCCAGGCGCGAGACGGCGACGTCGATGGGCACGCCGTTCCAATGGGTGACCTCTGCGCCCTTGGCGACCGCCGCGTCGATGTCCGCGGCCGTCTTGGTCACCAGGTAGCGCGGCCGCCGAGCGCTGCCGCAGCGCTCGATGAACAGCGGCAAGGCGGCCACCCGTCCCCGGAGCTTGGGATCGTCGAAGGTCAGCCCGGTATGCAGATCGCGCAGGCCGTGCAAGACGGACAGGTACGCATCGATGAAGAGCCGGTGGGACATGGGTCCGCGGGCCGCCAGGTCGCCGGAGTCGAGCATCCGCTGCAGGCGCACGACGGGATCGGCGCCGTAGCGCGCCCGTTTCTGCGGCAGGTGGCAGTACAGGTCGCCGAGGAGGCGCTGCGTCACCAGCACCAGATCGCGGCGCTCCGCGGGTTGCAGCTGGAGGGGCGGGGGCAGGGCGGTCATGGGGGCACAGCGTCAGAAGCCGTAGAACCGACGCAGCGGCGAAAGCAGGCCGCGATGGTAGGAATGGGCGTCGACGGCGTCGAAGTATGCCCCGTCATGCCAGGGCGGGTCGATTTCGGGAATCGGCACCGTCTTGGGCCGCTCGGCGGGCCCGGCAAAGGCGCCGTCGCCGGGGTCGCCGAAGGGCATGTCGCCTTCGACGACAAAAAGGGAATCACCGCCAGCCCCGGCGAGGGCCAGGGCCAGGGCGATCTCCTGCTCGGCGACTTCGGGGCTGCGGCGCACGGCCTTGAGCCGCTTGAGGACCGCTGTCCAGGTCATCGTCTTGCTGGGGTCTTTGGGGTTGCGGATCAGCACCCGGCGCTTGTGCGCCCCCCCGCTCCCGGCGACGGCGACCACGCTTGTGCCCTTGACGCCGCTGGCGACGACGAGGTCCTGGGTACCGCAGCGCGCCTCACCGCCCACCAGCGCCAGCTCGACATCGGCCTCAACGGCTTCGATCAGGTTCCGGTAGGGGTCGGCCTGTCGCGCGCGGACGAGGATGAGATCGGCCAGGTAGCCGGCCTGGATGCGCCCGACCTGCGGGCCGTAGACCAGGGCGACGGCGTCTCCGGGGTTGCGCGTGACCATGTCGCAGAGGTCCTGGTCGGCGAAGGGCGCGGCGGGCAGAGGCGGTACGGCGGCGCCCGGCGGGTACCATGCGGCGGGGTCCTGGTTCCAGAGGCTGGCCACCTTCAGCTCGCCGAGCACGTTGCGCGTGCCGGAGGGCGCCCAGTCGGAGCCCAGGCAGAGGCGCAGGCCCTTGGCGCGCGCAGTGAGGATGTCGGCGGTGCCACCATAGAGCCACAGGTTGGAGAAGGGCGACCACACCAGGGTGGCCCCGACCTCGGCCAGCTTGCCCAGCTCGGCTTTGGACAGCCCGGTACCGTGGATGGCCATGAGCCGCTCGCGGATCACGCCGCCGTCCAGGGCGAGCTGCCATTCGGCGGCCATCGCCGGCCGGTCGACGCCCTCGGCCAGGTGGTAGATGTAGCCGTTGCCGCGGGCCATGGCAGCGCGCACGGAGTCGAAACCAGCAACGTCACGCTTTACGATGGTGTCGACGCGGTAACGGTCCTCGCCCACGGAAAAGTGCTCGGAATCCAGGTTGCGCGCCAGCACCCCGGCCGCCGCCGCGGGGTTGCCGCTGCCCTGGATGGTGGTGGTGCCGCCGAGCAGGGCCTTGGTTTCGACGTAGGCGAGCAGGGAAGGCCCGGCGGCCCAGCCGAGCAGGCGCTGCGGCGCGGTGATCTGGCGGTTGTACAGCACCGGCCGGGTCCACTCGTTGTGATCGACGAAGGGCTCGGGGCGCGTCGGGATGGTCCACAGGCCAATGGTGTTGTAGGGGATGTGGTTGTGGCTGTCGATCAGGCCGGGGTAGGCGAATCCGTCATAGGCGATGCTACGCGCGGCGGCGAAGGCCGCCGGCAGGGGCTCGCCGGCCTCGAGGACGGCGACGATGCGCCCGTCATCGCCCACCAGGATCCGCCCGCCCGGCAACAGCCGGTGGTCGTCGTCGAAGGTCGCCAGGTGGGCTTGGATGATCAACATGGGCGCGGCAACTCCTGGGTCTCCGGAGGGACGACGGGACCGCTCGACGGCAAGCACGGTTCCGGATGCAGCGTGACAGGGACTACCGGGACGAGCCGGTGCAAGGTTAGGCCTTGCGGGGGGCGGCGTCAATCAGACCGGCCGCCGGTTTCAACCGCCAGGCGGTCCTGGGTCCTGCAATCCGTTCCGGCCCTAGGAGGGTCGCGACGCTCCGATTTGCGTCCGACTTTCGCGCACGCGGGCCGACACTGTGGGGTACCATGGTGATCGTCCTGACGGGAGTGCCTGCAGTCCGGCCGACAAACGCGACGCTCCGCATCTGGACGAGGCATGCCGATGCGGACAGGCTGCTCGGCGTCGTCGAAAAGGAGACAGCACGATGGAACAGCGCTTCGAGGAGATTCCCTTCGACCCGAACAGCGCCGACGACGACCTGTGGCGCCGGTACCACGTCTACCGCCGCGCTCGCTGGGAGGAACGGGGGGATCCCGACTGGCCCTTCTCCCCGGATGACACCTATGCGGACTCCCTGCGGGCCTTGCTTCGTGACGAGGACGATGCGCATTACCACTTCGTCGTGGCGCAAGGTGATCGGATCGTCGCTTCGTTCGGCGGCATGGCCTGCCGGCCGGGCACGGCCAACCACGAGGCCAACGGCCACATCCTCCGATCCTTCGGGGCGGTCCTGAAGCCCTGGCGACGCCGCGGCATCGGTCGAAGCTGGTTGGAGCGCACCCTGGCCTGGATGCCCTTGACCGGTGCCACCACGCTCACGGTCTACGTCGACGATCCGGACGGGCACCCCTTCATGCGCGCCATCTGCGGCGAGCCGCGGCAGATCGACCGCCGCAGCCGCGCCGATCTGGACGCGCTGGACTGGGACATGGTGGACCGCTGGGTGGCCTCGGCGGGCGAGACCGCGCCCGGTTATGTCGTTGCGCTTCATGAGCACCGCCTGCCGGAGGCCCTCTGGAGCGAGTACTGCGCGGCGGTGGAGGAGCTGCAGCGCCACGCGCCACGCGATGGACTGGACATGGGCGACTGGCGGTTCACGCCCAAGGACATGGCCTCCCAATACGAGGAGGCGGACATCCAGGAGGCGGACCATCACGTGGTGCTGGTGCGGGATCCGCAGGGGGAGATCGTGGCCGTCACCGACGCCGGCTGGTACCCCTATGCGCCGGACCAGCTGCAGCAGTTCTTCACCGGAGTCCATCCGCGAGCCCGCGGCCTGGGGCTGGGCAAGCTGATCAAGGCCCGCATGCTGCAGTTCGCCCGGATCCGCTACGCCTCCGACAAGCTCCGCTGGGTAAACACCAGCAACGCCGCCAGCAACGCGGCGATGCTGGGCATCAACGAGCGGCTGGGCTTCCGGGAGCACCTGGTCACGGGGACCTACCAGGCGGGGAAGGCGCAGATCGAAGCGTACCTGGGGCGGTGAGGTGGCAGCTGCTTGGCCGCGGCGGACGGAGCGACGCCGGATCAGGTGGCCGCCTTCAGGCGCATTCGGTACTGGCAGAGGCGCCGGGAATGGGCTGCAGCGCTCTGTGCACGGGTCCCACGGGCTGCGGCGATTGGCGTCTCGGAATGAACTGTCAGCCCTCACGGCGGAGGATCCGGGATTTGATGCCTTCATAGGGTGCTTATGATGCCTTCATAAGGTGGTTATGAAGGCATCATAGCTCCACGATTACGGCATCATCTGCCGGCGTTTACGGCATCATCTGCTCGCGATTATGGCATCATTTCCTGTGGATGTCGACGGCATCCGCGTGATCTGCCGCCGTCGCGCTTCAGCAAGGGTATGGGCACTGATGGTTGCGGTCTCATGGTTTGGCGAAGGTGGGGATCCTCTGCCCAATG
Source organism: Anaerolineae bacterium (assembly GCA_044228875.1). GTDB lineage: Bacteria > Chloroflexota > Anaerolineae > Epilineales > Epilineaceae > Epilinea. Next base: position 5,765 of record JBGAUA010000198.1, read on the forward strand.
AGACGCGCGAGTGCTCGGATTCGGGACCGGGGACGAGAAACCCAAGGATTTGCCGGGCGCCTAGCCCGTGGACGGCGCGAGGCAAGCTGCGCCCGGACGCTTAGCTAACCTCGATGTCCGAGGTTACTGAGCGCGAGGTGCTCTCTTAGCTAACCGCGGGGTCCGAAGTTACTGACTGTGGCGGT
>JBGAUA010000199.1:0-5906 GCA_044228875.1 Anaerolineae bacterium
CGCCCGAAAGCTCCCCGCACCGTCGACCGCATGGCCCTGACGACCCTTTCCTTCCCTCTCTTCTTCTGTAAAGGTGCACCATCTGCCAGAGTGACCCGCACCCTGTCCCGCCACCTAGGCATAAAAACGCGGCCTTCGAAGGTCGCACGGCGAATTCATCACCGCAACACCCCTCCGACTAGGGCGATGCCCCGTGATCACCGGGTTATTTGATTGCCTAGGTTCGCAACGGACGATCATCTTACAGGCTTACGGCCGCAGTGTCAAGCACCCAATGTCCGAATCAGGTCTCAGAACGTCTCGAGGCAGGTCATCGTCCCATTCACCAAGGCAGCCCCTCGACCTCCAGGGGCCGCCTTGCACGGCTCAGCCACTGCATCCGCTATAATAGCACAGGTCGCTCGTCGAGGGCCGTCGCCGTCCGATTCGCCGGACACCTAGGAGTGTTTCATGAAGCACAAGGTCAACATCGAGTACTGCGCCGCTTGAAACTACCTACCGCAAGCCGTCCGTGCGACGGAAGCGCTCCTGGGCGAGTTCGCCCTCCAGTTGGACGGGGTCACCCTGCAACCGTCTCGTGGCGGGGTCTTCGAGGTCACCGTTGACGAGGATCTGGTCTACTCCAAGAAGGAAACCAAGCGTCACGCGACGATCGATGAGTTGCGCGAAGCGATCCGACAGCACCTCGACGCCTGAAACTGCCGTTGACGTCTGGGGGGCCGCGACCCAGTCGTTGTTGGCCGCGGCCGGTCGGCGTGTCGACGATGCTGGGCTAGCCTTCGAGCAGCACATTCCCTGGTAGCTCATTCGGCTGCGCGCAGACACGTGGCCGCCGCCTCGATCCTCGACACCAGTTCCGCCCAGCCGAAGCGACCCCGCTCCGCTTCGGCACCCGCTGTCAATCGATCGCGCAGGGCCCTGTCCCCCAGAACCGCGATCAATGCGTCGGCGAGCGACCGCGCGTCGCCTGGCGGTACGAGCAGGCCACTGAGCCCGTGTTCGACCGCCTCTGGGATGCCTCCGACCGCGGTAGCGACCATCGGTCGACCGAAGCGCAATGCCAGGGGCGCCACGGCACTGCCGGTCGCTGACAGGTAGGGCATTGCCACCACATCTGCTGCGCCGAAGTACCCGCCCAGTTCCTCGTCCGCCACGTAGCGGTCGACCAGGATGACACTGTCTTCGATCCCGAGGTCCCGCACCCGGTTCCAGAACGCGTCCACCGGCTCCCAGAATTCGCCGACGATCAGCAGCCGACTGCCCGGCAAGGATTGCAGTACCCGCGGCCAGGCGGCCAAGAGCAGCTGCAGCCCCTTGTAGGGGCGCACGAAGCCAAAGAACAACGCAACCGGCACATCGGTTGGCAGGCTGAGCAACGCTCGCGCATCCTCCCGCTCCATCACGACGCCCAGATCGAACAGCGGCAGGAATCCGCGAAAGACCCGTTGGCGGCCACCGGCCTCGCGGCGGGCCAGATCACGGCCCAGAAGGCGCCTCAGCGCCTCCTCGTCGGAGCTTCCGTGCAGCATCCAACCGTCGGCGCGCCGCAACGCGTGGCGCACCAGGAGGCGGATCACGGGGCCGGACGCGTCGTGGGGCAGGACATTGTGGCAGATGAAGAGGACCGGAGCGGCCGACGCCCCGGCCAGGTGGCGGTATCCGGTGAGCGTCGCGCTGAAGCTGGGTGCCCAGTATGGAACCCACCACGGCAGGATGACCAGGTCCGGAGCGAGGTCGGCGAGCCGTTTGGCTGTGAGCCACCAGGTGATGGGATCGAGCGGATCCAGGATCCGCTCGGACCGGCCCCCTCGCGCCGGCAGAGACGGATCGCGATCGCTGCGCCCGCCGAAGAGCCAGCGCGGGTACTGGCGCCGAAAGCCCAGGTGCGTCACCTCATGCGATCGACTCAGGGCCGTGACCAGCAGGTCGGTATGCTGGGCGATTCCCCCGCGAAATGGCTGTCCGGGGCCGACGAGCGCGATGCGCACGGGATCAGGGCAGGTCCAGCTTGAAGCCGTAGCCCCGGACCGTCGCCACATACTGATGCGTGGCGTCGATCTCGGCCAGGCGCGTGCGTAGCCGGCGCACGAGGGCGTCCAGGGCGTCCTCGGTTACCCCGTAGCCGTCCTGGTCATCCCAGATGGCGCTGACGATGTCGTCTCGGTTGACGATGCCGCCGCCCGCGCGAACCAGCATGGTGAGTAGCTCGAACTGCGGTTGGGACAAAGGCGGGTCCACCAAGCGTCCGTTGACGTAGACAGCGACGGTATCGGGATCGATTCGCAAGCCCCGCTCTTCGAAGTGGATGGGTGCAGTGGCTTCCACGTCCACGAATCGCAGCTTGAAGCGGGCCGCCACCGAAATCTCATCGCCGTCGGAGAGCATCACCATGCCTTCCACCGGTGTACCGTTGACCCAAAGCCCGTTCTTGCTGCCGGTATCGAACACCGCGCATCCCTCCGACAGGCGCCTGACGACGGCGTGCCGACGCGACACCTGACGATCGGCCAGCTGCACATCGCAAGCGGCGTCGCGCCCAATGCTCAACTCGTTCTCCACGACCCATTCGCGCACGCCTTCCGGCCCACGAAGAATGAGCATCGCGCTCTCTTGCGACATGCGATCCCCTGACTCCCCTGTCCCAGGTTCTCGTCGGACGGGCGCGAAGCGGGGAGACGCCCCCCCACCCGGCTTGACTCCCTGCGCCCAGTGCCCTTTAACTTAGTCTCAATGACAGGCATGATCAAGCCGGGGACCGTTCTACGTGGCCGCTACCGCATCGCTGCCCTGGTAGGTCAAGGCGGAGGCGGCGCTGTCTACCGTGCCGAGGACCTACGCTTGCCGGGTCGCGTCACCGCGGTCAAGGAAATCCGTCCGGACCCCGGGGAGACCCATGCCCTACGCGAACAGGCCCGCGACCAGTTCCGCCGCGAGGCAAGCACCTTGGCGCGACTGGACCACCCAGGCCTCCCCAAGGTCAGTGACTCCTTTGTCGCCCAGGACTGCGACTACCTGGTCATGGACTTCGTCGATGGCCCCGACCTGCGGCAGGTACTGGAGGAAGCCAACCTGGCCGACGAGTTTCTTCCAGAAGCGAAAGTGCTCGGCTGGGCCGCCCAACTGCTGGACGTCGTACGCTACCTCCACGCCCAGTCTCCGCCGGTCCTCCACCGGGACATCAAGCCGGCCAACATCAAGTTGACCGAGGGCGGTCGCATCAAACTGGTGGACTTCGGCCTGGTGAAGCCGCTGGATCCCATGGATCCGCGCACGCTCACGGTGGCCCGCGGGCTTGGATCCCTGCCCTACACACCCTTGGAGCAATACGCCGGCGACACCGGCCACACAGACGGGCGCACGGACATCTACGGCATTGGCGCCACGTTATACCACCTGTTGACCCGACGGGTCCCGGCCACCGCACAGGAGCGCTTCCTGCTGCCTACGGCCCTGCAGCGTCCTCGGCGCCTGAACCCTGAACTCAGTTCACGGGTCGAAGGCGCCATCCTGGCTGCCATGGCCCTACATCCGGAGAAGCGGCCGGCCACGGTCGACGACTTGCGCAGCCTGCTCCTGGGCACGTCGCCGATCATGCTCGACAGCGAGCTGGACACGGCGCCGGCAGCCTGGCGCAACGCGCTTTGGGAGAACGCCGCGTTGATCGCCCTGGTAGGACTGCTCACCCTGCTGGCTGCGTTGGCGACCCTTGACAGCATCCGTTGGCAGACTGCGCACATGAACGATGGCACGAACCAGGAGATGGGCCAGGGACGGTAATGAAGGGCGAGGGCTGGGCTATCATGTGTGGACGGTCGGCAACGACCGGAGGTACCGGTTCACCCCACAGGAGCCCCACTCATGAGCCAGCCCGTCAACGCCGCCCTTATCAGCGCAGCGTTGGAAGACGCAGTCAACGCGCAGGTGGGACGAGAGTTCGAGGCCAGCCTGCAATACGTCTGCATCGCCGCATGGTTCGAAGGCGAGAGCCTGGCGGAGCTGGCGGCCTTCTTCTACCGCCAGGCGGATGAGGAACGGATGCATGCCATGAAGTTCGTCCGCTACGTGACGGAGACGGGCGGACGGTTGCGCATCGGTGCATTGGCGACGCCACGCGTCGACTTCGCCTCGGCCGAGGAGGCGGTGACGGCGGCCTTGTCCTGGGAGATCGACGTGACGCGACACATCAACGCGCTCATGGACATCGCGCTCCAGGAACGCGACCACATCGCCGCCCAGTTCCTGCAGTGGTTCGTCGCGGAGCAACGCGAAGAGGTTGCCAGCATGAGCGCCTTGCGCGACATCATCCGCCGTGCCGGGCCGCAGGGCCTCCTCTTCGTCGAGGACTACCTGGCGCGGCGCGCCCCGGCGGCGACCCCGGCGGCCGAGCCGCCAGCCTGATCCAGGCCACACGGACCTTCCACGATGGACGCGTCGCAAGCGGCAGCCCAGCCGCAGGTCTTCCTCTCTCCGCACTTGGACGACGCGGCCCTGTCCGCCGGTGGAACCATCCACCGCCTGGCGGTTCGAGGCGTCCCGGTGACGGTCCTGACCGTCTGCGCCGCCGCTCCGCCGGAAGCGGCCCTCTCGACCTACGCCCAGGCCCTTCACACCCGGTGGGGGCAGCCGACAGAGACGGCTCGAACAACCGCTGCGGCCATGGTTGCCCGCCGCCGCGCTGAGGACCGGGCGGCATGCAGGCGCCTCGGCGCCACCGTCGTTCACCTGCGCTGGCCGGACCTCATCTATCGCCGTGAAGCCGACGGCCGCTGGGCGGCGGAGCGCGACGCGGACCTGTTCGCTGGAGCGGCGGGAGTGGACAGAGCCGCTGCCGCGGCGCTTGCAATGCGTTTGCGGCGCCGGCTGGAGCAATGCCCGCGGTCGCCCTCCAGATCCTCCGTCGAATCCGCCGGACCTTTGCGGCTCTGGGTGCCCCTGGGCATCGGCGATCACGTGGACCACCACCTCTGCCGGCTGGCCGCCGAAGCGCTGGTCTCGATCCATCCGCGGCTTGTGACCTTGCGCTATTACGAGGACTATCCTTATGCTGGGGACAACCGGGCTCGCGCCAAGGCCCTGTCCGACGCGCCCGTCGCCGGCTGTTGGCAGGCGCTTGAATTCCCGATCGACGCGGGGGATCTGGCCGCCAGGCTCGATGCTATCGCCTGCTTCCGGTCGCAGATCTCGTCCTTCTGGTCCGACGAGCAGGCCATGCGCGCGGCGGTCGCCCGATTCGCGAAGACGGGCGAAGGGAAGGCCGGCTGGTCGGAGCGATTCTGGGAGGTGGCGACGGCAGCCGCCGACTCGAACGGGCGCGCGCGCCGCGCCGCGCGGCCAGCCCTGACCGCCTCAACCACACAAGGCCGGACGGCTCCCGACATGGATCGGGGCATGGTCCGGACACCGGCAGGAACTGGTCCGACGGGATCGCGACGCCGATAGGGGAGCGCTCGCCCCCGTCACCAGCAGGCCGCGGCCAGCTCGCCTGCCAGACCGTCCCAGTCACCGCGGCCGACGGCCGTCCGCAATGCCACGCGCGCGTCGACGGATCGCATTGTCGCCCTGATGCCGTCTTCCCCCATGTCCAGGCGGACCAGGGGCATGCCGCCGGCGGCCAACAGCGAAGTCTGTCGGTCCATGAGGCGCTGGCTCTGCGCGTCGATCGGACCGGCCACCGTCATCAAGACGCCCAGCCGGCCGAGCGCTTCGGTCTCGCGCAATCGGAGCGCCAAGGCCAGACCAAGGTCGGCGCGTCCCGGGGCTGCGTCCTTGCTTCCGTCCTGCCCCGGCCGGGCCTGCCCATCCTCCGCCAGTAACTCGGCCTGACTGCCGTAGCGACCCAGGTATGCCGGCAGGTCGCGATGGCGCAGGCCCAAGGCCAGGCGATACACCCCGTCGCGCAGCGCCAC
>JBGAUA010000019.1:0-33153 GCA_044228875.1 Anaerolineae bacterium
CGGATGTCCACCGTCACCTCCTGGCCCTGGACAGCGCTGGCGACCAGGAACAGCTGGGCTGTCCCCGCGTCGGCGGCCAGGGGCGGCACCTGCTCGCCGCAGGCCAGGTCCTTGCGGGCCCGGCCGGCGGCAGTGGCCACGTCGCGCGCCGAGACCCGGCCATCGCCGGTCAGGTCGCGCCCGCTGCCGGCCAGCCCGTCGCCGGCCACCAGGCGGGCGTCGAAGTCGGTCAGGCGGCAGTCGCGGTCATGGTCACCGGTCAGGATGGGGCGCGCCGCCACCCGGTCGGCGGCGATCAGCACCTGCTCGGATTCCGAGCGGCCCCAGACATCGGGGCGATACATGGCATAGGCTTCCGCCGGACGGGCGCTGAAGGTGCCCGGAGTGACGGCCCGCGCCGTGTACTGGAAGCGGTGCTCGCCCGCCGACAGCTGGGTGCTGAAGAAGCTGACCTTGTCGTCGCGGATCTCCTTACGCTCGTAGCGGTACCACCACCACCAGGGCCAGTCCCTCCCGGGCCGCTCATCCGGCGGGCGCTTGGTCTCCGTGTCCAGGTTCTCGTTCAAGGCCTCCAGACCAGCGGGCAGCTTGTCCTCGATGATCAGGTAGCTGGCCGCGTCGTCCAGGGTCAGGTTCAGCTCTACGCTGACCAGGTCGCCCACATGCCAGCCGTTCGCGTCGGAACGGCCCACGATCGGCGTGTAGCTGCGGTCGATCTGGATGCCCTGAGCGGCCGCCTTGGCCGGCGCGAAGCTCGGATGGTAGACGGCCATGCGCCCCAACACCGTGTAGTACAGGGTGCCGCGGCCCTCCTTGACCAGGTTGAGGGTATGGGTCCCGGCGGACAGCGTGGCCCCCTGAAGGACGACGCTGGGAATGGCCTTGGCCACGTTGCCGCGGTCCACCTGGCCCTGGGCCACCACCTGGCCGTCCAGCTCGGCGCGCCATCGGTAGGACGCGTCCAGCTCGCCGGAGGCGGCGATGAAGTCCGTCAGCCCCAGGATGCTGAAGGCCGTGGCCTGGGTGCTGGACCAGCCGTATCCCTGCTTGTGCTCCAAGAGCCAACGGGCCGCCTTGGGCGCCAGCGGGTCTTCGGGGCGCAGGGTGGCCAGGGCCTCCAGGGCCAGGGCCGTGCTCTTGTCGCCCGAGCTCATCGCGTACCAGTAGTACCAGGGCCAGCGCTCGCCCGTGCCCCGATCCAGCGGCCACCAGGCCGTCGTGGCGCTGGTCCGGGCGCGGGCGACCAGGTCGTCCAGCGCCTTGTCCGCGTCCGCGGCGCGCCCACCCTCGGCCAGGGCCAAGGTGAGGCTGCCGAGGGCGAAGCTGTCCAAGGTGTCGCGACCGGCCAGCAGTTGGTCGGCCAGGGCGGCGTCGAGCTTGCCGGCGCGGGCCAGCACCCACAGGGCGTAGGCCTGGATGTTGGGCTCGGGAGCCTGCGCCGAGTCCGGCTTCTCCGGCAGCTGGATGGGCGCGTTGATGTTGGCCGCCAGCCAGGCCACGCCGCGGGCCATGACCTGCGGGTCCACCACGAAGCCGGCCTCCTCCACCAGCTGCAAGCCGTGCAGCACGTAGGCGGTGGTGTAGAGGTTGCCCGTCGATCCGTACCACCAGCCCCAACCGCCATCCGTGTTCTGGAAGCCGTAGAGCTTCTGCAAGCCGACCGCCATGTACTCCGGCAGCTTCGCCAGCAGCTCGGGATCGTCCAACTGGACCGCCTTGGCCAGGCGGCCGATGACGGCGTTGGGCAGCACCCGGCTCATCGTCTGCTCGACGCAGCCGTAGGGGTAGCCGATGAGGTCCTCGATGCCGTCCAGCACCCCGAGGGCCGCCGAGGGCGCCAGGCGGATCTCCACGCTCGACTCGGCGGGGATGGCATTGTAGGGGATGGCGAAGGTCTCGTAGGTCTGGCTGTCGACGGCTCCGGCCGCGACGAAACGCTCCGGTACCGAGAAAGCCTGGACCTTGAAGGGCAGTTCCACCGCGTCGCCGCCGGCGGCGGTGTCCATCCGCGCCGACACGAGCTCCTGGCCGATCTTGGAGGCCACGACGCTCCAGCGAGCCGCCCGCAACTGGCCCTTGGGCAGGTCCAGCTCCCGCGCGCCGGCGTCCAGCTGCACCAGCCCGGGCGCCTCCAGCGCCAGGGTCGCCTTGAGGCCCCCGGCATCCAGGTCGTTGCGCGCCAGCAGATCCAGGGCGAACTGGTCGCCCTGAACGGCGAAGCGCGGCAAGGCGGCGTCGACGGAGAGGTCCTTGGCCACCAGCACTTCGGCCCGGCCCTCGCCCACATGGGTGTCGATGCTGATGGCCCGGGCGATGGCCACCCAGGTGGTGAGGTTGTCCGGCAGCTTGATGGTGACGGTGACCGTCCCGTCCGCGCCGGTCTCCAGGATGGGGTTCCAGTAGGCCGTGTCGCGGAAGTCCTTGCGCGGCGCCACCGTGGGCTGCTGGTCGGCGCTCTTGTCCTGGCCACCCGGAGCCGTCGGCGCGGGCGCCGGCCCGCCGCCGCCCGCATCCTCCCGCCCGCGCTCCGCCGTGTAGCCGGGCCGGGTGCTGTCGAAGGTGGCCACCGAATGCGGCCAGTTCGTCCAGAAGGCGTCGAAGAGCGGGCCCGAGGGATCCTTGGCCAGGGCCAGTACGGCCTTGTCGGCCAGGGCCAGCGACAGCTGCGCGCGCACCGGCCGGCCGGCGGCGTCCAGCACCCGCACGGTGAACGTGGTCTCCTCGCCGGGGCCCAGCCTGGCCGCACCCGGCAGGACATCCACCTTTAGCCGCTTGTCGTCCGCCGGCACGGTCAGATCCAGCTGGGCGCTGAGCAGCTCGCCCTCCTTGCCGGACCAGCCCTGGTTGCCCGGCTGCCACAGGTGGACCCGTACGCGCACGTTGGGGGCGTACTCCGCCTTGATGGGGACCTCTACCGGCGTGGCGCCGGACACCGCCACCACCCGCTCCTCATAGACCTCGTCGCGCTCGATGCTGATCAAGGCGGTGGTGGTCACCGGCGACTTGATCAGGATGTTGGCCGTATCTCCCGGAGCGTAGCTGTCCTTGTCCGCGGAGAGCTCCAGACCGCCCCACCAGTACCAGGGCCTCCCGCCCTCCCAGACCCAGGCGTAGCTCCAGGCCGAGACCTGCCGACCCGCGTCGTCCTGGGCCAGGGCCTCGAAGCTGAACCAGCCGCTTGCGAGGCCGTCCACGACCAGGGTGGCCGTGCCGTCCGCGCCGGTGGTCACGGTCCTGGTCTCGACGACGCGCTCGCCGTCGCGATCGTAGACCTTGCGGTTCACCGTCACCTTGCGGCCGGCCACCGGCAGTCCGTCGTGACCGGTGGCGCGCAGGGTGAAGCGGGCGCTCTCGCCGCGCTCGATACCATAGCGGTCGGCCGTCATGCTCAGGCTGAAGGCCGCCGGATGGACCGTCAGCGACGTGCCGGCGGTGACCGGACGCCGACTGGCATCCGTCACCTCGGCCTCGAAGCTGAAGGTCTCGCCATAGCTCCCTACCGCGTCGAGGCTCACCGGAACCTGCCAGCGGCCCTTGTCATCCAGCTTGCCCTCGATGGTCTTCACTGGCTGGTTGCCGCTGCCCGGCCACCACCAGCCGCGATAGACGCGCAACACCGCGTCGGCGCCGGCCACCGGCTGGCCGTAGTAGTAGTCGGCCGCGACGGTGACCACAACCTGCTCCCCGCTCACCGCCCAGGAGCGCGGGGTGCTCACCGTCACCTCGAAGTCCGGCTTGACGTAGGCCTCCACCTTGATCGGCAGGCTGATGGTCCGGCCCTCCACGTGGGCTTCCATCTGCCAGTTGCCGGTGGCCACCTCGTCGCCCAGGGCCAGCTCGCCGTGAACCGAACCGAAGGCGTCGACGGTGGGCGTGTGGGTGGCGATCAGGTTGTTGCGCGCGTCACGGAAGGTGATGCTGATCGGCGTGCTGGGCGCCAGGACGGCCAGGCCGTCCCCCTCGCCGCTGAAGCGACGGAAGCTGCCCTTGTAGTGGACCGTGTCCCCAGGCTTGAAGATGGGGCGGTCGGTATGCAGATGGCCGGTGACCGAGGAACCACCCCCGCCGCCGCCGCCGGGCCAGACACCGTCCTCCATCCACGGGCCGCGCCACCACCAGTAATCCGACGACCAGCGGGAATCGAGGCCGACGAGCGTGGTCTCGGTGGCCGTGCTGGCCACCAGGAAGGCAGGCTTGCCGGCCTTGCCGTCGAAGCGGGCGATGCCGTCCTGGTCGGCGTTGACGAAGGCCAGTTCCTTGCCCGCGGCGTCGACCATCGCGGTGCGGATGCCGGCCTGCGGCCGGCTGCTGCGCACATGGCTGGTCCAGGCGCTCAGGCCCTGTCGCCCACGCTTGCCGACGATGGCCAGGTCGCTGTAGATCAGCAGCACCTGCGCGCGACCCATGACCGGGTGGCTGGCCTCCACAACATAGAGACCGGGCGCGGTGCCCTTGGGCAGGCCGACGCCCTTGAGGCCGTCGCTGTTGTCGACCTTGGCCCGCCAACGCGCCGCCTCGGTCAGGCCCTTCAGGTCGATGGCCTGCGTCTCGTCGGTCAATGCGGCGTAGCGCTGCACGAAGCCGGGCACGTCCACGGTGTAGAGGGCGAACTCGGCGCTGAATCGCGGATAGTCGGCCTGGATCCCCAGCCCGTGGCTGCCGGTCGGCGCCAGGAGCTGCACGGTGGGTCCCCAGCCGAAGCGGAGCGTGCCCTGCGCCGCGCCGCTGGTGAAGGTCCATTGCAGCGGCTGACTAAGGAGCGCCCGACCTTGCTGATCCTTGGCCCCCGTTCCGAGCTCGGCGCTGAAGCGGGTCTGCGCCGGCAGGGGCTCTTCCGGACGGTACTCCACGTAGGAGCGCTGGTCCCAGGTCTGCCAGCGGAAGGCGCCCGGCCGGGCGGGCGTCAAGGTGAAGGCCTGCTCGACGGAGGCCTGGTCCACCAGGCGATCGAAGGTCAGGGCGATGGTGGTGCCGGGCCAGACATCCCGCTGCCCGTCCTGCGGCATGATGCCGACCACCGGACCGCGCTGAGCGCGCACGCCCGCCCCGCCCAGGAGCAACGCCGCGATAGCCAGCAGGGCAGCCGCGCGGCCGCTGTTCGACCGATTCCAAGGAACCCACATGGTTTCAACTCCTACGGGTGATTGTTCGGGGGGCACTGCCCCTGATGCTGGTCCATCGATGCCCGGAACCTGCGGCGACACCGTCGCCCGGCCGCGCTGCGGACCATGCACTGATACGGGCGGCGCGCCGCCGATGTGACATCCGCGGGCAACCCCTGGCGGCCAACCGCGTATAATCGCCATCGCTTCGACCACCGCAAGCTCCAGCCAGGAGGCAGGACCATGACCGTCGACCGCAATGGCGGCCAGCGCCAACGCTTCAAGTACCGCCAGCTCATCTTCTTCCTCTGCGTCCTGGCGGTCCTGTGCTGGATCCTGTGGCAGGCCGGCACGGCCTTGCTGCCCTTCGTCCTGGGCCTGACCGTGGCCTACCTGATCGCGCCGCAGGTGACCCGCCTGCAACGCCTGCTTCCGGCGCGCTTGCGGTCGAAGCCCTATGCCAAGGCCATCGCGATCCTCGTCGTCTACCTTGCGTTCATCGCCTCGGTCCTCATCGCCGGCGCGCTCATCCTCCCGCCCCTCATACAGCAGACCCGCGAACTGGTGCAGACCGCGCCCAGTGGCTTCGACGCGTTGACCGGCCAGGTGCAGTCCCTCCTGAAACGCTACGAGCGGCTGCCGGCTCCGGTGAAGACGGAGATCGAGGCGATGCTGGACGCCGACGCCCTGCACGCGCTCAGCGGTCGCGGTCTGGCGTTGTTGCAGCAGGCGACGTTCAGCGCGTTGGTCGCCTTGTCCGGCACGCTCAGCTGGCTGCTCGGCATGCTGGTGGTCCCCATCTGGCTCTTCTACATCCTGGACGACACCGACTACGTGCTCAAGGGCAGCCTTGGCCTCGTGCCGCGCGAGATCCGCCCGGATCTTGAAGCGGTGCGCATCATCGTCGATCGCGTGCTGTCGGCCTATATCCGCGGGCAGCTGATCATCGCCCTGATCCTGGGAATCCTGTTGTCGATCTCGCTGTACTTCCTGGGCGTCGACTATGCCTTGCTGCTGGGCTTCGTCGCCGGATCCCTGGGATTCATCCCCTACGTTGGCGCCATCCTGGGCGCTATTCCCGCCATCTTGGTGGCGGCTTTCCAGAGCTTCGGCCTGGCGGTGAAGGTCATCATCGCCCTGATCGTCATCCAGCAGATCGACGGCACCTTCATCAGCCCGAGGGTACAGGGCAAGAGCGTGGCCCTGCGCCCGGCGCTGATCCTGGTGGTGTTGGTCATCGGGCAGCAGGTGTGGGGCTTCATGGGCCTGCTCCTGGCCGTGCCCGTGACAGGGATCCTGCGGGACATCGTCCACTACGTCTATCTGCGACTCGGCGAACCGTCGCCGTCACCCCAGCATGCCCTGGCGACCGTCGGATACGGCAAACATGTCACGACCGTCATCACCAGCGGAGGCGACCTCTCGCAGGCATGATAGGCCATCAACCGACGCTGAATTGGCCGCGTCCGACGTGGCTTCGTGATCACAAGGTCGAGCGTCGGGCGAGCCTTCCGCCGATGGAAGTTGTCCGCGACTTTCGGCCTGATCTATAATCGTTTTTCGTCAGCATCAGCATGACTTCTTGCGATCTTCCCGCAATGAATGCATTCAGGCAAAGCGATCTCGTTCACAGGAGTGTTTCCCATGCAGTTCATCAAGCTCACCCGCAAGGATTTCGAAAAGGCGCCGCCGGCCAAGAAGGAAAACCCGGCCATGTCCTTCCTCAAGACGCTCAAGCTCGGTGAGGGCGGCTTCATCACCACGGAGATGGCGCAGGTCGGCCGCCAGACCATCAAGGCGAAGGTCAAGTCGGCGGCGTCCGATCTGGGTCTGAAGGTCAAGTTCCACCGCTCGCCGGCCGACGAGGTTCGTTTCGAAATCGTGGCCTGATGACCCGCCGGTCGCCGGACACGCGCCAATGCGAAGGGCCAGCCGTTTCGGCTGGCCCTTGTTGCGTTCCACGGCCTCCGCGATCGTAGGCAGACCGAGCGATGTCCATGGCTCCCAGGTCTACCAGCGCCATCCCGCGCGAGCGACTGGCCGCGGTCCTGATCCTCACCGTCGCCCTTGGCCTGGGCGCCCTGGGGATGGGCTGGGGTCTGCCGGGGCTGGATTCGTGGTCCAACGACGACCCCAGCCCGCGGGTCCCGCTGCGCATCGGCAGCATCTGGCTGACGGACACGCACAAGTACCCCTACCTGCAGCTGGGCCTGGACCGCCTGCTCTATGCGCCGTACCTGTCCTGGCTCGACGCCCGGGGCGGCATTCGCTCCGATTGCGAGCGGCGGCCGCTGGAGGACTGCTTCACGGATGAGGCCCGCGCCGCCACCGGTCTCATGCGTCTCTCGCGCCTGCGCTCGCTGCTCATGTTTCTCGGGCTGGTCCTCGCGGTGGGGTGGCTCTCGGAGCGGCTGCTCGCCGACCGCCGCGCCGCCCTCTGGGCCGCCCTATGGACGGCGCTGACCGCCGAGATGGCCTTCTTCGGCAAGCTCGGCAACCTGGACCTGCCCTACACCTTCTGGTTCGCGCTGTCCTTGGTCCCCTACCTGGGCATCCTGGACCATGGCCGGCGGCGCGACTACCTGGGCTTCGGGTTCACCGCCGCCCTGGCCATCACCACCAAGGACCAGGTGATCGGCGCCTACGTGCTGCCGGGGCTGCGCATCCTCGCCCTCCACGCCCGGCGTTCGGCCGCCGGCGGCGGCCCCTTCGGACTGCGGCTGCGCCGCTTCCTCGACGCCCGGCTGCTGGGCCTGGTCGCCGTCCTCGCGACCACCTTCGCCCTGGTCAACGATCTGGTCTTCAACCCCCGGGGCTTCCTGGCCCACGTGGACTATTACATCCACGGCGAAGGCGCCATGGTCAACCCCGGCTTCAGCCTCGGCGCCGAACTGGCGCAGCTGCTGAGCTTCGGCAAAGCCGTGGTCCACGCCATGGGCCTGCCGCTGGCCCTGCTGGCCGCCGCGGGACTGGCCGGCCTGGCCGTCGCCCGCTGGACGCGTGCGCGATGGCTGCTCCTGCCTCTGGCCTCCTACTACCTCTTCATGATGCTGCCCGTGGTCTACACCGACACCCGCTTCAGCCTGCCGGCGCTCGTCCTCCTGTACCCCGGCGCCGGCTGGCTGGCGGCGCGCCTCTGGAACCCGCCCGCCCTAGCGGCCGACGCCCCGGCGACGGCCGGGACGTCCGGAGCGGTCGGCGCGGCCGGATCCGGCAGGCGCCGGGGAGGCCGGACCATCGTCCTCGCCGTGGCGGTGTACAGCCTGCTCTACAGCTTGAACGTCGGCCTGGCGATGCGCGGCGACACCCGCTACGCGGCCGAGGCCTTCATCCGCCGGAACATCCCGCCCGGCGAGCCGGTGGTGGCCATGGACGAGTCGCGCTACCTGCCGCGCCTGGAGACCATGGGCCTGACCCAACTCAGCGTGGTCGACTGGCGGGACCTCGACGACCCGGAGGAACAGGCCGACGCCCTGGCCGACATCGACGCCGCGCGCTGGATCGTGCTGTCGGACAAGGCGGCCGCCAAACAGACCGGCGAGGCCGGCGCCTTGCGCGATCGCCTGCTCGGCGGGAGCTCCGGCTTCGTGGTGGCTTGGGAGGGCCGGTCGGCTGCGCCGATGGATGCCTGGCTGCCGGGAGCCTGGGTGGAAGCGCGGGTCAGCCCGCGGGTATGGGTGCTGCGGCGGATCGACGGGTCACCGTAGGCGATCGTGCGCCGGAGCGCAGGCGCCGGCCATGGCGCGCCCGGTCCGCTGCGTCAGGCCGCTGGGCGCGCCGCCGCCAGCAGGCCCGCGACGGATTCGCCCACCGGTCGCCCCGTGGCGAAGACGGCCGAGCCGGCCACCAGCCAGCGGCCGCCGGCCTGGACGACATCGCCGATCGTGGCCGGCGCGACGCCGCCATCCACCTGGATCTCCGCCGAAAGGCCGGCATCGTCGATGCGGCGGCGCAGGCGGGCGATCTTGTCCAATCCGGCGCGGATGAAGGACTGGCCCCCGAATCCGGGGTTGACGGTCATGATCAACACCTGGTCGCAGAGCGCCAGCACCTCGTCCAGGGCGGTCAGCGACGTGCCGGGGTTGAGCGCCACACCCGCGCGGGCGCCCAGGGACCGGATGCGGTCGAGTGTCCGGTGCAGGTGCACGCAGGCCTCGGCATGCACGGTGATGGCGTCGGCCCCGGCAGCCGCGAAGTCGTCGACGAAGCGCTCCGGCTCGGCGATCATCAGGTGCACGTCAAGGTCCAGGTCGCAGGAGGCGGCCAGCGACTCGAGGACCGGCAGGCCGATGGAGATGTTGGGCACGAAGCGCCCGTCCATCACGTCCACGTGGAGGCTGGTCAGGCCCGCGGCGGCCGCGCGCTCCACGTCGCGCCCGAGCCGACAGAAGTCCGCGGAGAGGATGGACGGCTGCAGGGCGACGACACCGCGGCGCGGCGCTTGGGCGCGCGAGCGCTCGCGCCGCGCGGTCAGGAGGTCGGCTCTCATGGGGACAGCTCCAGCGGCAGGGTCCGACCGACCGGCCCCTCGACCCGCATCCGCAGCTGACCGCAACCGGCCTGGATGTCGATGCCGCGACGCAGGCGGAGGGTGCTTCCGAGGCCCGCGCGCTGCAAGGCGTCCCGAAAAGCCAAGGCCCGGTCCGGCGGCGAGGGGCGCAAGGGTGAACCGGCGGTAGGGTTGAGCGGAATGAGGTTGACATGGGCGCGCAGGCCGCGCAGCGACCGGGCCAGGGCCTCGGCCTGGGCGACGCGGTCGTTGACGCCGTCGATGAGCACGTACTCGAAGGTGATCCGCCGCCCGCCGGCGGCCTGGTAGCGCCGACAGGCGTCCAGGATGGCCGCGAGACCGTAGACCCGGTTGACCGCCACGAGTCGCGAGCGCAGGGCATCGTCGGGCGCATGCAGCGAAACGGCCAGGCGCACCGGCTTGCCCATCGCGGCCAGGCGGTCGATGCCGGGAACGATGCCAACGGTGGACAGCGTCAGCCGCCTGGCGCTGAGATGCAGGCCGTCCGGATCGGTCAAGGTCTCAACGGTGCCCCAGGTCGCGGCCCAGTTGGCCAAGGGCTCGCCCATGCCCATGAAGACCACGTGGGAGAGGCGCCGCCCGCTGCGGGCCAGCGTCCGCGCGCACCAGACCACCTGTTCGATACACTCACCCTGGTCCAGGTCCCGGAGCAGGCCCATCTGGCCGGTGGCGCAGAAGACGCAGCCCATGGCGCAGCCTGCCTGCGTGGACAGGCAGACGGTGTGGCGCTCGGCGCCGGCCGACGATGCGGGGGCCGCCCGCGCGTCGAGCGCGGGGGGGCTGGCGGGAGGGTCGTCATCCGGCGCCTCGGCGGCTTCGTCGCCGTAATGCATGAGGACGGTCTCGACGAACGCGCCGTCCCGGAGCCGGAACAAGAACTTGGTGGCCGGGCTGTCATGGCTGTCGGTCGTGGTCGCAGCCGTGATGGTGTGGAGGCGGAAGCGGGCCGCCAGACTGCGGCGCAAGCCGCTCGGCAAATCGGTCATCTGCGAAAAGTCCTCGACCAGGCCCACGTAGAGCCAGCGCCAGACCTGCCGCGCGCGCCAGGCGGGCTGGCCGAGCCCCGCCAGCGCCTCGGCGATCTGAGGCAGGCTACAGGCGTAGAGCGAGGGCAGGGAAGCGGGGCTTGTCTGGTCCACGAGGAGCATTGTAGCGCGGGAAGCGCCCCGCGCCCTTCCGATGCGCAGGGCGGCGATGGCGGCGGACGACGATCCGGCCACCGTCGAACGGGGAGCGTGGTCGCGCCGGCCTCGCTCCGGTGAACCTCGCGGCGGGCGCCCGCCGTATCTCCAGTCGGCAACGCTGCCTCCGGCCACCACGGCGCCCTCTCAGCCAACGCTGAGAAAGCCCGCGACCGGGCCATGCTATCCTTTGGTCTTCGCCGCAGCCACCTCCGTCCCGCCTGTCCCTCAGGCCACCCGTCCCCGCGACAAGGAACCGAGAGCCCCATGGATGTAGCGATTCTGGCGCGCCGCCTCAGCGACAACGTGGAGCGTGTGGTCCTGGGCAAGCACGAGGCGGTCCAGCGCTTGCTGGCGGCCCTCCTCTGCCAGGGGCATGTGCTGCTCGAGGATGTTCCCGGCGTGGGCAAGACCGTGCTGGCCAAGGCGGTGGCCCGCAGCCTGGGCTGCAGCTTCCGGCGCATCCAGTGCACCCCGGACATGCTGCCCAGCGACATCACCGGCGTCTCCGTGTTCAGCCAGAAGACCGGCGAGTTCGAGTACCATCCCGGGCCTGTGGTCGCCCAGGTGGTGCTGGCCGACGAGGTCAACCGCGCCACGCCCAAGACCCAGGCCGCGCTCTTGGAGGCGATGGAGGAGCGGCAGGTGACGGTCGACGGCAAGACCGTCGCCCTGCCCGAGCCCTTCATCGTCCTGGCCACCCAGAACCCCATCGAGTACGAGGGCACCTTTCCCCTGCCCGAAGCCCAGTTGGACCGCTTCTTCCTGCGGCTCAAGCTGGGCTACCCCAGCCCCGAGGACGAGATGGCCATCCTCGAGGTGCAGCGGCAGGGGCATCCGCTGGACAGGATCTCCCAGGTGGCCGCCGCCGGCGAGGTGCTGCTGGCCCAGAAGGCCGTGCAGGTGGTCTATGTCGACGACCTCATCAAGCGCTACATCGTGGATCTGGTCGGCGCCACCCGCAGCCATGCCGAGGTCTATCTGGGCGCCTCGCCTCGCGGCAGCCTGAGCCTCTACCGCGCCAGCCAGGCCTACGCCGCCATCGCCGGCCGGGACTACGTGCTGCCCGACGACGTCAAGCACATGGCCGTGGACGTCCTGGCCCACCGGGTGATCGTCAACCCCTCGGCGCGCATCCGCGGCTTCACGGCCGACAACCTCGTCGAAGAGCTCCTGGGCCGCCTCCCCGTGCCCGGGGCGGCGGCGCGCGCTTGACGCCCCGGCGCCGACGGGGCGCCTGAGCCATGCACGGTCGCTTCCTGATCGGCGTCGCGGCGCTGACCACCCTGCTGGCGCTGGGCTCGGGCCATCCCCTCCTGGCCCGGTTGACCTGGACCCTCTGGGGCTTCATCGTCGTCGCCGCCTTCCTCACCTGGTCATCGCTGCGCGGCGTGGCCATCGAACGGCATACGCGCACGTCGCGCACCGAAGTGGGCGGCCTCATGGAGGAGACCCTCCGCGTCACCAACCGCTCCTGGCTCCCCAAGCTCTGGCTCGAGGTGGACGACGCCAGCGATCTGCCCGGCCACCGCGCCAGCCGGGCGCTGGCATCCCTGGGACCCGGCCGCAGCCGCAGCTGGACTGTCCGCACGGTGTGCCGCCGGCGCGGCGCCTTCCGGCTGGGCCCCTTGACCCTGGCCGGCGGTGACCCGCTGGGCATCTTCCGCCGGGAACAGCGCCTGGCCGAGACCGCCGGCGTCGTCGTCTTTCCGCGCACCTGGCCGCTCACCGGCCTGGAGCTGCCCACCGGCTACCTGAGCGGCGGACAGGTCATCCGCCGCCGCACCGACACCGCCACCAGCAACGTGCGCGGCGTCCGCGGCTACCTGCCGGGCGATGCCTTCAGCCGGGTCCACTGGCCCACCACCGCCCGGCGCGGGCAACTGCACACCAAGGAGTTCGAGCTGGATCCGGTGGCTGATTACTGGATCCTCCTGGACATGGAGGCTGCCGTCCACACCGGCGAGGCGGACGAGGCGGAGGAGGCCCCCAGCCTGTGGGAGACGCCGCGGCCCAGCGCGGCCGACGACCTGCCGCCGAGCTCCGAGGAGTACGCCGTCTCGGCCGCTGCCAGCCTGGCCCGCCACTTCCTGAACGCCGGGCGCTCCGTGGGCCTGATCTGCCATGCGCAGCGACGGGTCGTGGTGCAGCCGGATCGCGGCGAGCGCCAGATCCTCAAGCTGCTGGGCCAGCTCGCCGTGCTGCGCGCCACCGGCCGAGCCGCCCTGTCCGAGGTGCTCTCGGCCGAGAGCGCCGCCCTGACCCGCCACAGCAGTCTGGTGGTGATCACGCCCAGCACGTCCACCCGCTGGATGGCGGCGCTGCACGAGCTGCGACTGCGCGGCGTGGGCTCCATGGCGGTGCTGCTGGAGCCCAACAGCTTCGGCGCGGGCGGCAGCGTGGACGCCGTGGCCGCCGCATTGGCCGCCGACCGCGTACCCACCCGCCGCCTCCGCAAAGGCGATCCGGTGGGTCCGGCCCTGGTGGGCTGAGCGTCAGTCGCCGACGTCGCGGGATGGCCGCAGGCGCAGGGCCAGCCAGGCCGCGGCCGCGAGCGAGATCAGCCCGCCGTAGGCCAGGCTCCAACCCACCGAGACATGGTCGGCCACCCAACCCGTGACCGGACCGCCCAAAGGCGTCGAGCCCAGGAAGGCCACCGCCGTCAGGGCCATCAACCGCCCGCGCATGTCGGGCGGACCTTCCACCTGCAGGATCACGTTGGCCGAGGACACGAACCCCGCTCCTCCGGCGCCCAGGGGGATGGCGCAGGCCATGGCCAACGCCAGGTTGGGCGAGAGGGACATGGCCACCGAGGACAGCCCCAGGGCCATGATGCAGCCCAGGAACCAGCGCATGGAGACGCGTTGACGCCGCGCGGTGAGCAGGGCGCCGGCCAGGCTTCCCACGCCGGTGGCCGAGAGCAGCCAGCCGAAAGCCTCCTCATTGCCGAAGCGGCGACCGGCGAGCGCGGGCAGGGACACGCTGTGGTTGAAGGCGAAGGTTGAGACGACCGCGAAGACCAGCAGCAGCGGGCCCAGGCGCTCGTGACCGGCCACGAAGCGCAAGGCGTCGCGCACCGGCTGACCGCCCCGACGCGGCGGCGGCGGTGCGTGCAGCGACCGCGGATCGATGGCCCAGGCGGCGCCGATGATGGCGGCAAAGGAGATCGCGTTGGCCATGAACAGCCACCCGATGCCCAGGGGGCCGGCCAGCCAGGCCGCCAAGGCGGGCCCGATGATCCGCGAGCCGGTCATCACCGCGGTATTGAGCGAGATGGCGTTGGGGATGTCGTCCGGCGCCACGAGCTCGGTGACGAGGCCGCGCCGGGCGGGGTTGTCGATGGCGCTCACGATGCCCAGGAGCAGGCTCATCAGGTAGACGGAGCCGATGCCTGTCCGACCGCTCAGCTCCAGGAAGGCCAGCACCAGCGCCTGCGCGGCGAGGGCGGTCTGGGTGCCGATCATCAAGCGGCGCCGGTCGACGCGGTCGGCCAGGCCTCCCGCCCAGGCGCCCAGGAGGAGCATCGGCAGAAACTGAAGGGCCGCGTTCACGCCCAGTTCGCCGGCCCGGCCCGTCAGGCGATACAGGAGCATCGACGTCGCGGTCAGCTGCAGCCAGCTTCCGACGCTGGAAACCAGCAGGCCCAGGAAGAACAGCCGCGCGTTGCGGTGGCGCAAGGAGCGGAACATGCCGCCGTCGGCAGCCGCGCCCTGGGGCGCCGGCATGGTGTCGATCAGATCCCCTCCCGATCCGGCATCGGCGCGCACAGGGTCTGGCTCGCGGACGGATTCCCGCGGCACAGGCGCGCAAGTGTAGCCTGACGGCCCGGCCTTTGCGGTGTGCCGGGCGAACGCCGACACCCGCGCCGTGACGAACGGACCTCGCCCCAGGCCAGCGACCGCTCCTCCGGCGGCAGTTCTGTTATACTTCCGGCGTCGCTTGCCATGCCGCGTTGATGTCGCAGGCCCGCGCTTCCCACCCGATAGACCGGACGCTGGGCGCGCTTCGCAGAATCCCCTCCCTCTCGCCGGCCCTGGGCCCGCCGCCATCGCGGGCTGTCTCACGCCCATGGAGAACCCCATGTCCCCCAGCACCCCTGACCGCAACCTGGCTCTGGAACTGGTCCGCGTCACCGAGGCGGCGGCGCTCGCCGCCGGCCGCTGGATGGGCCGCGGTGACAAGATCGCCGGCGACCAGGCGGCGGTCGACGCCATGCGGCTGATCCTGGGGACCATCGACATGGACGGCGTGATCGTCATCGGCGAGGGCGAGAAGGACGAGGCGCCCATGCTGTTCAACGGCGAGGCGGTGGGCACGGGCGACGGGCCCAAGGTGGACGTGGCCGTCGATCCCGTCGACGGCACCCGGCTCCTTTCGCTGGGCCGGCCCAACTCGGTGGCGGTGGTCGGCGTTGCCGAGCGCGGCACCATGTTCGATCCCGGGCCGGTCTTCTACATGGACAAGATCGCCGTGGGGCGCGCGGCTGCCTCGGCCATCGACATCAACGCGTCGGTGGAGAAGAACCTGCGCGAGATCGCCCGCGCCACGCGCAAGGACATGGACGACCTCACCGTGGTGGTGCTCGACCGGCCCCGCCACGACGAACTCATCAGCCGGATTCGCGAGACCGGCGCCCGCATCCGGATGATCACCGACGGCGATGTGGCCGGAGCGATCATGGCCGCGGTGGACGGCACGGGCATCGACGTCCTCATGGGCGTCGGAGGCACGCCGGAAGGCGTGATCGCCGCCTGCGCCCTCAAGTGCCTCGGCGGGGCCATCCAGGGCAAGCTGACGCCCCGGAACGAGGCCGAGCGCCAGCAGGCCGTCGCCGCGGGCTACGACATCAACCAGGTCCTGACCACCGACTCCTTGGTGAGCGGCCAGGACGTCTTCTTCGCCGCGACCGGCATCACCGACGGCGAGCTGCTGCGCGGGGTGAGCTACAACGGCACCGGCGCCACCACGTACTCCATGGTCATGCGCTCGCGCTCCGGGACCGTGCGCATCATCGAGGCCCGGCACCATTGGGACAAGTTGATGCAGATCAGCCAGGTCGCATACGACCGGCGTTAGGAGAAAGCCTTGAACATCGCCGAACTGGATGCCCTTCCGGTCGACGAGCTTCGGCGGATGGCCGTCGAACTCGAGATCCCGCATCCCGACCGCCTGAAGAAAGCCGAGCTGCTCTACCGGGTGCTCAAGGCCGGCGCCGCCGGCCGCGGCCTGATCTTCGGCGGCGGCGTGCTGGAGATCATCGCCGACGGCATCGGCTTCCTTCGGGCCCACAACGTGCACCCGGGCGACGAGGATGTCTACGTGTCCCAGTCGCAGGTCAAGCGCTACGGCCTGCGCGCCGGCGATGTGGTGATCGGGCAGGTCCGCCCGCCCAAGGAGAACGAGAAGTACTACGGGCTGCTGCGCGTCGAGGCGGTCAACGGCTATCCCGCGGAGGTGGCCTTGACCCGACCGCGCTTCGAGGACCTCACACCCATCTTCCCCAACAAGCGCCTGACCCTCGAAACCGGCCCCCTCAACGTCAGCGCCCGCCTCATCGACCTGCTGTCGCCGATCGGCCGCGGGCAGCGCGGGCTCATCGTCTCGCCGCCCAAGGCCGGCAAGACCAGCATCCTCAAGGACATCGCCAACGGCATCTACGCCAACCACCCCGACGTGCACCTGATGGTGGCCCTGATCGGCGAGCGGCCGGAGGAGGTCACCGACATGGATCGCTCGGTGGAGGCGGAGGTGTACAGCTCCACCTTCGATGAGCCGGTGGACGACCACGTGCGGGTGGCGGAGATGGCCCTGGAGCGCGGCAAGCGCCTGGTGGAGCACGGTCGCGACGTGGTCATGCTGCTGGATTCCATCACCCGCCTGTCGCGGGCCTACAACCTGGTGGTCCCGCAGAGCGGGCGGACCCTGTCCGGCGGCATGGACCCGGCGGCGCTCTTCCCGCCCAAGCACCTCTTCGGCGCGGCGCGCAACCTGGAGGAAGGCGGCAGCCTGACCATCATCGGCACCTGCCTCGTGGACACCGGCAGCCGCATGGACGAGGTCATCTACGAGGAGTTCAAGGGCACCGGCAACATGGAGCTGGTCCTCAGCCGCCGCCTGGCCGAGCGCCGCATCTACCCGGCCATCGATATCGAGAAGTCCAGCACCCGCCGCGAGGATCTGCTCCTGGAGCCCGACGTGCTGCAGCGGGTCTGGCTGGTGCGGCGCATGATCGACATGATGGGCGGCGGGATCGAGGCCACCGAGGCGGTGGTGGACCGCCTCAACCGCACGAAGACCAACGACGAGTTCCTGGCCACCATCCACAGCGAGCCGAAATGATGGCCACCGCGGCGGCTCCGTCGGCCCGGGAGACAGCAGCCGCTTGACCGCTTCCCGTCCCGCGCCTGTATAATGGCCGACGTGAAGGATCTCGCGAGCCACCCCCGGCGGGTGGATCGCCAGCAAGGAAGGCCGATTGGAAACCTCCATCGATCTGGACGGCTTGGACGTCATCCGCAGCCGACCAGCCCATAAGCTCTTCGCCGCCTTGCCGCCGCCCGCGCCCATCGGACGGCCCCAGCCGGGTCGCCCCGCGGGCCGGAAGTCAGCGAAGGTTCCGACCACCGCCGCGGCCCGAGTGCGCGGCGGCGTCCACCTCAATCTGCCCCTGCCGGCCCCCATCCCCGCGGGCCAGGTCCGGGCCGCGGGGCGGCGGCTGGTGGCCACGCTCGCGCATATCGAAGGGCCCGTGGTATGGCGGCTGGCCGCTCACGCCGCCGTGCTCGTGCTCACGCTGGGCGTGGTCGTCACCCCCTTCCTGCCCGGGAGCCGGACTGCTTCCGCCAGCGCGCGGCCCGGCTTCCTGCACCGCGACTGGACCGACCGCGCGATCGCCTTCGTGCCGGATTCCATCGTCGGCTCCGAGGCGCGCAGCATCACCGCCGCGGAGGTGCGTCCGGGCTTCATCTCCCCGGGGGCCATCGTCGAGGCCAAGTCCTCGCTCCTGCCCTGGAACAAGCCGGAGATCTACACCGTCTCCGGCGGCGACAGCCTGGCCTCCATCGCCGAGCGCTTCGGCATCGAGCCGATCTGGCTGATGTACACCAACCCCGTACTGCGCCAGACGCCCTTCCGCCTCAGCCCGGGCATGAAGCTGAACATCCTGCCCTCCAAGGCCGTGGTCCACGTGGTGAAGGAAGGCGACTCGATCGATGCCCTGGCGCGGCAGTACCGCTCGGAAGCGGCCAAGGTCCTGGGCTACAAGGCCAACGGCCTGGGCGGCGGCGGCGCCCTGACCCCTGGCATGGAGCTGGTGATCCCGGACGGCGAAATGGACATCAAGCTGCCTGAGCCACCCAAACCCAAGGTGGTCAACCGCGGTCAGGGCTGGACCGTGCCGGCGGCGGCGGCGGGCGGGGCCACGGGCAGCGGCCAGTTCTACGCCGGCGCCTACGGCAGCCGCACCCAGGGCTACGGCCGCTGGCATCGCGGCGCCGACATCGCCAACCGCACGGGGACGCCCATCTTCGCCGTGGACAGCGGCACGGTGGTCTATGCCGGCCGACACTATTGGATGGGCCTCGGGATCGTCATCGACCACGGCAACGGTTACGAGAGCTGGTACGCCCACCTGTCCGGGATCAACGTGGCCAAAGGTCAGGCCGTGCAGAGGGGCCAGGTCATCGGCGCCATGGGCTGCTCCTACGGGCCCGCCGGGCGCTGCACCCTGGAGATCCATCTCAACGGGGTTCCGGTCAACCCCTGTCCGCTGGGGGCCTGTGGATGAACACGATGAGCGCGCTGGAATCCCGCCTGGAAGCGGACCTCGCCGCCGCGCTGCGCGCCGGTGACGCCCTGCGCAAGCGCACCTTGCGCTCGTTGAAGGCGGCCATCCAGTACGCGGCCATCGAGGCGGCCGGCAAGGGCGGCTTTGTCGCCGGCGACCACCTGGACGAGGCCGGCGTCGAAGCGGTGCTGCGCAAGCAGGCCAAGCAGCGGCGCGACTCGATCGAGCAGTTCGAGCGCGGCGGGCGCGAGGACCTGGTCGCGGTGGAGCGGGCGGAGCTGGCCGTCATCGAGACCTACCTGCCGCAGCCCTTGGGCGCCGACGCGGTCGAGGCCGCGGTGCGGGCCCAGATCGCGGCCGTCGGCGCCAGCGGCCCCGGCGACCTGGGCAAGGTGATGGGCCCCCTGTCGAAGGCCCTCGCCGGACGGGTGGACGGCAAGACCCTCAGCGATACGGTGCGCCGGCTGCTGGCCGGCTGACCGCATTCCTCAGCTGATCGCCATGAAGCGGCGATGGCCGCTGACCCTCCTGACCCTGGGCTACTTGGCAGCCCTGCTCCTGGTGCTGGCCACGCCCTGGGCCCAGAACGGCACCGTGACGGCCGGCGCGCCCAGTCCGCGGGACTTCACCGCGCCGCGCGCCCAGCGCTACATCAGCGAACTGCGCAGCAGCGCCGAGCGAGAACGGGCGGCCCAGGCCGTGCCCCCGGCCTATCGCCTGGACATGGCCCTGGGCGACACCCAGCGGCAACGGTCGGCGGAGGTGCTGGCCAACATCGACCTGCTACGCCAATCCCCGGAGACCACGGAACAGAAGCGGCAATGGGTCACCGGCTTCCCGGAGCTCGCGGGCCTGAGCGCGGAAGCCGTCGACCAGCTGGTCGATGACGAGGCGCCCGGCGGCATGGCGACCGCCGATTGGGAAGGCCTGCGGCAGGAGGTGCCGCGCCTGGTCGGCCAGGTCATGCGGCAGTACATCCGCAGCGAGGACCTGACCGCGGTGCGCAGCGAGATCGGCGCCGTGGTCGATCCGCGCCTGGAAGCGAGCAGGGCGCGTCTGGCCGGCGACCTGGCGGCCGCCTTCGTCGTGCCCAACAGGATCCCGGACGAGACGGCGATCGCCGGCCGCCAGCGGCAGGCCCGCGCCGCCGCCGAGGACGTGGTCATCCAGGTCCAGACCGGCAGCATCATCGTGCGCAAGGGCGACCTGGTGACGCCGGAAGCCTACGAGGCCCTCAGCGCCCTGGGGCTCTTGCCGCGCGTCCTGGATGGCCGGCAGCTCCTGAGCCTGGCCCTCAGCCTGGTGGCCCTGGTCGCGGTCCTGGGCGTCGCCTTGCACCATCTCAACCCGCCCCTTTTCAGCCGGCCGGGCGCCCTGGCCTTCATCATCCTCCTGGACCTGGCCTTCACCGCCGCGGCGCGGCTGGTGCAGGGCCTGCACCCCTTGGCGCTGTACGCCGTCCCGGCCTCCGCGGTGGCGATGACCCTTGCCGTGGTCTTCAGCCTGGGCACCGGCTTCGTCAGCGCCATGCTCCTGGCGGCCACGGTCGGGCTGATCGAGGGCGCCGGGCTGGGCCCGGCGCTCTACGTGCTGCTCGGCGGCCTGGCCGGCGCCATCATCATGGTGCGCGTGGCGCGGCTGAAGGCCTTCGTCTGGGCCGGGCTGATCCTCTCCCTGCTCAACGCCGCCCTGGCGCTCTCCCAGGTGCTGGCGGTGAGCACCGACCCCCGGGAGCTCGCCCTGGCGGCGGGCCTCGGCGTGGCCCAGGCCCTGGTGGCCACCGGCCTGGCGGCCCTGGGCATCCTGGCGGTGGGCACGCTCTTCGGCGTGGCCACGCCTTTCCACCTCTACGAGCTGATGCGCCCCGACCATCCGCTGGTCCGCGAGCTGCAGATCCAGGCGCCGGGCACCTACCAGCATTCGATGGTCCTGGCCAACCTGGTGGAGGCGGCGGCCGCGGCCATCGGCGCCGACGCGCTGTTGGTGAGGGCCGGCGCCTACTTCCACGACGTGGGCAAGACGGTGCGGCCGGCCTTCTTCGTCGAGAACCAGCTGGGCGGCGGCTCCGCGCACGAAGGCCTGGCGCCGGCGGACAGCGCGCGCATCATCCTGGACCATGTCACCGATGGGCTCGACCTGCTGCGCCGGCACCGCCTGCCGGATCGGCTGCTGGACTTCGTGCGCGAGCATCACGGCACCACCCGCGTGGAGTACTTCTACCGCCGCGCCCTGGAGGCCGACCCGCGGTCCGCCGACGACGAGGCCCGCTTCCGCTACCCGGGCCCGCGCCCGCAGTCGCGGGAAACAGCCATCCTCATGCTGGCCGACGGCGCCGAGGCCTCGGTGCGCGCCGCGGAGGCCGGCGGCACGGCGGCCATCGACGCGGTGGTCGCCCAGGTGATCCAGGCCCGGGTGGAGGCGGGGCAGCTGGACGACAGCGGCCTCAGCCTGGGCGATCTGCAGCGCATCCGCGCTTCCTTCGTCGACACCTTGCGCGGGATGTACCATCCGCGCATCCGCTATCCGGAAGGCATCCAGCCACTGACCGAGCCGGCCCCCGCCGGCGAGGATCCATCGGCCCGGGCGCCGCGCTCCCCCGAGGCGAGCCAGCGATGATCAACCTGCACCTGGACCACGAGCCCTTGAGCGCGGCCGATGCCGCCGTCGTCGTCGACGCCTTGGAGGCGGTGATGCGCCGCCTGGAGGTTGCGCCGGACACCGAGGTGGCCCTGGTGTTGACCGGCGACGACTTGCTGGCGCAACTCAACGCGCAGTACCGAGGCAAGTCGGGGCCCACCGACGTATTGAGCTTCCCGGTGGACGCGGAGGACCTGGCGCCGGGCGAGCCTCCGCAGCTGGGAGACATCCTCATCTCCGTGCCGCAGGCCGAGGCCAACGCGGCGGCGGCGGGCCACGCCGCGCTGGCAGAGTTGACGCTCCTGGCGGTCCACGGGCTGCTGCACCTCCTGGGCCACGAAGACGAAACCGAGGCCGGGGCCGACGCGATGCGGGCGGAGGAACTCCGGCTGGGGGTGCGCCAGGCGGACGATGGCATGTGACGGTGGGGAGACGTCGCCGGCGCCACCATCGCCCTGCATACCCTTTCCATCCCCGCGCGCCATCGTCTATCATCACCGCGGCCCTCCCCCGCTCCGGCGCCAGCCATCCCACCATAGGTGAGCCATGTCTTCACGCATCCTCCACCTGCTCCCTCGCCCCCTGCCCTTCGCCCTCGCCGGCTCGCTGGCGCTCAGCGGCCTGGTCGGCCTCCTGCGCCCCGCCGCCCCCGCCGACGCCCGGCCGGCCGCCGGCGAGCCCGTAGCCGCTTTCGGCGACGCGGCGCGGGCCGGCTTCACCGTGGTGGCCGATGCGGCGGACGGCTTGAAGCGACCGCGCGACCTGGCCTTCAACCCCTTGGTGCCGGACCAGCTCTGGGTGGTGAACCAGGAGAACGACGGCACGGTCATGCTGGAGCGACCGGGCGCCGCGGACCAGGCCGTCGACGCCCGGATGGACGCGGTGGCCTTCCACTTCATGGACCAGGTCTCCAGCATCGCCTTCGCCCCGGACAACAGCTTCGCCACCTGCCACGAATCCCGCAACGACGGATCCGGCGGCCGCGGCGACGACTTCATGGGCCCCACCCAGTGGACCGCCGACCTGGACATCTATGCCCGCGAGAACCAGGGCTTCAGCCAGACCGAGCTGTCGCGCCTGGCCCTGCGCCTCCGGGCGGACATGTGCGTGCCGGACCGCTCCCTCCCGGCCCGCGCCATGGGCGAGGACGAGCCCACCGCCACGCCGGAGCCCGCGGCGTCGGAGCCGACGCCCGCCGGCACGGCGACGCCGCGCGTCTTCCGCCGCGGCGGCACCCTGGGCAGCCACATCGACATGCTGCACCAGAGCCCGCTCTGCATGGGCATCGCCCATGGCGCCGCGGACGGCTACTGGGTGACCGACGGCCTCAACGGCCACATCGTCTTCTACGACTTCAAGGTGGACCACGGCTTCGGAGGCACCGACCATTCGGACGGCGTCGCCCGTCGTTATGTGGACGCGCCCTTCAGCCGCCTGCCGGACGTGCCGGGCCACCTGGCGCTGGACGGCGCCACCGGCTGGCTGTACTACGCCGATACGGGCGGCAAGGCCGTGAGGCGCCTGGATGTGCGCAGCGGCAGCGTGGCCCAGGCGCTCAAGCCCGCCGGTGAACGGATGGCCGAGTTCAGCGAGATGGCCGACGCCACCGTGGAGACCTTCGTGGCCGAGGGCCTCGCGGAGCCCTCCGGCATCGCCATCGGCGACGGATTGCTCTTCGTGGGCGACCATGCCGACGGCCGCATCCACGCCTACAGCCTGGAAACCGGCGCGCTGGTGGACAGCCTGCAGACACCGGCCAGGGCCCTGATGGGCCTGGAGCTGGCACCGGACGGCCGCATGTGGTTCGTGGATGCCGAGGCGCAGACTGTCAGCCGCGTCGATCCGGGCGCCGACCCGCCAACGGCGACGGCCAGCGCCACGGCCACCCTGACGGCGACGCCCTCGCCCAGCCCGACCCCCAGCCGCTGGTGGGGCTTCCTGCCGCTCCTGGGTCGCTGAGGCCTGGTGCGGTGACGGCCGGCGGGTCCGGGATCTCCGCCGTCCGGCGGGGCCCGGTGCTGGCGGCGCTCGTCGCGACGACCCTGGCCGCGGCCGCCTGCCGTTCCGGCGGCGTGGTCGCGCCGCCGGGCGAAGCGACCACGCCATCCGCGCCGGCTGAAGCGAGCGCCTCAGCCGGCGCCACGTCGACGGCGCAGGGCACACCGGCGTCGGGCGTCCGCCTGGCGCTCGTCGACCATGCCTCCTTCCGCAAGCTGGACCCGGACGCGGCGCTGCTGGCGGCCGACCTGGCGGCGGTCGAACGCAACCTGGACGCGGCCCGACAGCGGGGCGCCTCGAGCTACGTGCTCTTCACCGGCGACCTGGAGAAGGTGCTGACCTATGAGGCTACGGTGCCGGGCATCGGCGCCGTAGGATCGCGGGCCTTTCCCCCGGATGACCCGTGGCGGGCCGACGCGGCCGCCTACCGCCAGGCCCTGGGCGCGGCCATCGACCTGGGCCGGACGCGGGGCATCGACATGCTGGTGCACAGCAACCAGTTCAGCTACCCGGACGCGGTCTTCGCCGTGGTCGCGCCGGCCATCGCCGACGCCCAGGGGCATGTCTGCGTGGACCGCCCTGCCACCTGGGCGCTGTACCGGGCCAAGCTGGGCGAGCTCTTCGACGCCCTGCCGGGCCTGGCCGGCCTGCAGCTGACGGCCGACGAGGCGGAGCAGTCGCTCTTCGGCTGCGCGCCGGGCGGCGCGGCGGGCGAAGGGGGCGAACTGGGGGCGGCCGACGGCAGCACCCTGGCGCGGGTCAACCGCCTGGTGGCGGAGACGGCGGCGGTGGCCGCGGAGCGCGGCCTGCGGGTGGAGGCCCGCACCTGGGGCCGGCTGTACCGGCTGGAGCGGGAGGCGGACCCGGCGCAGATGTTCGAGGGCCTGCCGGCCAACGCCCGCCTGTCGCTGAAGTACACGGCCGGCGACTTCCATCTCTTCAGCCCGCCCTCGCCGCTCCTGGCCGCCGTCGACGAGCGCGCCATCCTGGAGCTGGACGCCTGGGGCGAGCACCTGGGCTTCAACGCCTTCCCCTGCTGGCTCGGCCCGGTCTGGGCGCCGGTGATCCGCGATGCCCTGCGCCGCGGCGTGGCGCAGCTCTCGGTACGCGTCAGCTGGGACAGCCACGCCAACCCGCTCTTCGAGCGGCCCTGGGGCAACGTGGTCAACGTGGACCTGGCGCGGGCGATGGCCGAAGACCGAGATCTGGATCCGGACGCCTTCCTGCGGCAATGGGTAGACGAACGCTACGGGCCGGCGGGCCAGGACGCCGCCCTGGCGCTCTACCGCCGCTCGACGGACCTGCAGGCGGTCTGGTTGGCGGAGGGCGAGGTGGAGCTGACGGACCACAGCCGCCTCTTCCGCCCCTACGCGGGCGGCGACCCTTTCGAGCGGGTGCGCGACCGGCTGGACCGGCTGCAGGAGGCGGGCGGCTTCAAGGCGGCGGGCGACTTCGAGGCCCGCCGCGAGCGCGTGGACGCGGCCTGCGCGGAGGCCGACGGACTGGTGCGCGCGCTGGAGGGTACCGGGGCTGCCCCGACGGGCTGGACGGCCGAGCTGGCCCGCGGCGCCCGCGCCCAATGCCATGTCGCGCGGGGCACGGCGGACCAGCTGGCGCTGCTGTTCTGGCGCCGCGAGGCGGCCGCGGGGCGCCCGACGCCGGGTCTGGCGGCGCTGGAGGAGCGCATCCGGGCCTGGACGGCGGCCTGGCAGGCGGAGGACGCGGCGAGCTTCGCGCTGCTGGAGGGGGGGGCGGGGCTGGCCTTGGTGGAGGGCTTCTGAGGGGCAGCGGTGACCCGTGCCAGCCAGCGGGCAGCGATACGCCAGGGCGCTTCCCGGCCTCGTCCACCTCACGATCGCGGAGCTGACCGCACAACCGCCGCTTGCCGTGGTACACGACGAGAGGCACGATGGGAAACAGCGGCTGCCCGACCGGCAAAGCAGCCTGCCAGATCTGGATCATGTGGCGTCGTATTCGGCACGGTTCCGAACACCCCGATCCGGTGCTAACATCATCCTCCGGACCAGCCCTTCTTGCGGTATGTCGGCGGGATCAAGGGTCAGAGCGCACATGAAAGCATTCGTCGTCGCGCGATATGGCAAAGACGGCCTCCGTGCAGCCCAAGTGCCGGACCCCATCACCGGGCCTCGCGACGTCCTGGTACGGGTGCGTGCTGCCGGCATCAACCCGCTGGACAAGATGGTGCGCGACGGCGAGTTCAAGCGCCTCCTGAAGTACAAGACACCGTTCGTGCTCGGCCATGATCTTGCAGGCGTCGTGATGCGTGTCGGCGCCGAAGTACGCGATTACAAGGTCGGCGACGAGGTCTATGCTCGCCCGCGCGACCTGCGCATCGGGGCCTTCGCGGAATACATCGTGGTCGATCAAGCGGACATCGCCCTGAAGCCCCAATCACTCACGATGGAAGAATCGGCGGCGATCCCGCTGGTGGCGCTTGCCGCGTGGCAGGCCTTGGTGGACCTCGCGCAGGTCAAGCCGGGGCAGAAGGTCCTCGTTCACGCCGGCGCCGGCGGACTGGGCTCGACAGTCATCCAGCTCGCCAAGCACCTGGGTGCAACGGTTGCCACGACCGCGAACGGCAAAGACTCGGAGAAGGTGCGCGGCCTCGGAGCGGACGAAGTCATCGACTATACCAAGGCGGACTTTGCCGCGCTGCTCTCCGGCTACGACGTCGTGCTCGACTCCCTTGGCGGCGACACCCTCACAAAGTCGCTGACCGTGCTCAAACCTGGCGGGCTGGCGATCAGCGTCGTCGGTCCGCCGGATGCTGCCTTCGCTGTTCAGGTTGGCCGGCCACTCCTGAAACCCGTGATGGCCTTGTTGAGTCGCAAGGTACGGGCACAGGCCGGGAAGCTGGGCGTGCGCTACGCGTTCTTCTTCATGCGGGCCGATGGCGCTCGACTGAAGACGCTGGCCGCACTCTATGATGCGGGCACCCTGCGTCCGGTGCTCGACCGCACGTTCCCCTTCGACGAAACGCTCGAGGCCATGGCCTACGTGGAACAGGGACGCGCGAAGGGCAAAGTCGTCGTCACGATGCCGCCCTCGGGCGTCTGACAAGCGGGGTGTGGCCACGGCCCGTCCGGCGGGCTGTTGCCTCCCGTCCCAATCCGCCGCCGTCCTGGTGCCTTCCCCGCGGCGAAGCAAAGGCAGGCCTGACAGGCAACGCAGGGTCGCCGCAGCGGCCCCCCAGAAAGGCGGAGCAAGTACGCAGCGTACTTGCTCCCCTCAACCTGGACTTTTCAGCCCCGGAGCAATGGCTCACGCCAGCAAGTACGCAGCGTACTTGCTCCACTCAACCCAGCGCCTGGGCCACCGCCCGCCAGTAGTCGCTGTGCGTTACCCGGTTGACCGCCGCGTCCACCGCCAGCTCGATCACCCGGATGCCCGCCCCGCCGCGCGCCGCGGCCCAGGCCGCGGCGAAGCCGGCGCGGTCCGTCGCCAGACGATGCGGGATGCCATACAGCGCGCAGCCGGTCGCCAGGTCGGCGCCCGGGTCGGTGCGGAAGTAGCGGTCGAACACCGCCGGGTCGGCGTCGGCCACCGGCAGGGAGGCGAAGATGCCCCCGCCGCGATCGTTCAGGACCACCACGATGAGGTCAGGCTCCGCCGAGCGGTCCAGGCCCATGATCCCCAGGCCGTTGATGTCATGCAGAAAGGCCAGGTCGCCGGTGACCAGCACCGTCGGGCCCAGCACCGTAAGGCCGGCCCCGGAGCGGCTCCGCGCCAGGGCGGCGCCGATGGCCGTGCTGAGCGTGCCGTCGATGCCCGCCGCCCCGCGGTTGGCCATCACCGCCAGCGCCTTGGCCGACTGCCCGCCGAAGCTGTCGAGATCCCGCACCGCCATGCTGTTGGCCGCGACGACCAGGCTGCCTTCCGGCAGCAGGGTCGGGAGCAGGGCGTGCAGCCAGGGCGTCGACCGCTCCCCGGAGGCCGACACCGCCGCCGCCCGCAGCCGACCGACCCTGTCGCGGGCCGACAGCCAGGCGCCGCGCCAGGCCTCGCCGTCGGCGCACGGTTCCGGCGCACCGGAAGCCTCCATCGCCTCGGCCAGGGCCACCGCCGCCTCCGTCGCCCCCGCCGGCAGCCAGTCCGCGGCCAGGCGGGCGGGGTCATCGCCCTGCTCCAGGGGATCGACGACCACATGCCGCGCCCCCGGATGCGCCTCCAGGTACTGCGTCACCGGACGCCAGGTCAGGCTGCCGCCGAAACGCAGCACCAGCTGCGGCGGATGGGCGGCCACCCAGCCCGGCAGCCGCAGGAAGGCGTCGTAGCCGTCGATGACCAGGCCGCGGTCATGCGGACCGAAGCGCAGGCCCCCCGCCGGTTCGGCCACAATCGGATAGCCGCAGGCCGCGGCCAGCCGCGCCAGGGCGTCGGCGTAGGCGCGGGCGTCCACGCCCAGGATGGCCGGGTCGACGAGGCCGGCCAGGATCAGGCCGCGAGGCGCAGCGCGCAGGGCCTTGGCCAGGTCCGCCAGGCGCGCGGCATCCACCGGGGGAGCGGCCCGACCGGACCGCAGCTTCGCCGAGGGCAGCGGTTCGCCGACCACCACCTGGCCCGCGGCGCTCGCCGCCGAGGGGCCGCGGACCGCCACGTCAGGGCCGAGCGGCGCCAGCGGCTCGCGAAAGGGCAGGTTGAGATGCACCGGACCCGGCACAGCGCCGACGCTGCGCCGCGCGGCGCGGCGACCGATGTCCTGGGCGTAGCGTGCGGCGGCTTCCGGCTCCAGCTCGTCCGGCAGGGCGAGCTCGTGGAAGTCGCGGGCGAAGGCTCCGAAGAGCTTCTGCTGGTCGATGGTCTGCCAGGCGCCCGCGCCCCGCAGTTCCGGCGGCCGGTCCGCCGTCAGGATGACCAGCGGCACGCGGCTGTGCCAGGCTTCGATCACCGCCCCGTAGGCGTTGGCGCCCGCCGTGCCCGAGCTGCAGGCCATGGCCGCCGGCCGGCCGCTGGCGCGGGCGAAGCCCAGGGCGCAGAAGGCGGCCGAGCGCTCGTCCAGGTGCACGCTCTGCGAGAGGCCGGGTCGCGCGGCGGCGGCCAGGGCCAGGGGGGTCGAGCGGGAGCCGGGGGAGAGGGCCAGATGGGCCAGACCCTCCTCGATCAGCCCGTCCAGGAGGGCCGCGGCAGCCCGCAGGTTCAGGCGGCCGCGGTCCTTCATCCGGCGTCGCTCGCCGGTCGCGGCAGGCGCAGCTTCCGCTCCTTGGGGTCCGGATGCGGGCGGTAGAGGATGGCCACGTGGCCGATCTGCCCCGCCAGGTGGCTGCCCGTGGCCTCGGCCATGGCCTGGCTCAGCGCCTTGCGCTCGTCCTTGAAGTCCGCGAAGCGGACCTTGATCAGCTCATGGGCCGTAAGGGCCTGGTCGAGCGCCGCCATCACCGACTCCGACAGGCCTTGCTTGCCGATGACCACCACCGGCTGGAGGTGGTGCGCCTGGGAGCGGAGGTAGCGGCGCTCGGCGCCGCGCAGGGGCGTGGTCACGGTGAGGACTCCTGGGGGGCGCGGCCTGGCTCGGCGGCGCTCGAGCGGGTATTGTAGCGCGTGGCGCGCCTACAATTCCCGGCCATGCCCTCACCCGACGCCCCGGCGCCCGCCCTCCGCGCCAGCGCCCCCGGCCGCATCTGCCTCTTCGGCGACCATGCCGACTACATGGGGCTGGGCGTGATCGCCGCGGCCATCGACCTGGGGGTCGGCGTCGAGGCCTGGCCGACGGCCGGCGTCTCCTGGCTGGTGGAGCTGCCCGACATGGGCCGGAGCGAGACCTTCGACCCGCACCGTCCTCTGCCCTACACCCGGCCGCGGGACTACCTGCGGGCCGTCGCCCGGGTACTCGGCCGCGCCGGCTACCGCTGGCCCCAGGCCTACCGCTGCCGCATCCAGGGCGACCTGCCCATCAGCGCCGGCGTTTCCAGCTCGTCGGCCCTGGTCATCGCCTGGACGCGGCTGATGGTCGCGGCCGGCGAAGGGCCCGACGACAGCGGTCCCTCGGCCCTGGACATCGCCCGCTGGGGCTACGAGGCCGAGGTGATGGAGTTCGGCGAGCCCGGCGGCATGATGGACCAGTTCACGTCCAGCCTCGGCGGTCTGGTCTACATCGACTGCGCGCCGCCGATGCGCCCCGAGCGGCTGGCGGACCGGCTGGAGGGCTTCGTCCTGGGCGATTCCCTGGCGCCCAAGGACACCATGGGCGTGCTCACCCGCGCCCGGGGCGCCGCTGAGGCCGGCGTGAGCAGCCTGCGGTCGCTTCGACCGGGCTTCCAGCTGCGCGGCGCCGATCCGGACGACCTGGCCGATGCCCTGGCCCAGCTGCCGGCGGCCGAGGGCGCGGCGGTGCTGGCCCAGCTGCAGAACTGGCGGATCACCCGCGAGGCCCGCGCCGGCCTGGCCGACGGAACCCTGGCGCCCGAGCGCCTGGGCGCGCTGCTGACCGCGCATCACCGCTGGCTGCGCGACGGGCTGCGCATCTCCACCCCCAAGCTGGAGCGTCTGGTCGACGCCGCCCTGGCCGCCGGCGCCTTGGGCGCCAAGGTCACCGGTTCCGGCGGCGGGGGCTGCATGATCGCCTACGCCCCCGGCCGCGAGACGGTGGTGGCCGCGGCCATCGACGCCGCCGGCGGCCGCGGCCGCGTGGTCCGCGTTCAGCCGCCCAGAAGCAGCGCCTGAAAGGCCAGCATCGCCGCCAGGGACAGGCCCGCCACCATGGCCAGCTCCCCGGCGTCGCCATCGGCCAGGGCCTCGGGCAGCAGCTCCGCCCAGACCATCCACAACATGGCGCCCGCCGCGAAGCCCAGGCCCAGCGGCAGCACGGGGCGGACCGCTTCCACGAACCAGAAGGCGGGCAGGGCCAGGAGCGGCTGCGGCAGGCTGCTGAAGATGCTCCACAGCGCCGCCACCCACACCGAGACGCCCTGCGGCACCAGCACCAGGCTGATGGCCAGCCCTTCGGGGATGTTGTGCAGGGCGATGGAGGTGCTGATGAAGCCGCCGAAGGCCGACCCGCCGCCGTAGGCCACCCCCACGCCGATGCCTTCCGCCGCCGAATGGAGGGTCATGACGCCCACGATGAGGACCATGCGCCGCAGGTCGCCCACCCGGCCCTCGAGCAGGGCGCCCGGCCGGGCCAGGCGATCCAGGTTGCGGCCCGCCAGCCAACGCCGGGCCAGGGCGATGCCCAGGGTGCCCAGCAGCAGGCCGGCGACCGTGCCCATCCGCCCCTGCAGCTGCCCTTCGGCGATCAAGCTGACGCTGGCGGCCGTCATCAGGCCGACGGCAATGGCGTTGCCCCTGCCGCGGGCCTGGGGGCCCGGCGCGCGCCGCCACAAGAGCGGCAGGGCCCCCAAGCCGGTGAAGGCGGCGGTGGCCAGGGCCGCCCAGAACACCGTCCAGGACGAAGGGGGGAGTGTGGGCATGTTCGGACATTGTGCCATCGAGGACCGGGGCGGGCGAACTGGGGGGCAGGGCCATGGCGCGTGACCCACACCCCATCATCGGCTACGACGCGATCTCCCGGGATGCTGTCGCCAACGTCCTGGCGAGGGGTCTATACTGTGCCTTCCTGGGCTTGCGGCCCGCCTGGGTCCGGGGTCCACGGGCGCAGCACCGCCTTTCTGTTGAGGAGCCACCATGAGCAAGCCCGTCCCACATCGCCGCCTTCCCCTCCTGGCCTTGGCCTGCGGCCTGGCCCTGGTCCTTCCGGCCGGCGCGCCGGCATGCGGTCCGCGGCTGCCGGTCGCGCAGGCCCAGGCGACGACGGAGCTCCCGGTGGAGGCCTTGACCGACCTGGAGCAGCTCCGCACGCGCTTCAACAACGACGTGGGCAAGGTGCGCCTGCTCCTGCTGCTCTCACCCACCTGACCCGTCTGCGTCAGCGGCACCCGTTGGGTGAGCTTCGACCTCCTGGCCGGCCTGCCGTCGGCGGACATCCGCATCTATGCCGTGTGGATGCCCATCCTCAGCCATGACGCCCGCGACCAGGTGGACCCCAGCCTGGTTCCCGACCCGCGGGCCACGCGCTATTGGGACGAGCGCTCCCTCAGCGGGACCTTCTTCAAGGGCCGACCCGAGTTCGCGGCCCATTGGGACGCCGTCGTCTGGGACGCCTATGGCCTCTACGACCGCCACGCCCGCTGGGATCGCCTGGAGGAGGGCCCGACCGCGGCCGTGAGCAGCGGCTGGACCATCATCGCCGAAGGGGAGAAGCTGCGCTTCAGCCTGCTGCAGCTGCTGGCCCATCCTTGGAAGCGGGTCTTTCTGCCGCTGAGCACGGCCCGGTGATCGAAGCGGTGATCGAAGCGGTGGTCAGAGCCGGCGCGGTGATGCGGGGCGGTGCCGGGACCGCCGACAGGCCGATGCGGGAGCCGGAAGCCGCAGTCCGGCAGGCCGGCGGGCCTGTGGTACAATCGCGCCCATTGGTTCGCAGGCGCGCCGCGGCGCCTGGACACTCCGGAGGAAGAAGGACACCGTGAGCGACCCGGCCCACCACCCGCGCCCGCTGGTCACCGGACCAGGACCCTTCCCCATGTATGGGCGCCTGGTGCTCTGCTCCGGCACGGCCAACCGCCCCCTGGCCGACGAGATCGCCGCCCACCTGGGCACCGAGCTGCTGCCCTGCGACGTCACCCAGTTCGCCAACAGCAACACCTTCGTGCGCTTGGGGAGTTCGGTGCGCGGCTCCGACGTCTTCTGGATCCAGCCGACCTCCGCGCCCACCAACGACAACCTGATGGAGCTGCTGATCGCCCTGGATACCCTGCGCCGGGACTCCGCCGGGCGCATCACCGCCGTGATCCCCTATTACGGCTACGGGCGCTCCGACAAGAAGGACGAGCCGCGGGTGCCCATCACAGCGCGGCTGGTGGCGGACATGCTATCGGTGGCCGGCGCTGACCGGGTGCTGATGATGGATCTCCACGCCGGGCAGATCCAGGGCTTCTTCAGCATCCCCGTGGATGACATCACCGCCTCGCACCTGCTGGCGAGCTACGTCCGCGACAAGGGCATCGCCGACGGCGTGGTCGTGTCGCCGGATCTGGGCAGTGCCAAGAAGGCCCGCAACTTCGCCATCGAGGTGGACTGGCCGCTGGCGCTCATCGAGAAGCGGCGCAGCGCCGACGGCGGCTCCACGCGGGTGATGAACCTGATCGGCGAGGTGGAAGGCCGCGACGTGGTCATCGTCGACGACGAGATCGACACCGCCGGCACCATCGTCAACGCCGCGGAGTTCGTCCTGTCCCGCGGCGCCCGCCGGGTCTACGCCATGGCGACCCACGGCATCCTGTCCCCGCCGGCCATCGAGCGGCTGCGCGACGCGCCCTTCGAGGAGATCATGGTCACCAACACCGTCCTCATTCCCCCGGACAAGCAGCTGCCCAACATGCGCGTCCTCAGCGTCGGGCCCCTCCTGGGCGAAGTGATCTACCGCATCCATGTAGGCCAGTCCGTCGGCGAGATGTTCGACGAGTAAGGAGGGTCCGCCGCGGCGGATCCCGTGCTGACCTTGGTCTCCGCAGTCTCCCGCTACGCCACCTGGCTGTTCGTCCTGCTGGGTACGCTGGCGCTGCGCCAGGCCTGGCTCCTCCTCCGGAGCCTCGCCCATCGCCGCACAAGCCTCTTCAACCTGGAACGGGAGACCGCGGCCTCCAAGATGCAGCAGGCGATGGTCGCGCTGCTGCTCTACGGCACCCTGATCGTCGGCGTGCACACCATCGCCTTCAAGGTAGCGCCCACGCTGCCCGCGGACGCTTTGCGGTCGGGCCATTCGCCGCCCATCATCCAGAAGCCGCCCACCGCCGACCTGCCCACCGACACGCCGCCGGCATTGGCAGCCTTTCCGGGACCGAACAGAATTTTTCGGTCAACGAAGGCAGCAATGGCCTCATGGGTGCAGGGCATGTTCGCGCC
>JBGAUA010000001.1:0-87896 GCA_044228875.1 Anaerolineae bacterium
TACATCCCGTTGCATGGCGTGGAGGTGATCCTGGCCGCGGCGGACCGCCTGCGCGACAACGCCGCGATCCGCTTCCAGCTGGTCGGCCGGGGCCAGACTCTGGACGCCGCGCGGCGCATGGCCGCGCGGCTGCAGCTGCCGAACGTGGAGATCCACCCCCTGTGGTTGCCCCTGGAGCAGCTCTATCGGCGCTTCATCCTGCCGGCCGACCTCTGCCTGGGCATCTTCGGCGACCGGCCCAAGGCGGCGCGGGTGGTGCCCTACAAGGTCTACGCCGCCTTGGCCGCCGGCCGACCTGTGGTCAGCGCCGACAGCCCTGCGCTCCGAGAGCTGCTGCTGCCCGGGCGGGAGATCCACGCGGTGCCGCCCGATGATGCGGCCGCCCTGGCGGCGGCGGTCCTGGGTCTGGCCGAGCATCCGGACCGCCGCCTCGCCTTGGCACGGGCCGGCCACGAGGCCTGGCGGCGGCGCTTCAACCCGGCGGTGCTGGGCGGGCGGCTGTTGGACCTGCTGGCGGACGGCTTCGGCCGCGTCGAGAGCCGATGAACGCCACGGCCGTCGATGACCGACCCTACGTAGGCCCGCGCCATCGCTGGCGCACGGGCTGGCTGGCCGGGCTGCTGGCCGAAGCGCTGGCGGAGCGAACAGCGGCGGGCAGTCCCAATCAGGCCGAGGCACGGAACCTCCCGCAGCCCGTCCTCCTGGACCTCGGCTGCGGTGATGGGACCGTTGCCCTGGATCTGGCGGCGCGCGGCTTCCCAGTGCTGGCCTGCGACCTGGACACGGGTCGGCTGCGGCGCCTGGCGGCACGGTCGCGCGAACGCGGCCTGGCCTCGCGGGTCCACCTCTTTTGCGCCGATGCCCAGGCCCTGCCCCTGGCCGCAGGCTGCCTGGCCGGCGCCGCCTGCGGCGAGGTGCTGGAGCATCTGGCGCAGGATCGCGACACCTTGGCCGCCTTGCGGGCATCGCTGACCCCGGAAGCGCCACTGGTCCTCAGCGTCCCGGCCGGTCCTCGCCGGCTGGGGCCGGTGGACCGGGCCATCGGCCACCATCGCCGCTACGACGAGGCAGGTCTACGGTCGCTCCTGGCCGGCGCAGGCTTCGACATCACCTTGCTCCGGCCCTGGGGCTTCCCCTTCGGCCGTCTCTACGACCGCTGGGTGCAAGAACCCATCCTGATGGACTCGGCTCCGGCGAGGCGCCGGCTCTGGGCCCGATTGGGCCGCGCCGCCGTGGTGGACCGCTTCTTCCGGTTGCTCTTCAACCTGGATCGACCGCTCAGCCGTCTGGCACCGGAATCCGGCAGCGGCTGGATGGCATCAGCCCGCAGCGGGCTTCAGCGGCCTTCGAGCAACGCGTAGAGCCGCCTCAGGAGGGCGACGGCCGGCTGGATGGGGTCTCGCGAGATCTCAGGGGGGGCCACGCGCCGCAGGCCTTGGGCCTCCGCGCGCTGCAGCTCAGCCGGGGTGAATCCGCCGGGCGGGGGAAGGAAGCAGGCCAGACTGAAAGGCCGGTTGGCCAGCACGGCATCGATCGGCGCGCCGGCGGCATCGACGATCAAGCGGGCTCCGGCGCCATGCGCCTGGTCGAAGGCGGCGTCCAAGAGCATCGGCAGCTCAACCTGCGGGAGCTGGCCTCGCCCGGCGGCCTCAGCCGCGTCGCGGATGAGCAGCGGCCATTCCGCCTCGCCTTCCGGCCGACCCGCTTCGTCCAGCCGCGGCAGCACCGATCCGTCGGAGATCACCGGCTGGAAGGCCACCACGCCCAGGCCGGTGGCCAGGCCCAGAAGTCGGCGAAAATCCGACGGGTGGAGCATGGCCTGGTACACGGTCACCTTGCTGCGCCGCTCCGTCGCCAGGCGCCTCCCCGTCACGCGACCGTAGCAGAGACCAGGCCCGGCCTCCACCACGTCCACGTCCAGGGCCCAGCCCATGCCGTCCAGGGCGGTGAAGGCCATGCCCGAGCGCAACCCCTTCTGGAAGGCGCGCGCCGCCTCCTCTCCCTGCAGGGCGATCTGCTGACCGCGCACCGCGCCTTCGGAGACGAAGAGGTGGATCCGCGGCTCGTCGCTCATGCGAGCCCTGATCGCATCGCCGCGCGATGGAGGGCTGTCGGTCGGTCAGCCGTGGCGCGACCAGCCGCGCAGCTGCTCAGGACAGCCACTTGACCAGCCGCAGGATGCCCATCTTGGCCCCCATCCGATGCGCCGGCAGATCCGCCGCGCGATCGGCGCCGGCGGCGAGGAAATGCCGATACGCTTCGCACAGCATCTCGTCGTTGGTCAAGGTGGGCCGCCAGCCCAGGTCGCGCTTGATGGCCGTGGTGTCGAACACGAAGGTGCCGCTGATCAGGCGCGAGTGGTAGGGGCCCAAAGGCGAGAGCCCGAGCCTGTGGAACAGCTGCAGCGCCGCGGTGGTCGGCGCTGCGGGGATGGGCACCAGGCGCGAGCGGGAGCCCGCCTCCCGGATGACCGCCCCATAGACCTCGGCCAAGGTCTTCACCGCATCGCTTCCGACATGGTAGACATGGGAGCCAGGCGCCCGCGAGGCCAACAGACAGGCCTCGGCAAGGTCCGGGGCGTAGACGAACTGGTAGCGGTTCCCGCCCCGGCCCACCAGGTAGACCCGGCGATGTTCCTGGATGAACTCGAAGAGGATGGCCAGCAGGCCCAGTCGCCCCGCGGAGACGATCGTAGGGCAGCGGATGGCGTCGAATTCCAGACGCCCGGCATAGCCGGCCAGCACCCTTTCGGCTTCCAGCTTGGAGCGGCCATAGGCTTCGACCGGGCAGGTGGGCTCGGTCTCGGCCACCGGATGGTCGTAGGAGCGACCGTAGACGCAGATGGTGGAGGTGTACACGATCTTGCGCACGCCATGGGCCACGCAGAGGTCCGCCAGATTCCGCGTGCCCGCCACGTTGCTGTCCCAGAGGTCCTGGGGATCCGGTCGTTCATGGAGCATCAGGGCAGCGCAGTGGAAGACGGCACCGAAGGGGCCGTGCTCGGCGAAGACGCGCGCGAGCGCCAGGGGATCGCGCAGATCCCCCCGCACATAGGTCACCCGCGGGTCCGGCTCGGGATCGTCCAGTCGGTCGAAGGACAGGACGGCCACGCCGCGGTCCGCGAGATGCCGGGCCAGGACGCCGCCGAAGTAGCCGGCGCCGCCGGTGACCAGGGCGCGTTCGGCCAGAGGTGCCAAGGGAAGGGGGCTCATGGATGTTCCTGGGAAGGGTGGATGACGGCGAATGATAGCGTGGCGCGTGGCCGACACGCTCGCGGGCCATGGAACAGCCCTGGGACGGGCATGGCGTACAATGGAGGGCCGACCATGATCCAGCATGCCCACCGCCCGCCGCCCCAGCGCCGCAGCCCCATGGACCTGCTGGCGCTGCCGCTGTTGGCGCTGGCGCTGGCGCTGCGCCTGTTTGCCCTGGACGTCTTCATCGCTTCCGACGAACTGCGCTGGACCTGCCGCAGCTTGAACTTCGGCGCGGCGCTGGCCGAAGGCCGCTTCGCCGAGACCTTCCAGGTGGGCCATCCGGGCGTCATCACCATGTGGCTGGGCACCGCCGCCGGAAAGGTGACCGCCGTGGGCCGCCTGCCGGAGCTCTGCCGGGCGACCGAGGGTGGCACGGACTTCGACGCGATGGACGACCGCGGCCAGGAGGGGCGCATGCGCGGCTTCGCCGCCCCGCTCTTCGGCCTGCGCCGCGGCATGGCTTGGGGGACGACCCTGCTGCTGGGGCTGGTCTTTCTATTGCTTCGGCGCGGACTGGTCTGGTCGCCGGCAGCCGCTCTGGGGGCCCTGGCCCTCCTGTCCACCGACCCTTTCCTGCTGGCCCACAGCCGCGTGCTGCATGTAGACGCGCCGGTGTCGCTGCTCAGCCTGGCGGCGACGATCGCCCTGGGAGCCGCCCTGCGGCGGGGTGCGCCGGACACGCCGGAGGCTCCAGACGCCTTCGGCTGGCTGATCGGCGCCGGGATCCTGGCCGGTCTTGCCGCCCTGGCAAAGTCCTCGGCGCTGGTCCTCGGCCCCTTCGCCTGCGCCGCCCTGCTCCTGTCCGCCTGGCGGCGCGGCCAGCGGTCCATGGCGCAGCTGCTGCGGCCGGCCCTGGCCTGGTCCGTGGCCGCCGCGCTCGGCTACGCGGCCTTCTGGCCGGCCATGTGGGTGGACCCGGTCGGCACGCTCTTCCGGCGCTGCGGC
This sequence comes from Anaerolineae bacterium, assembly GCA_044228875.1. GTDB lineage: Bacteria > Chloroflexota > Anaerolineae > Epilineales > Epilineaceae > Epilinea. Next base: position 4,203 of record JBGAUA010000001.1, read on the forward strand.
GATGCGTCCGCAGATGCCGGCTGCGCCGCGGGCGTCCTGGCCAAGGCGGCGGAAGAAGGCGGCACGCCGCACCAGAGCGGCAATTTCTTCGTCGGACGTCCCACCGCGGACCCCGGCCCCGCCTTCTACCCGGTGGCGCTGCTCTACCGGATGGCGCCGCTGGTCATGCTGACCCTGTTGGGTGGTCTGGTGTCGGCGGCGCGTTCGGGCCGGCGCCGCGAACCCCAGCCGCCAGCGTCTCGTACCGCTGGGGGACGAGACGAGGCACCAGAAGGCGCACGCTGGAGCCTGCCCGGCAGCCGCCTGCTGGCGCTGTGGGCGCTCTCCTTCATCCTGGTTCTCGGCCTGGGACCCAAGAAATTCGACCGCTACGCCCTGCCGTCGGCGGTGGTGCTGGTGACCCTGGCCGGCGGTGCCGTCGGTGCCTGGCTCGATGGCCTGGGGCGAAGGGCCAGGGGAGGACGGCTCGGATCGCCCGAGGCCATGGTGCGGCAAACGGAACCGGGGCAGGGGAGCAACGCCAGGTGGTCCGCGATCACCGCTGCCCTCACGGTCACGGCCCTGGTCCTCCTGCAGCTCCTGGGCCTGCGCGCTAGCGGACCGGACAGCCTGCGCTACCCCTTGATGGCCTACAACCCTCTCCTGGGCGGCGCTCGGGGGGCGGCGCGCGTGCTGCTGGTAGGCTGGGGCGAGGGCTATGATCTGGCCGCGGGCTGGTTGAACCGGCAGCCCGACGCCGGCGAGGCCGTCGCGGCGGTGCGCGGGCTGTCCAACTTCGCGCCGCTCTACATCGGGGGCACCCGCTCCATCGCCGGCTACGAACCGGGACGCACGGACCATGTCGTCTTCTACCGCAGCGAGGTCCAGCGCCGGCATCCGGAAAGCGCGCCGCTCCTGGCCATGCTGCAGGACCCGCCTGACGCCCGGCCCCTGTTCATCGGCCGCATCAACGGCCTGCCCATGGTCTGGGTGCACGACAACCCTACCCTGGCGGCCCTGACGGCGGCGGTAGAGACCTTGGCCGGCCCTAGCGACCTGCTGCTGGCCGGCGGTGAAACGGTGTTCGCCCGCCATTACGCGGGCAGGCGGCCCCTGGCCCGCTACTGGGGCCACCAGGCGGAGGGGGACCTCGCCCGGGATCTGCCGGCCGCCCTGCCGGAAGGCTGGCGGAAGGCCTGGGTGATCCGCTATCCCGGCAACGACCCTGAAGCGATCCTGCACGCCCTCGACCGGTTTGCCCGGCGGGGCGAAACGCATACCATCCCCTTCTCCGACGGCAGTCGCGTCGAGGTGACAGCCTTCGACCGCAACCCCTGATCGGCCGCAACCTCCGAGGTTTGGCGCTTGAAATCGTCCCGCCGGTCGGCTTTCCTCCGCCTGGGCATCAGCGTAGGGCTCCTCGTTCTCCTCTTCCGCTTCGCGGTGGACCCGAAGGTTGTGGCCGGTCGTCTGGCCACTGCCGTCGCCACCCGGCCGCGGGCCTTGGGTCTGGCCGTGCTCCTGTACTGCGTGCTGGGCACCCTTGTGCGGGGTCGCCGCTGGCAGGCCCTGGTCAGCGGCCTCGGGCATCCCTTCTCGGCGTGGCGGGCCACAGAGCTGTTCCTGGTGGGGACCTTCTTCAACCAGTTCCTGCCCACGGGCATCGGCGGCGATCTGGTACGGGCCCTGGCCGCCGCCCGCGACGGCTTGGGCAAGACCCGCGCCTTCAGCTCCGTCCTGGTGGACCGTGCACTGGGCCTGCTGCCCATGCTGGCCATCGGCCTCTTCGCCCTGCCGTCGGCCTGGGACCACATCGAACCACGCCTGCGCCTGCCCATGCTCCTGATCGGCTCGGCCGGCCTGGCCGGCCTGCTGTCCCTCTTGTGGATCGACCGCGCCGCGGCGCGGCTCCGGCGCCTTCTGCCCCGGCTGCTTCCCAGCTCGCTCCATGGCCCCCTGGATCGCCTCATCGCGTCCGTCACGGAGTATGACCGGGCCTCGCTGGCCCGCGCCCTGGCTTGGGGCACCGTGTTCGCCGGCCTGCTCATCGGCACCAATGCGGCCTTGGGACGGGCCGTGGGCATCGACCGGCCGGGGCTCCTGCACTGGGCCATCGTGGTGCCCTTGGTGGCCATGAGCACCATCATGCCCTCCATCGGCGGCTGGGGAGTGCGCGAAGCACTGTACGCCAGCTTGCTGGCGAGCCAGTCGGAGGCGGCCGTGGCGCTGTCCGTGCTCTTCGGCCTCCTCAACGTCCTGCTCGCCGCGGTAGGCGGGGTTCTCACCGTCATGGGCGAGAGCGTAGGCCTGCCCAGCCTGGACCGGCTGCGGGCGGATGGGCGCGCCGAGTCCGATGTCGGACCGGAAACGTGACCCGGTTCCCCGCCGCGGCCCGGACAGCATTCCGCCGATCGGCCTTCGACCGCTGAAGCGCGGAAGGTGCCGACAGCCCCAACCCACGACGAGGTGGATCCGATGCAAAGCAAGCTCGCCGACAACCCGCGTCTGCCGCGTTTCGCCGCCGGCTCCCTGGTCGCCGTCTGCATCGGCGTGGTGCTGGGCATCGCCTTGCTGGCACCGGCCGTGGGCATCCCTCTGTGGCCCTGGGACATCAAGCCCTTCAACGCCCGCTTCATCGGCGTGTTCTACCTGTCCGGCTGGCTGGGCGCCCTGTATGCGGCGCTCCACGGGCGGATCAGCCCCGCCCGCGGCTTCTTCAGGGAGGCGGCGGTCTTCACCGGTGTGGCCACCCTGGCCAGCGTCATCCACCGCGACAGCTTCCTGGCGGAGCGCCCCGTGGCCGTCGCCATCTGGTGGATCACCTATATCGGTTTCTGCGCGGCCCTGACCCTGAGCGCGCTCATGGTCGGCACCGCGGCAGGACCCGGCCTGCCGCCCGCTCCCGGGAGGCGGCGTCTGAGGGACCTCTACGCCGTCGGCACCACCGCCTATGGCCTGGCTCTCTTCGTGGCCCCGGCCGCGGCCACCGCCTTCTGGCCCTGGCCGGTAGATGCCTTTCACGCTCGTGTGTACAGCGGCATCTTCTTCGCCGGCACGGCCGTCCTCCTGGGGCTCCGGGAGCGGGCTTCCGCCGCCGACCTCACCTTGGCGGGCCTGCTGCAATGTGTCCTGGGCCTGGGCGCAATCTGGGGCACCTGGAGCATCGACCTTGCAGCGCGGCGCGTGGCATGGACCGCCCCAGGAACCTGGCTCTGGCTGCTGCTCTTCGGCGGCATGGCCTTGGCCGGCCTGGGGATGCTGGCCGAGGCTCGGCGCCAACGCCACGACTGACGGCAGGGGCCGGGGGCCGGTAGCCCGTTCTCAGGCTCCAATTCGGAAGCGGGACGGGGGATCGGGCCGAACGCCCAAGCGTCAGATCGGCTCGCGGGCGGTCGATGCCGGCGTTCGGGGGAACGAGAAGAGGAGCGGCCTGAGCCGCTCCTCCATGGTGCCTTGCACTTCAGCGCAGCTGCCTAAGGGCGCATGCGTTGTCCGGCCATCCGTGCCGCTCGGCTCAGACGAAGACGCGATCCTTGAGTCCCTTGCCGGCACGGAAGGTGGGCACCTTGCGCGCCGCGATGGTGATGGTCGCACCGGTCTTCGGGTTGCGACCCTCGCGCGCCGCGCGCTTGGAGGTGTCAAAGGTGCCGAAGCCGGGGATGGTCACGGAATGACCCGCGTCCAACTCCACGGCGATGATGCCCTCGCCCGGGTCAGTCGAAAAGATGCAGTTGACCGCATCGGAGGCCTGCGACTTGGTGAGGCCGGTCTTCTTAGCCAGCTTGTCGATCATCTCGGTCTTGTTCATCGGGATGGTTTCCTCCTGAAACCCAACGCCAGGTTCGAAGCGCGCAAAGCGCGGTGACTTACCGGATATTGTAGTGTTTTCGGGCTTTCCTGTCCACCCCTAGTAGACGGGTGGGGATCGGGCATCGAACGTAGCCCCCGCCGAAGGACGCTGGAGTCGACGAGCCCGGTCGCCGAAAAGGGCGGATGAAGAGGGGCCGGAGACCTTCGCCTCCGGCCCCCTTGGTCGGCGGGCTATCCCGTGCTGCCCCTACTTGGGCATGTCGCGCAGCGCCTGGTAGGCGGGGCGCTCCGTCCAGTCACCGCGGACCAGGCCGAAGGCGGCCTTCTCGTCGCCGTTTCCGGCCACCGGCGCGAAGTTGAGGTTCCAGACGAACATCGGCCCCACCCAGCCCCAGCTGCGGGCCAGGTTGAATGCATCTCGCAGGTACTGGGCCTGCTCGCCCTCGGTGTTCTGCGCGGCGTACTCGTAGCCGCCCGCCGGCCCGGTGCCCAGGTTTTCCACCGAGGCCCAGCCGAACTCGGTCACCCAGAGCTTCTTGCCGCCCTGACCGTAGCGGTTCATGACCCCGCGGTAGGCCTCCATGGTGCTGCGGAAGAAGAACGAGCGATGGCCCTTGAACTGCGGCTCGGCCGGGTTGTTCCAACCCGCGTGGACGGTGGCCGGGTTGTTATAGCCGGACGGATGGGCGCCAATGCCGTTGGCACAGCCGCCGGAGCCGCTGGCAAACATCTGGCTGAGGTAGTTGACATCGTCGATGGCCCGGGAGCCGTCGTTCACACCCGTGGGCGTGAGCGCGCCGCTGATCACCATGGCGCCCGGATCCGCGGCCTTGACGGCGCGGTAGCTGGCGCAGAGCAGCTGCGAGTAGCGGCCGGCCGAAAGCGGCTCGTTGCCCCATTCGTAATGCAGGTTCTGCTCGTTCCAGATCTCGTAGGCCTTGACGCGGCCGCGGAAATGGGCGGCCATGGCCGACATGAAGTCCGCCATGTCCTGCGGATTGGCCGGCGGGCCGGCCACCGAGCGATCGGTGTTGCCGGGACGGGCCCAGTCCGGGGCCTTCACCACGCTGAACATCACGTTGACGCCGGCGGCGTTGGCCTGGTTGACCAGATTCTCCAGACCGCTGAAATTCCGCTCGCCCTTGGCGCCCTCGTAGCGGAACCACTCGACCTGCTGCTTGACCCAGTTGAAGCGCATGCCCTTGATTCGCTCGACCACGCCCTGGTCGCCGTCCGGCGCATGCACCTGCACCCCGTAGCCGAAGCCGGCGGGCGCGCCGGCGGCAGACGGCGCGGCCGGCACGGCGGCTGCCGCGGCGCCACCGCCCTGCGGCGCCCCGGCGGCGGCCTTGGCGACCGGCGCGGCCGCCGCGACATTGGAGCAGCCCTTCGATCCGGGAATGGTCAGCTGCTTGCCAACCTCGATCACGTTCGGATTGCTGATGCCGTTGGCGGCAGCGATCTGCTGGTAGCCCACACCGCAGCGAGCGCCGATGGCGCCGAGGGTGTCGCCGGAGCGGACGGTGTAGGTGACCTGGGAGGGGGCGGCCGCTGCGCCGTTGGCGCTGATCAGGGCCGCGAAGAGCCCCAGAGCGGACATGGAACGAAGGCTTCGCATAAGAAACTAGTCCTCCTTTGCGTCTGCCATGGCGGCAGACTGGAGCCCTGTCCAGGCGCTGCTTCCCCCGCCTCAGGGGCGAACCCATCGGGTCGAGCGGGGTGGCGAGCGATCAGCGTGAGCGACAGACCAAGAACGGGACAGGGCCGGCGATGGATGGCGGGCCGTGCCGTCGGCATGACGGGAGGCCCGGTGCGGCATTATACCGGAGCGGTCTGGACAGGCAAAGGGGCCTCAGGACAGTGGCAGGGGCATCCGACCGCCGCCGACCGCCGCAGCCACCGCCGGGCACGGCTTGTCGAGCCCGGGGGCCGCCCCTAGAATAGCCGGAGCGGGCGGATAGCTCAGTTGGTCAGAGCACCTCGTTTACACCGAGGGGGTCGGGGGTTCGAGCCCCTCTCCGCCCATCGACGGCGACCGGACCACACCACGAGCCTACCGCCGGCATCCCCACTGGGCCCCAACCATCGCCATGACAGCCAGACCCAGCATTTCGGCGGTCTTTCCCTGCTACAACGACGCGGGCACCATCCCCAGCATGGTGCTGCGCGTCATGTTGGTGCTGCGCGAGCTGACCGACGACTACGAGGTCATCGTCACCAACGACGGCAGCGCCGACCACGCGGGCGTCCTTCTGGACGAGCTGGCGCGGGTCTATCCGCGACTCAAGGTGATCCATCATCCGGTCAACCAGGGCTACGGATGCGCCCTGCGCTCCGGGTTCGCGGCAGCCACCAAGGACCTGTTGTTCTACACGGACGGCGATGCCCAGTATGATCCCGACGAGTTGCGCTTGCTCTACCCCGAAATGCGTGACGGGGTGGACATCGTCAACGGCTACAAGATCAGCCGCAACGATCCCTGGCTCCGCATCGTGGTGGGCCGGGTCTACCACCACCTGATGCGCTGGATGTTCGGCTACCCCATCCGGGATGTGGACTGCGATTTCCGCCTGATCCGGCGGCGCTGCTTCCAGGCCGTGAGCCTGGAGTCGCGCGACGGCACCCTGCCCCTGGAAATGGTCAAGAAGTTCACCGATGCGGGCTTCCGCTTCGTGGAAGTGCCGGTCCACCACTTCCACCGGGTGTACGGCCGTTCGCAGTTCTTCAACCTGCCGCGCCTGCTGCGGGTCGTCCGCGACATCCTGCGTCTGTGGTTGGCTCTGGTCTGGCGCAAGGAGCATCTGTCCGGGGCAATGCAACCCGCTGGCCTCGACATCGACGGGGGAGCGTTGGGCAACGTCGAGCGGCGCGAGCCTTGACCTCGGAAGCAGAATCGCCCCGCCTCCGAGCACAAGGCCTGTTGCCTTTCCCTGTCAGCGGGTGTTAGAATGGTGATAGACCGTTCGGAAGCCTGCCCCCTTGCTTGCCGTGAAACAAGGCCGGCAGCGGGGGGGTTTCGAGGTTCCCCACACCGCTTGCGGGTCGCCGCAACACCTGACTCATGCGTCCGCCGGGTTGAAACAGGCGGGCTGAGTCTCTGGTCGAGCCCTCCTGCACGGCAATCCCCGCCGTGCAGTGGTTGACGTTCGGACGCTCACCCGAGTTCACCGAATAGGAGCCCCTCGATGACGTTCCCTCGTTACGCCCCTTGGCGCGCTTTCGCGCTCCTGGGCCTGTTGCTGGTCACGGTGCCGACCGCGCATGCCTGGACCGGCATGGGCCCGAAGTGGCCGACCAACACCAACAGGTACGACAAGAGCGGACTGCCCAGCAACTGGCAGTCGGTGGCCGACTTCAGCGCCCTGCAATGGACCAATGTGAGCCCATCTCCGTTCACCTGGGTCAGCGACAACAGCAGCACCAACGACCTGACCCGGGGCAACATCGACGGCCGCGGGCGAACACTGGCCACCACGACCATCTACTACTCCGGCAGCCGTATCACCCGCTTCGTCATGAAGTTCGACACCTCGGAGAACTGGTACGTCGGCTCCGGATCGCCATCCAGCGGCCAGGTCGACGCCCAGTCGGTGGGAACACACGAGTTCGGTCACGCCCATGGCCAGGGTCACTCCCAGTCCCAGTACTGCAGCGGTTCCGGAAGCGCTACCATGTGCCCCTACTACACCATGGGGAGCACATGGGCCCGCTCGCTGGAAACCGATGACCGCAACGGCATCAACACGCTGTATCCCTGACAGCCATGCGTGACCAGAGCAGACAAGGAGCCAACACTATGAAGACAATGGCGCTCATCGCCGCCGTGGCCGTCCTGGGCTTCGCCGCCTGGTACCGCACGGATTCCGAGCCCCAGGCCCTGGTGCATCTCATGTACCAGAGCCAGACCTTCCCGCAGATGGCCGTCGGGGCCAACGCCATCCTGGCCGGTCAGGTGGTGGCCGTCGGCGGCACCCGCTGGAACCAGGACGACGGCAGCTTCTGGGACCGCGAAACGGCTGACGGTCAGTCCGACACCGCCCTGCCATACTACGAGATCACCCTGCGCGTTGACGATCCCATCGTGGACACGACCACCCAGGGCATCGCCGCCGGGCGCGACGTGGTGCTGACCGTCGTCGGCATGAACCCGCGGGACGAGGAGGCGATCACCGAGCAACTGGGCATCGGCTCCGGCGACCATGGGCCGGAGGGCCTGCGCGAGGGCCGACGGGTCGTCGTCTTCGCCCAGAACACCGAGATGGCATGGCGCGACGGAACGAAGCCGATCCTGCAGCTCATGGGCCATCCAGAGCAGGCCTACTTCACCACCGTTGCCGACGGCCGCTTCGAAAGCCACGCCCAAGAGGCTCCGTCCGGTAGTCTGGCGGCGTTGAAGGACCAGGTCCTGGCGCTGCGCGCCGGCCAAGCCACCGAGTAGCACTCTCACTCGAGCCGCCGGCCCCTTCACGGGTCGGCCAGGGCGGCAGCAACACCGACAACGCGAAGGGGCGCCCGAAGGGGCGCCCCTTCTTGGTGGATCTGTGATAGCATCCGCCAGGCAGCGACCTGTCCCGTTCCCGGCGCCGGGATCGTTGCATGGTCGGTCTTGGACAGGTCGGTCACGCGCCCGGCGGCCGTCATCCGCCGCCAACCATCCCAGGAGCATCGCCATGTTCAGCCTGCCCCGTTTCTCGCGCGCCACCTTGGCGGCCTGCGGCCTGCTGCTCGCCCCCATGCTGCCGTCCGCCGGCGCGGCCCCCCAGTGGCAGCCCCAGGAGCCGGACCGTCGCTACCTGGTGGAGCTCATGGCCGATCCGTTGGCCACCTACGACGGCCATCTGCCCGACTTGAACGCTACGGACCCCAACACCGTCGCCCGCCAGGTGCTGCGGCGGGAGTTGGCGGCGGCGCGCGGCGTGTCGCCGGCAGCGGTCACGGAGCGGGATCTGCCCAAAGTCTTCGGGGCGGCCCGGCTGGAGGTCGGCTCGCCGGCCGCGCGGGCCTACGCCGGCTACCTGCGCAACCAGCAGGACGCGTTGATGGGCCGCATCCAGCGCCTTGCGCCGGGGGCCCGGGCGTTGATGCATTATGCGGTCGTCTTCAACGGCATGACCGTGCGGATGACGCCCTACCAGGCGTCGCTGGCCCGGCGGCTGCCCGGCGTGCGCCAGGTGACGGAAGAAGAACCCGTGGAGCTCTTCATGGACACGGCGGCGGAGCGCATGGAACTGCCCGGCGCCTGGTCGGACCCGCGCGTCGGCGGCCGCGCCGATGCGGGCAAGGGCATCCGCGTCGGCATCATCGACGCCGGCGTCGCCGGCGACCATCCCATGTTCGACGATACCGGCTTCCAAGCCCCGTCGGGCTTCCCAAAGGCCACGCGGCGGGTGGGCGACCGGGTCGACGACCTGTCGGCGGGGGCCGACACGATGGTCAACAACAAGGTCATCGTCTCCCGGGTCTACGTCAACCCGGAGATCGCGCGTCAGCCCGGCGGCGATCAGATCACGCCATATCCCGGCAACACCCACGGCACGCATGTCGCCGGCATCGCCGCCGGGAACGTCGTGCAGGGCGGCCCCAACGAGATGGGCTGGGGGGAGCTGAGCTTCTCCGGTGTGGCCCCCGGCGCCTACATCATGGCCTATCGCTTCGACTACTCCTACACGCCGGAGATCCTCCAAGCCATCGAGGACGCCGTGGCGGACAAGGCGGACGTGATCAACAACAGCTGGGGCACGGCCCTCATGCACACCCTGCAACCGGATCAGCATCCCATCGCCCGGGGCTTCAAGGCCGCCGTGGCGGCCAACGTGGTGGTGGTGGCCGCGGGCGGCAATGCCGGCGCGGTGGGCGAAGCCTCTCTGGGCGGGCCGCACCAGATGATCCCCGAGGTCATCACCGTCAGCAACAGCGAGCATGGACGGCGCTTCGCGTACAACCTCGAAGCGTCCGGCCCTTCCCTGGACGAAGGTCTGGAGTTCATCGACGGCGGCCAGCTCTTCGCCACCGGCGACTCGCCCTGGTCGCGGATCACGGGAGCAGCCTACGCCAAGGAGATCTGCGGCGATACGGCCAACACCGGCGCCCGCGACAAAGTGGCCTACCTCGACTACGCGGTCACCTGCACCAAGCCGGTGGTCAACGTGCCGGCAAACCTGGCCCAGTACATCCCCGCCTTCGTCCAGCAGCTCGTGGGCGCAAGACAGGCCGGAGCCAAGGCAGCCGTGGTCTACGTAAAGGATCCGGGCAAGTACGACGCCAACCAGGTGGCCTTGTTCAACCTGGTCAAGCAGATCTTCCGGGCCCAGCTGCCGGACCAGCTCTACAACCTTCCTCCCACCTTGGTGGTGCTCAACAAGGAGACCGGCGATCTCGCCACATGGCTGGACGCGCGCAACCAGGTGGACCTCACGGTCTCCATCACCCCACAGCGCACCATCGACCAGCGGCGCGCCAACCTGGGCGCCGACAGCACGGCCCAGGGGCCGGCGCCCCAGGGTTCTGTGATGAAGCCGGACATCTCGGCGCCGGGCACCGACATCCTGTCCGCGGTCATCGGCGGGGGCTACGCCGAACTGACCGGCACCAGCATGGCCAGCCCGGCCATCGCCGGCTGCGTGGCCGTGCTGCGTCAGGCCTTCCCCAACATGAGCCCGGCGGACGTCAAGGCCGCGCTCATGAACACCGCCGACCCTGTGGTTGCCAACCCCGCCAACCCCAGCAGTCCAGCACCGGCGACCATGCAGGGGGCGGGGCGGGTCAACCTGGCGCGGGCGATGGATCCAGGGCTGCTGGTGACGCCGCCCGGCCTGGAGCTGGGCATGGGCTACGGCAGGGTGGTGACCTTCACCCTGCGCCTGCGCGATGCGCGTAGGCAGCCGGACGGACCGGTCACCTATCAGCTGCTGCACCAGCCGCACCCCCGCAACGTGGACCTGACACCGCAGATGCCCACGGAGGTCACGGTCCCCGCCGGCGGCGAAGCCAAGGTGACGGTGGGCTTCGACTTCAACACGCTCCCGTTCGACGCGCCGGATTACTACGACGGGCGCATCCTCTTCCAGGGCCCTCGTCACGCGGTGCGGGTCACCTATTCCGGCCGGCTGCTGGAGGAGGCCAAGGACGTCCTGGTCATCAACGCGCGGCGCGGCTTCACCACCAACGGCAACCAGGTCGTCTTCACCGAGACCACGGACTATCGCCAGCATTGGGAAAAGGCCCTGCAGCAGGCAGAGCTGACCTACGACGTCTGGGACATCGGCGAGGGCGGCCGCACCCGCATGCCCACCCTCAGCACCCTCGAGCGCTACCGGATGGTCATCCTGGCCGGCGGCGACTCGAACGTGCCTCTGGAAGTCTACGACAACGGCCGCAGCGCCATGAGCGGCCTGGCCAACTACCTCCAGGGAGGCGGCGCCATGCTGGCCAGCGGCGCCTACTTCCCGGACAGCATCCGCTTCAACAACAACCAGAACTCCGGCAGCACGCACATGTTGAAGCGCTACTTCGGCGGCTTCGAGCTGACGGAGGATGACGTGGAGCTGCCGGGCGGTTTCAAGTCGGTGGCGGTCTTCAGCAAGCCGGTGCAGCTGAACACGGGCAGCGATCCGGATGCGGCCGCCAACGCCTACGCCATCGACCTGGGCGAGCCCTTGGACACGGTGGACAGCGCTCCGCGCGCCCAGGGCCAGCCACCGGCCCCGGACTACTCCTGGAGCCATCTGGCCGTTCAACAGCTCTTCCCGTACATCCACACCGTCATGGAGACCGAGGACGGCGCCACGGTGATGACCGGCGTCAGCGGCGATCCCAGCCTCGAGAAGCCCGTGCATGGCCGCGACCAGGGCGTCACCTGGCGGGCCCTCTTCGCCGGCTTTCCCGTGGAGGCCGTCAGCGGCGACCGCACCCACCTCACCCGGGTGGAGTTGCTGACGGAGGCCTTCGAATGGCTGACCGAGCCGGAGCCGCGCGCCATCCGCATCGCCGCACCCGACGGACAGGCCCCCGCCCGGGAGATCCGCCTCCAGGCGCAAGCGGATCTGCCCATCGGGCACAGCGGCGTGGCCGGCTGGCGCTGGGACGCCGGCGACGGCAAGGGCATCCAGTCCACCACCCGACCGGAGCTTCGCGTCACCTATCCGCGCGCCGGCAAGGTGACCATCCGCGTGGAGCTGACCAGCAAGATCGGTCACCGCTACGTGGAAACCGTGGAGCTGGATGTGGGCGGCGGCGGCATCACGCCCCGCCGAAGCCCCACCCCGGGCGGCGCGCCGGCCACCGCCACGCCGAAACCGGGCGGTCATGACGAAGCGCGGGTCTACCTGCCGCTGGCCTCGATGAACGACACGATTCGGTAGTCGAGGGCAGCGGTTCACCGCCGACCAGGCGGGTATCCCCGGGGACATGGCCGGCAGGTCCCCGACGAGGATACCCGCCTGCTTCGTCTGGGCACTGGATCGCCCGTCTCTGTCTACCCGACCCCAGCCAGTGTATCCAACTGAGCCTGGGTCCACGCCTGCCATTCCGCGGCCATTTCCGCCAGCCGCGCCCGGGAGGCCTTCTCGTCGGGCGCGCCCGGGCCAAAGGGGTCGCGGACCTCGTGGAAGTGCACGTGGATGACCCCCGGCCGCGGCATCCGCGAGCCCTTGGCCATGCGCTGGTCCACGCCCCACAGGACCGCGGGCAGGATGAGCGCCCGGCTCTTCTGGGCCACCCATAGGAATCCCGGGTCGAAGGGCAGCAACCTGCCGTCCCTGCTCCGCGTGCCCTCCGGCGCCACGGCCAGCCAATGGTTACCCTGCAGCGCCGCCAGCATCTGCTTGATGGCCGGCAGATCCTGCTTGTCGCGGTTGGCGGCGATGCCCCCGATGCGAGCGAAGATCGGCCCCAACACCGGCAGGGCGAAGGTCTCCCGCTTGGTCAGGAAATACATCGGCCGCTGCACCGCCACCCCCATGGCGAAGATGTCCAGGGCGCTGGTATGGTGCAGGAGGGCCACAAGCACCGGGCGTCCGGGGGGTGGGAAGTTCTCCTTGCCGATCACCTGGACGCGCCAGTAGCTGTTGAAGAGGCTGTTGAGCACGAGCATGAGGCCGCGATAGACCCGCGGGTTGTACGGGGGCTCGAGCGCCAGGGTGTAGGCTTGGCCGCGCATGACTCAGGCTTTCAGGGAGATGATGGGCCGGGAGCGCCCCCGGCAGGGACTCTGGCGCTGTCAGTCCCGCGGTCGCAGGGCGCGCCCGGCGACCAGGGCCGCCAGGCCCTGGGCGGCCAGGAGGCCCACCAGAACCAGGGCCGTATCGTACCAGAAGCGGTCCGGGAAGAGGCGGATGAGCGCCGAATCGGCCCCGAACTGCCAGGTGCCGTCGGCGAAGAGGAGCCGGTGCATGCCGGTGAAGGCCACGTCCCAGGCGCTGAGGATGGCCAGGCCCAGGAGCAGAAGGAGCACCAGGGTCAGCATGCCGCCCGCGGCCAGCGATCGCGCCAGGCCGATCCGCAGGGCGCGCGGGCGAAGGCCAAGCAGGACCAGAGCGGCAACTGCGAGCAGCAGGGCCAGATAGCGGATCCGGCCGATGACCCGGCGCACGTCCAGCAGATGCGCGATCTCACCCGCCTGGTACAGCGACGCGCCGCCATGATCGAGCGCCGCCAGCGTCTCGTGCGGCTCCTGGTTGATGATGAAGCGGGTGGAGGGAACGGCAAAAGCGAGGCGCTCCTCGCTGCTGAATCCCGCCGAGGGTGGATAGTCTGGTCGAGCCATCATCCAGCGCACGTAACCGGTGCCGGCCAACAGCTGGATGGCCACGGCCAGGGCGCAAACAGGAACGGCCAGAGCAGCCAGAGTCACCGCAAGGGCGCTGGGGCGGGAACCGCGGCTCACGATCGTTCGCCCTCAGGATCCGGCGGCGCCCCACAGGCCGCGCGTCCTCCACCGGTTGTCAGCGCATCCGGCCAACGCCCGACCAGGGCCAGGAGATGCGCCACCACCCCGGCCAGGTCGCAGCGATCGGTGTCCACCGCCACCGCGGTGGCGGCGATGGCCAGGGGCGCCACCGATCGACCGCGATCCTTGGCGTCGCGGGCAACCATGTCAGCCAGCACCTGCCTGAAGTCGGCAGCCTCGCCGCGGGCCAGGCGTTCACGCAGGCGGCGTCTGGCGCGGGCCTCGGCCGAAGCGTCCAGGTAGAGCTTGAGATCGGCGTCCGGCAGCACCACGGTGCCGATGTCCCGCCCCAGCATGATGACCGGATGCTCGCGGGCCACGGCACGCTGCGGCGCCAGGAGCGCGGATCGCAGCGCCTCGTGCCGAGCCACGGCGGATACGTTGGCGTCGACGGCGGGATCGCGCAATGCCTGTTCCATGTCGTCCCCACCGAGGGTGACCGTGAGGTCAAGGGCGCTTCCGGGTCGCGGAACGATGCGCAGGGGCCGCCGCTCCAGCAGGGCCATGAGGGCGGCCTCGTCCTCCGGCGGCAGGCCTTCGGCAAGGGCGGCGGCGGTGACGGCGCGATACAACAGACCGGTGTCCAGCCATCGCATGCGCAGGCGTTCGGCCAGCAGCCGGCCGACGGTGGTCTTGCCGGCCGCGGCGGGTCCGTCGAGGGCGATGCTTCGCGGCCGGTGGCCTTCGGTTTCAGGCACCGGCTTCGCTGGCGGCGGGTGCCGCCTCAGCCCCCGCGGCCTCCAAGGCGACCTCCGCGATCGCAGCCGGCGCACTCCCCGTCTCCTCCGCGCCTGCGCCTTCGGCCGACACGGGTGGGTCGAGATCCTCGGACTCGGCCTCGTCGGTCACCAGAACCTGCGTCAGCGGCGGAAGCTCGTGCAGGCCGCTGATGCCGAAATACTCCAGGAACTGGAAGGTGGTGCCGTATTCCACCGGCTGGCCGACGGTGTCCCGGCGCCCCAGGGGCGCCACGAGGCCGCGAGCCAGCAGGGTGCGTACGGCGCCTTCGGCATTGACGCCCCGCAGGGCCTCGATCTCCGGACGGGTGGCCGGCTGGCGGTAGGCGATGATGGACAAGGTCTCCAAGGCCGGCCGCGAGAGGCGGGCGGTGGATTCCAGGCCCAGGAAGCGCTGGATGAAGGCGGCGGCCTCGGGCGCGGTGACCAGCTGCGCCTGGTTGCCGACGCGCTGCAGCCGCAGACCACGTCCCGCAAGGCTCTGATCCAGGTCCTTCAAGGCCCTGTCAACGGCAGGGCGGGACAGGTCCAGCACGCGCGCCAGGTCACCGACCGATACAGGCTGGTCCGCCACGAAGAGGAGGCTCTCCAGCAACATCGGCAGGCTCGCCAGCTTGCGCTCGGTATCCCAGAGCAGGAACTCAGCCCCCTCCAGGGGGTCGGGGGCGGCAGCGGCAGGCGGCCGGTCCTCGGCCGCCGCGTCGGGCTTGCCGACGCGCACGCGCCGGCGGCCTTCCGGGGTCATGATGGCCATGATGGCTCCAAGACGAATCTGGCTGGCAGCGATCGAATGAAGGTGCGCCCGCTTCATCGCAACTGGTTGCCGGCGAGGCGCGAACCACAAGATGTTGTGGGTGCTTTAAGCGTCTGACCGCATTATAGCCGCGAGTGCGGAGACGAGCCAGCCAACACGGGATCAGGGAGACGTCATGTCGGTCATCGCGCCCGGGCCTTCGTTCCAGCGGGTGCGGCCGATGGCGATTGACCCCGGCCCACATTCCCGTACCATGCCGGCATGACAGGCGCCGCCAAGCCGCTACGCCGTCGCGCCCGGCCGCATGTCGGCGCCCTGCCGGCCATCGCCCTGGTCTACCTGCTCCTGGGCCTGGGCTACAGTCTGGCCACACCCGTCGGCGAGGGCATCGACGAGTCTTCGCATCTGGCCTACGTGCAGTTCCTGCAGCGGGAACGGCGCCTGCCGACCTCCGCCGACGCCCACGGACTGATCACCGATCAGGTCAAGCACCCCCCGCTCTACTACCTCCTGCTGGCGGTGGCCACCTGGCCCGGTCGCTTCGATGGCCTCAGCTGGGTGCCCAACCCGCATTGCTGCAACCTGGAGCGGCCATCGCCGGCCGTGATGCGCCATGTCGAGGGCGACCGCTTCCCCTATGCGCCGGCGTATCGCCTGGTGCGCCGGGCGCGCATTCTCACGCTGCTGATGGGCCTGGCCGTGGTCTGGGCCACCTGGGCGACGGCAGGCCTGGCCTTCCCCCGGTGGCCGGATCTGGCACCCGCGGCCACGGCGGTGGTCGCCTTCCTGCCCCAGTTCCTCTTCATGCAGGGCATCGTCAACAACGACGGTCTGGCCAACGCCATGGGCGCCCTGACGCTCTGGGCCGCCCTGCGGGTGGCCTTGCGCGGCGCCGGCCGGCGAGACCTGCTGCTGCTCGGCGTATTCACCGGCCTGGGACTGATCACCAAGCTCACCCTGCTCGCCTTTCTCCCGGTCGCCGCCCTGGCCGCCGGCATCGCCGCCTGGCGGGTGCGTCGGGCCGCGCTGCTGGGCCGAGCCGCCTTGTGGGCCGGACTGCCGGCAGCGGCGATCAGCGGCTGGTGGTTCTTATGGAACCTGGCCACCAAGGGCGACCTGTTGGGTTGGGGGCCATGGATGCGCGCGACGGGGTTTCTGCGGCGCAAGGTGCCGCTCAGCGACGAGTTGCCGGACTACCTGGCCATCCAATGGCAGTCCTTTTGGGGCAGTTTCGGCTGGGTGACGGTGCGAATGCCCGCCAACCTGTACCGCCTGCTGCTTGCCGCCACCGCCCTGTCCGTCCTGGGGCTGGGCCTGGCCGCGGAACGATGGCGACGGGGGCGGCGCGCGTCGGCCGCGACCACGGGGCCGGCCCCTGCAAAGGCAGAGGCGAGCGCGGATCTCGCGACGGCGCGCCATGACGGCGGACCGGCCTCCGACGTCGGCTCCGGTGCTTGGGGCGCGCTGCTCATGGGCGCGACCGGCCTGCTGGTCTACGCCTCGGTCTTCCGCCTGGCCTTCACCTTCGACCTGACCGTGGCTCAAGGTCGCTACCTCTTCACCGCCATCGGGGTCTTCGGCACCGCCTTGGCCGGCGGATGGCTGTCCCTGGCCCCGCGACGGCATTCGGCTCGCGCCGCCGGGGCGGTCGTGCTGGGCATGCTGGCGCTGGCGCTCTACGCGCTCTTCGGCGTCCTGCGGCCCGCCTTCAGGGCGCCCCCCGCCTTGACCACGGCGGCCCTGGCCGATCTGGCGCAAGCGCCGGCCGTTCGTTTCGGTCCGGATATCGAGCTCTTGGGAGCCGAGCTTCCGCGCGGGGGCATCCGCGCCGGCGACAACCTGACGGTGGCCCTGGTCTGGCGCACGTCGGCGTGGATCGACGTGGGCTACATCGTCTTCGTCCACGTGATCGACACGGCGGGGCGGATGCTGGGCCAAGCGGATGTCCTGCCACGCGGCGGCCTTTATCCCACCGTGCTCTGGCTGCCGGATCGACCCTGGCGCGACACCCTTCAAGTGCCCATCGCGGCGGATGCGCCGGGTGGCGCGGCAGACGTGCTGGTCGGACTCTATCCTGATGGCGCTCCCCAGAACCGACTGCCGGCCGCCGTGGCCGGCAAGGCGGCCGGTGACCACGTGGTCTCCGGGCGGGTGCTGGTTCGCGAGCGGCTGCCCACCACGATACCGGCGGGGGCCACGGCGCGCGGTGATGTCCTGGGGACGACGATCGCCGACGGGACCGGGCGCGATCTCCTGCGGCTGGAAGCCTACCAGGTCGTCGCCGACCGTGGCATGGTCGACCTCACCCTGTACTGGAGGGCCCTGGACACCCCGGCGGGCGATTACACCGTCTTCGTGCACGCCCTCGACCCTGACGGCGCCCAACTGGCCGTCGCCGACGCGCCTCCGGGCGAGGGTCGCTTCCCCACATCCCTATGGGCGACCGGCGATCTGGTGGCCGACCGCCACCAGGTGCGGTTGCCGGCAGGAGCGGATCTTCGTGGGCTCGCATGGCAGGTGGGTTTCTACCTACCGGCGACGGGGGCGCGATTACCGGCCCGAGGCGCAGACGGACACGCGTGGCGCGATGGGGCGATCCAGTTGACGGAGCGATGATCGCACGGCCGGCCGGATCCGCGGTACCAGCCTTGGGTCGTGCCGCAACCGCTGGCACGCTTCCTGCTGCCCGTCGGCCATGGACATCGAAGGCGCCGGCGCCCCTGATGTACACTTGATCCGCAGCCGATCGGTCTCCGGCCTTCCGCTAGCGAGGCACAACAGCCATGTCCAGCCAACAGCCCTCCGTCACCGTCCCCCTCATTCTAGCCTTCTGTCTGGCGCTGGCCGCCGCGATCCTCGGCGGCGCCGACGCCCGTGGCCAGGGGCGCGTGGCCGCTCTGCAACCCATGGGCATCCTGCTTCCGGACGGCGACTTCGTCTACGGGCCGCCGCTCTACGACTGGGATCTCGGTCGCTACGTGACCGCGAAGGGCGGCTTTCTGGCCCGCTACTACGAGCCCGGTGCCGAAGGCCTGCGCGCCGGTTCCGACATCGTCCAGGACGTGGCCCAGGATTATGGCATCAGCCCCCGGCTGCTCCTCGCGCTCATCGAGATGCACAGCGGCTGGGTCACCGACCCCCGCCCGACCGAACAATCCTATCCCCTGGGTGGGAGCCAGCCGGGCCTGGGCCCGGGGCTGGCCGCCGCGGCGGACAGCCTCAACGCCCGCTTCTACGCCCACCGCTTTCAGGGCCGGCGCGACATCGAGGGCATTGGCGCCCTGCCCACGAGCAATGCCGCCACCTATGCCTTGCTGGCCTACCTCGGGGAGGAGCGGCCCGCCGCCGCAGCCACAGCCGCGGCGGCCGACATCGGCGAGCCCGCCACGGCCACGCCCTTGCCCATCGCCAGCCCCACCGCGCAGGCTGCGCCGGGAGCGCGATGGGCCGGCCTGGAAGGACCCAGCCGCTTCTGGGCGGCCTGGATGACCTTGTTCGAGGATCCCTTGGCCTTGGATGCCGGCCGGGTGGTGCCGGTGCCCGCCCGACCCTTGGCGCTGCCCCTGCCGTTCGCGGCCGGTGAGATCTGGTATTTCATCCGCGGGCCACACAGCCCCTGGGGCGCCGGCGGTCCGGCGGCGGCCATCGACTTCGCGCCACCGCCGGCCGCCGTGGCCGATTGCGCGCCCAGCTCCGCCTGGGTTCGCGCCGTTGCCGGCGGCGTCGTCCTGCGCTCGCAGGCCTCCGGCGTCCAGGTGGATCTGGACCAGGACGGCTTCGCCGGCACTGGCTGGGTGCACATCTACACCCACCTGGCCGCCCTGGAGCGCGTCCCCGAGGGCAGCAGGGTGAACGCCGGCGACCCTTTAGGGCATCCCTCCTGCGAGGGCGGTCCGTCGGCTTTCGCCCACGTGGGCTTCTCCCGCCGCCTGGACGGCATCTGGATGCCTGTCGACGCCGAGCGTGACCCCCTGGTCATGGGCGGCTGGGCGGCGCTGAAAGGCGACAGGGACGGTTCAGGCTGGCTGGCTCGGGAGGGCTTCCCCCCGCGACAGGCCCAGCCCCAGAAGTCGGATCCTGTCAACGGCGTCTTCGACCTGGGCGTCGTCCCGCCCGCCGGCTGAACCGACTTCCAGGGAGGTCTCGATGTACCACGACCTAGCTCGCCGCCTGCTCCGCTGGCGCATCTACTTCATCCTGGGCCTGGCCCTCCTGGCGGCGGTCATCGGCCAGACCGGGTTCCGCATGCTGGGCACGGCGGCCTGCGAATCGCTCCCGATCTTCCGACCGACGGTGCCTGAGGATCTGCGTGCGGACCTGGAGCTGCTGCAGTCCAAGGGCCTTCTCTACTGCAAGGAACTGCGCGAAGGCCTCGACGGCGTGGACCCCACCGTGTATTGGGCCGCCGACGGCCTGAACAGCCTGCTCTTCTTCCAAGCCGCGGCCGGCGCGGATCTCGACAGCATCGGCGTCAGCAGCTACCTCTTCAGCGACGGTCAGAACAACTACTACCCGTCCCTGCCCGGCGACCAGCGGCCGCGCGATTTCGTGCAGGCGCAGGAAGGTGGGCGCGTCTGGTCCAACCAGGCCGAAGGAGACCGACCCGCCTACTTCATCCGCCGCGAAGCCGCCCCCGGCATCTCGGTGGGCGTGGTCATGGTGTCGGTCTCCGGCCCCCTGGCGCCCGACGAGGGGGTGACCGATCGCGACTTCCTGAAAGACCTGGAGCAGACCTTCGGCTGGCTGCGCGGCGAGGTCGACGGCGGCAGCGCAGCGGCCGGCCGCGGCACCCGGGATCTCAACTTCCTCATCGACCAGGAGCGCTGGGAACCTTGGGTGCAGCGCGAAACCAACCCGGCCTTCCTGACAGCCGAGGGACGTCCGGATACGGCTCGCCTGTCGCGAGAGCCCCTGCCTCGTCCTCAGCTCTACCAACGCGTTCAGGGGCTGCTGGGCAGCGCCGTCTGGATGGCAGGCGTGGTCAGCGGTACCCAGGGCATCTTGTGGTTGGCGCCCGAATCCGGCGTCACGCCGCTCGTGCCGCGCGACACCGCCACGTGGCTTCCCGTGGGCAAGGGCTCGCCGATGATGCTCTTCGGCTTCCCGCCGCTTCCCGCGGGTCAAGCCTTCGAGGCCCGCTACTGGTCGGACCCGGGCGCCGCCGAGGCCGGCGCAGAGCCTGATCAGCGCTTCGCCGTCGTCTTCAGCGATCCCCCGGCCCTGGCTACGGCCGCCGCGGGTGGCCGTCGGTGACCTTCCCGGAGATCTCCGACGCCCAGTTGGACGACTGGTTGGAGCATGCCGCGGCCATAGCCAGGGCGGCGGGCGACCTGCTCCGAGAGCGCTACGCGGCCGCGCAGGCGGCGGGCGGCGCCGTTCGCGTCGCGCACAAGGAACACGCCCACAACCTGGTCACGCAGACGGACCTGGACAGCGAGGCCCTGATCGTCGCCCGCCTCAGGGCCGCGTTTCCCGCGCATGGGCTGCTGGCCGAGGAGGGCGGCCGGTCGGATTCCGCGGCCGGGACATCCCTGCGCTGGCTGATCGACCCTCTGGACGGCACGAACAACTTCGCGCACGGCATCGGGATCTTCGCGGTCAACCTGGCCTTGACCCTGGACGACGAGCCTCTCCTTGGCGTGACCTTCGACCCGCTCCGGGACGAACTCTTCAGCAGCCGTCTCGGAGGCGGCGCCTGGCTCAACGGACGGCGGCTGGCCGTCTCTCCCGGCCGTACCCTGGAGGAGGCCGTCGTTGCCACCGGCTTCCCCTACGACAAGCAGGTCAATGCGGACAACAACCTGGCCCAGTTCGCCGCCGTCATGCCCCTGGTGCGAGGCATCCGCCGCCTGGGCAGCGCCGCCCTGGACCTGGCCTACGTGGCCGCCGGTCGCTTCGACGCCTACTGGGAACGGGGCATCCAGGCCTGGGACGTGGCGCCGGGCATCCTCCTGGTGCGGGAGGCAGGCGGCATGGTCACGGATGCCGAAGGCCGCACGATGCGGCCCGGCGCGGGCCGCATCGTGGCCACCAACGGCCGACTGCACGACGCGCTGATGGAACGGCTGGCCGCGGCCGGCTCGACGAAGGCCCAGGGTTCGGTGACCCGACCTACGTCGGTCCAGGACCGATGACCGCCACCCTTGCGGCCGGTCTGCCACCGCCGCCGCTCCTGGCCGTCCTAGCCCGGGCCCTGCGGGCAACCAAGGTCTGGCTGCCAGGCCCGGCGGAGGCCTGGGACGTCGACTGGCGATCCCGACTGCCTCGGGGTCTGGAGCCATGCGCCTTGCCGGAGGACGGCATGCCGCCGCCCGGGGTCAGCCTGGCGATACTGCCGGAGGGCGTCGACGCGGCGCTCGCGATCGCGGCCGGGGTGGCGCTGTTCCTGCTGCCGACCGGCCCCATGCCTCCCGCCACACCGTTGCTGGCGCCCCTGCGCCTGGCCGGAGGCGGTCTGTGGCTTGCGGGCAGTTGCCGCGCCGGCCTGAGCGCGGCGGCGACCAAGAGCCTTGCCCGGCTGGCCGAGCAGGAGCGGGCCAAGGCCTCCTTGGACCTGCTTCCGCCGGAGGTGGGCGCCCTGGTGCACGTGCTGGCCGCCGCCAGGGTCAGCCGGCGGGCCCTGGAGCTTGGTGCCGGGGCCGGCGCAAGCTCGCTGTGGCTGGCCTCGGCCCTCGTCGCCACAGGCGGCTCGCTGATCGCCATCGAGAAGGACAGCGCGCGGGTGAACCTGGCGCAAAGGGCCCTGCGCGCCGCGGACCTGGCCGCGAGGGTGGACCTGCGCATCGGCGAGGTGGAGCGGCTGGCTCCCAAGCTGGGCCGAGGCATCGACCTGTTGCTGATGGACGAGGGATTGGAGGACCGCGCGGAGCGGCTGGACCTGTTGCTGAACCTCGGCGTCCTGGCCCAGGGAGCCATCATCGTGGCCCACGGCGGTCGCCAGGATCCGGGCCGCGATGCCGCCTTCCAGGCACGGCTGCAGCTGGAACCGCGCATCGCGGTACGGCTGAGGCTCAACCTGGGGGCAGGGGTGACGCTGGGCGTGGTGGCCTAGGCGGCGCGGTACGGCCGCCGCGGCCGTGCCCGCCCCCATCCCCTGGCCGGCGTACTCACCCCACGCTATACTCGGCCGCGCTTGACGCAGTTTCGCCAGCGACCCACCGTCGGCATGCCGACCGCCCCCGCCCGGGAGAGCCAGACCATGAACGCCGAGCTCGCCACCCGCTTCAACCTGCTGGCCGCGGCCTATGCGCTGAGCGCGGCGCTGCTGCTGCTCTGCAGCATCGTCGCCTGGAACGCCTGGCGCAGCTTCAAGCAAAGCGCCGACCTCATGTGGATGGGCGCCTTCATGGTCGGCTTGCTGGTGCAGGTGGGCAGCGTATGGGAAGCCCTGGTCCTCAAGGACGCCATCCGCCTGTTGAACCCCTCTCTGTTGGCGACCTTCGCCGACACCACCCGCCTGCGACTGCCGTTTGCCACCTTCATGGTGGTGGCGAGCTTCCTGACCTTCATGGCCTTCCGCGCCCGCCGCTCCGACTTCTGAGCTGGTATGCCGGACTTCGTCGCCGACCTGGCGCAGGAGCTCGCGGGACGCGGCGACTCGCTGCGGCGCGCCTTGGGGCAGCCGCTGGAGCGCGATGACCAGGACCTGGCTCGGTTGGTGCGCACCCATTGGGCGCCCTTGCCGCCGGCAACGCCGCTCGGGCCCGCCTGCGCCGTCGACGGCAGCCTGGGCCAATTGGACCTGGACAACGGCGGCTATTTCATCGTCGCCCAGGCTCTGGCCATGGGCAGCGATGGCCTCGAGCGCTCGCGCGTTGCCGTCGAGTTGTTGCCGCCCACTGTCGCCCGCGCCACGGCAGCCCGCCTGGCGGACCTCCTGCAGCGCGGGCTGGAGTTGTCCCTGGCCGAAGCGGTGCTGCGCGAGGGGGCCCTGCCGCCTGGTGGTCTCCTCCATCTGGACGGCGCCCTGTACGGCCTCCTGCCGCAACTGTACCCCCTGCGCCTCGACGCCGACGTGGACCTGCCGGACCACCCCAGGCGTGTCCTGGACGCCTACCTGGGACTCCTGAGCACCGCACGGGCGGCCGACGTGGGCATCGTCGCCGTGGCGAAGACCAGCCGCGAGGCAACCCACGCGAAGATCTGGCGGGAGGCCGCCGGGCTGGAGGGGCGCCTGGACATTCCCGCGTCCTGGAGCGACGCGGCCTTGATCAGCCGGTGGGCCGCTGAGGGGGCTGGGTTCTCCCAGCCGGTGGTCCTGGGCCGGCGCGGCTTTGTGGGCGGCTCGCTGGAGATCCTGCAGCAGCCCGAGGTGGCCGACTCCCCCGCCATCGTCAGCTGCTTCGTGCGCCTGGCGCCCCTGGACGATCTCCTGCGCGTGGACCTGCCCGCCCATCAGGCCGGTGATCCTCGCCGTTTGGGCGAACTGGACGCCGAGATCCTTTCCGGCGGAGCGGCGGCTGTCGCCCCCGTCCTCGGTCAACTCGCCGCGGATTGGGGCGGGACCGATGTCTACAACGCCCTGCTCTATGCCGTGGATCGGGCCGTACGCCTGCGCCGCCAGACCCTGGCCGAGGTCTACCTCCCGCTCCTGGCGGAGGAACTGGCCCTGCCACTGCGCCCGGACCGATCCAGCCGGCGCTTCCTGTAGCCTGAGACCCGCGGTCCCGACCACGCTACCGGCCGAGCCGAGGGCGCTGGGTCGCCGTCACGTCGCGAACGGCATTCCAGCCGCGCAAGGGGCGGGAAATGACCGACCGCTGGCCCCCGCCCTCCCCACCGGATATAATGCCGCCCCCCCACCGGGCGGAGGCCGCGATTCCATTCGCCGACGCAGCTCGCCGCTCCAAGGAGATCCCATGGACAGCCTCTTGGCCCCCCTGTCGGTCTACAAGCCCCTGATGCGCATGACGGCAGCCGGTCTCGGCGCCGCGATGGCGCTCCTGCTCTTCAGCCTGGCCGTCTGGGCCTGGCGCGACATCAGCGCCCGGAGCCGGGACAGTCTGTTACGCGCCGGCGCCGTCATCCTGGTGGTGGGCCTGCCTGCCTTCGGGATCATCGTCTACATGCTCCTCCGACCGCGCGAGACCATCGCGGAGCGCTACGAGCGAGAGCTGATCGAAGAGCTGCTGGCGCGGGAGGTCAGCACCGGAGCACTCAGCCGGCGATCCGTACGCCAGGCCGCCCCCGGTTCCTGAGCCGGATCCCCGCATAGCCCCATGAGCAAGCCCGACCTGGCCGTGAACATCGCCGGGCTGCAGTTGCTGAATCCACTGGTCCTGGCCTCCGGCATCCTGGGCACCCACGCGTCCTTGATGTTGCGTGCGGCCCAAGGCGGAGCCGGCGCCATCACCGCGAAGAGCGCCGGCCCCCAGCCTCGCAGCGGCCATCCCAATCCGAGCTGCGTCGACTTCGGTGGCGGCCTGCTGAACGCCATCGGTCTGGCGAACCCCGGGGCGGAGGCCGAGGTGGCGCTGCTCCGCGAGACCCGCACCCATCTGTTGCCCCTCGGCGTGCCGCTCATCGCCAGCATCTTCGCCGATCGGGTGGAGAACTTCGGACGCGTCGCGGCGCGGATCGCCGAGGCGGCGCCCGACCTCCTCGAGGTCAACATCAGCTGCCCCAACGTGGCCTCGGATTTCGGCGAGCCGTTTGCCGGCAGCCCGGCCTCAGCCGCCGCGGTGACCGCGGCGGTACGCAGCCAGGTCGCCATGCCCATCATCATCAAGCTGGCCCCCAACGTGCCGGACCTGGGACAGATCGCGAAGGCCGTGGTGGACGCCGGCGCGGACGCCATCTGTGCCGTCAACACCATGCCCGGCCTCCTGGTGGATCTGGAGAGCGGCCAACCTGTTCTGGCCAACCGCAGCGGCGGCATCAGCGGCGCCGCCCTCGCGCCCATCGCCCTCTACGCCGTCTACCAGATCACAGCCGCCGTCAAGGTGCCCGTCATCGGCACGGGGGGTGTCGGCAGCGGAGCCGATGCCCTGCGCATGATCATGGCCGGCGCCACGGCCGTGGGCGTGGGGTCAGCCGTCTACCGTGAAGGTCCGGCGGTCTTCGGGCGCATCGCCGCGGAGATGGCCGACTGGCTTGCCGAACGAGGCCTGACCCTGGACCAGGTTCGTGGCCGGGCCCATGACCGGCCGCTCTGGCCGGAGACGCCATCCACACCGCCGGTCCCCCATGCCATGGACCGGAGCGGCGACCGCGAGGGACCCGGATGATGGCCACTGACACCAGCGGCGGCAGTAGGACCGGCGGGCTGCCGCTGCCCTACCGGGTCGCGTCGACGCGACAGGAGAACCACCGCACACGCACGATCATCCTGGATGGTGCCGTGAACGCCGAGCCAGGTCAGTTCTGCATGCTTTGGTTGCCCGGCCTGGACGAGAAGCCCTTCAGTGTCGCCGCCGACAACCCGGCGGCCTTCACCGTCGCCGCGGTCGGCCCCTTCAGCCGTGCGATCCACGCGCTCTCTCCGGGCGACCGCATCTGGCTGCGAGGCCCCTTCGGACGGCCCTTTCGACTGGAGGGACGCGACGCCCTCATGGTGGGCGGCGGCTACGGCGTCGCGCCCATGCTGCTATTGGCCGGCCGAGCGCTGGCCGCCGGCCAGCGCGTAAGGGTGGCCATCGGGGCACGAGAAGCCGGCGACCTGCTGCTGGCCGACGCCTTCCGCGAGCTGGGTGTCGAGCCCATCCTGACCACCGATGACGGTAGCATGGGACGACGCGGTCGGGTCACTGAAGCCCTGGCGCCGCTCTTTGACGCCGACCCTCCGGATGCCCTCTACGCCTGCGGCCCGCATGGCATGCTGGCGGCGCTGGCCGACCTGGCCCGCGCACACCGCCTGCCCGCCCAGTTGTCCTGGGAAGCCTACATGCGCTGCGGCATCGGCATCTGCGGCAGCTGCGAGCAGGATGGGCGGCTGCTCTGCGCCGACGGCCCGGTGCTCAGGGAGGATGATCCATGTTAGATCGGCTTTCCCGCCGGACAGTCCACCCGCAACCTTCCCGTTTCCCCGCCGTTTCGGTCCCGGATGCCGGTGAACGGGAGCGCGCGTGGGCGGGGGCGCGGGTCCGCAAGCAGGCTCGAGCATCGCGCCTCCGTCCTGCCCTGCCCCTGCTCCTCGTCCTCGGCGCGACGCTCATTTCTCCGGCGAGCGCACCCCCGCCCGGCATGCCGTCCTCCGCGGCGCTCGCCCAGGGGCGGCGCCCGCCGGCCGGTGGCGCGCTCTGGGGATGGGGCGGCTACAGCGCCATCGCTCCTGAGAACACCCTGGCCGCCCTCCGCGCCGCCGCGGAGGCGGGATTCCCCCGCGTCTGGGTGGATGTGCGAGCGACCCTGGACCAGGTACCCGTCCTGTTGCGCGACGAGACCCTGGACCGCAGCACCGTATGCAGCGGCGCGGTGAAGCAGCTGCCGGCGAGCACCGTCACCGCTTGCGACGCCGGATCGCGCTTTGACGCGGCCTTCGCCGGAGAGAAGGTACCTCGCCTGGCCGAGGCGCTGGCCATCCCCGGCCTCAGCCTGGTGTTGGAGCTGCGCGATGCGCCTCCGGCCGCGGTACTCGGCGTGATCCAGGCCGCGGGCGCCGGAACGCGGGTGACCATCGTCAGTCCGGATGCGGAGATCCTGGCAGCCTTCAACCCTGTTCTGCCGCCCGGGGCGCTGCGCCTGCGCGGCGTGGACCTGAGCCGCCGCACCCTGCAGTCCCTCCTGGGTGCCGGTGTGGGCGGCCTGGTGCTCGATGCCCTCGCCATGGAGGACTTGGACACCGCGAACCTGGCCCAACTTCGCCAGGCCGGCCTGAAGCTGGACGTAGGCCCGGCCCTCGAGGAGCGCGACCTCTACGCCGCAGCCGCCATCGGCGCCGACGCCATCGCCGTCGAGCGCCTGGTGCCCGCTGAGCGGGCTCTGGGCCTGTCATGGCGTAGCTACAGCTCAGCGGCTTTCGGCTTGAGCACCTCCGGTCCACAAGCCTTCGGCCGTGCCTTGGCCACCGGCGACTTCAACGGCGACCGGCGGACGGACCTCGCCTTGGGAGCTCCTTTGGAAGGCGCCACGGCGACCGGCGCGGGTTGGGTGGGCGTCAGCTACGGCGGCAGCCGCTTTCCCGGGACGGTCTACCAGGAAGCGGGCACCGAGCAGGATGGCGAGTGGGGCAGTGGCTTTGCCGCCGCGGACTGGAACGACGACGGCATCGACGACCTGGCTATCGGCTACCCCCTCCGTGACTTCACCGCCGGAAACAGCGGCGCCATCTGGCTTTGGGATGGGGCTGGTGGCGGCTTCGGACGGCTGACACGTCCGGTAGGCCCGCGGGCGGATACCGGCGCCCATCTGGGCGAGACGCTGGCCGAAGGCGACTTCAACGCCGACGGCGTCACGGATCTGGCCGTCGCCGCGCCGGACACGGTGTTGGAGGGTCAACAGTCGGCCGGGCGCGTTTGGATCCTGCCCGGCCAGTCGGGCTCGGGCCCGGTCACCACCGGCCAGATCGTCATCGACCGCACCGACGAAGAGGTGCCCCGCGCGCCCTTGCCGCGCGAGCGTTTGGGCGCCGCCCTCGCCATGGGCGACTTCAACGGCGACGGTGTCACGGATCTGGCCATCGGCGGTCCCGGCGGCGGAACCGAGACCGTGGCCCAAGCCGGCACAGTGTTGTTGGCCTTCGGCTCGACCCGGGATCCTCAGACGGGCGACGGCCGCTACCTGGGCGTGGTGGAGGTCCATCGCGACCTGCCGGAGATCGCGGGCAACGCCGAACGGGGCGGTATGTTCGGCGCTTCGCTGGCGGTGGCGGACTTCGACGGCGACGCCTACGACGACCTGGCGATCGGCTCGCCGGGGACGACGGTGAACGGAGTGCGCGGCGCGGGAGACCTGGTGATCCTCTTCGGCGGCGCCGACCTGGTCACGGAAGGCGCGGAAGATCCGATGGACCCGATGAAGCGCCTGCCGGCCACGTTGACCCTGGGCCGCGCCCTGACGTTGGACCAGGGCACGGGAGCGATTCCAGGCGAGCCGAGCAGCCGGGCGGCATGGGCTTCCGGCCTCGCGGTGGGCGACCTGGACGGTGATGGGCGGCCGGATCTGGCGGTGAGCAGCAAGGAGTCGGTGGACCGGCTGACCGGCGCGGGCTCGGTCACGCTGCTCTATGGCGGGCCAGACGGGCCGGACAGTCGCCTGGCGATGCGCCTCACCCCCGGCATGGCGCCCCTGGCCTTGCCGGCCTCGGGCGACCTGGGCTTCGGCGCGGCCATGGCAATGAGCGACTTCAACGGGGACGGGGCGCTAGACCTGGCTCTCGGCGCCCCGGGTCGGGCGGTAGACGGCTTCGCCCGCGCGGGGCTGCTGGCAGTGGCTTGGGGCTACGACCCGCTGCTGCCCGGCGTGCCCACCCCCACAGCCCTGCCGCCCACTGCCAGCCCGACGGCGACGACGACGGAAGTGGTCACCCCCTCCATCACGCCGACCCCCGTCAACACGCCGACCGGCACATCCACCGCCACGGCCACCACGGCCCCGCGGCCGGCCTTCCTGCCGATGGCTATCCGCCTGCGGGCCTTCCCGGGGCGTTACCCCACGCCGGCGCCGGGGCTGACGCTGCGCCGGTGATCAGGCGGCGGGCGCATGACGGCCGGAAGACTACGGCCAATCTGCCAAGGCTCGCTCCGCCCACCGGCCCGGACTCAGTCGTCGTCGAACACCGGCACGGCGGACGACAGCTGCACCCGGTTGTTGCCGTTGCGCTCTCGCACCGCCTGCACGATATCGCGCGGCGTGGCGTCCTTGCGCAGACGCACCGCGTAATGCAGTTCGGTCATCAGGCCCGCCTGCACCGTCTGGATGGACTGCAGGCTGGCGCTGTCCACGTAGCGGGCGAAGGGCTCCGCCAGTACCTGCTCGAAGTCGATGTCCGGCGTCACGCGGATGATCAGGCTGTGGCTGGGTCGGTCCGGGGCGAACAGGTTCAAGCGCGAGACCATCCAGACGAGCAGCGACACCAACGCCGTGGTGAACACTGCGATACCGTATTCCTGCGCGCCGATGGACAGTCCGATGGCCATGGCCAGGAAGATGAAGCCCACATCGATGGATTGGCTGACATTGCGTCGGAAGCGGATGATGGAGAAAGCCGCGAACACCGCCAGAGCCGTGTGCACGCGCGTGGAGACCACCATGATCACCACCGTGACCACCATGCCCAGCATGATCAAGGTCTGCACGTAGTCCTGCTGGTAGCCTGGGCCCGGATGGACCCTCTGGTACACCCAGCCGATGATGACCAGAAGGGCGAAGGCCAGAGCCAGGGCCCCCAAAACCTCCAAGGGCCCGACCGGCACTGCCACCGCATCGGCCGCGGCCGGCGCCGCGCCGGTGCCGAAGAGCAGGTTCATTGCGTCGGTCGCGCTATCCATGCCCAAGCCTTTCCGGCGGCGCCACCCGGCCCCGCCCGTCGATCCCCGCCGGCGAACCCGGCCAGGCCAATCGTCCAGTCCTGCGGCAGATCGATGCTCAATCCATGGGGCTGGATGGCCAGCGCCTCAACCGCCGTCTGATACTTGCTGAAGGAGCGGGGCTGGCAGCCCAGGCCGCCGAGCAGCCGCGCCAGCCAGTAGGGCACCGCGTGGTCCACCTTCACCTCCAGCACGCGCTGGTCGGGCGACACCAGGTCGACATCGAAGTCATGGTCGTCCGGGACCACCTGGTGGAAGGCCCGGGCCCGGGCCTTCAGCCCGGCATCGAAGGTCAGCCGAAGATCCGCCTCGGCGCCCTGGCCCATCCAGGCCTCGCGATCGTAACGCATGACACAGACCGGCCGCAGATCCTTGTCGATGATCAGCCGCTGTACCTCTTCCAGGACAATGGCGTCCATGCCGGCCAGACGCCGGGCCAAGGGGCGACCGCGCGTGAGATCGAGGGCTTCCTCGATGGTCAGGGCGATGCGCCGCTTGCTGGTCCGGCCGGTGTACTTGTGCTTGATCTCCACAAAGGTGATGCCTTCGGGATGGTCACCGGCCTGGCCGTAGATGCGGATGCGCAGCTTGCGCCGCGAGGGCCGTCCCAGCAGGTTGTTGACGTAGATCGCTCGCTCGGCGTTGTCCAGGTAGAGGCTGATGATGGGGTAGCGACCATCCGGACCGGCATGCGGATCGGGCGCCATGCGCGCCGCGACAGCCGCGCGGATGGCGACGGCCTGCTCAGCACGGACAACAAACTTGAGTTCGCGACGGTCGAAGCGGGTGATGGTGTCCATGATCGGAATTTCACGTTTCCTTGACCGGCCCTTAAAGGACCGGGGGCCATTGTAGCGTCGGTCTCGCCAGGCACCATTTCGGGGGGGCGCCACAGGACTCGCGTTCTGTAATCCAGCGTCGCAGTTCGGCATCGTGTTAGCTGTCCTTCATGATGACGGACACTACCAGGCCCTTTCATATCGGGAAGCAAATCCATGCACAGCCCAAGCCGGTTCACTGAAAACCGAGATCCGATGGGACGTTCCCGGCGGAAACCGGTCTGGCCGGCACGGCAGACAGCGCTTGCGGCCGTCCTCTTGGGCCTCGGCGGCGCACTACTGCCGGGCTCCTTCCATCGCGGATGGGCCGAAGCCGCGGGCGCGCCGCGCCATATCGTCTACCTGCCGCTGCTATCGCCACCCATCGGCGTGGTGGACGCGCCACGGCTCAACCGACCGCCGGGCCTGCAGGAGGCGCCGTTCGCCCTCGCCTTGACCAGCCACACCACCGGCGCGAGCATCCGCTACACCCTGGACGGCAGCCCGCCCGGCCCCGAGCACGGCGAGCGCTACCTGACGCCGATCCCTATCGAGGGCACGCAGATCCTGCGCGCCGTCGCGTACAAGACGGGCATGCAGAGCAGCCCGGTCGTCACCGCCAGCTTCCTGTTTCTGGACCAGGTGCTGCGCCAGAGCGCCATGCAGGATCCCGGCCGCTTCCCCGACGCCTGGGGGCGCTATCCGGAGGGCAAGCGCGAAGGCCTCCCGGTACCGGTCGACTACGGCATGGACCCCAAGGTGGTCGACGATCCGTCGACGGCGGGGCGGATCCTGTCCGACCTTCGCAGCCTGCCGTCCATCTCCCTGGTCTGCGACCCCGTCGACCTCTGGGGCTCTCCGGGCCTCTTCGGCGACCGGGAAGGCATCTACGCCAACCCGGTGGCGGAGGGCCGCGAATGGGAGCGTCCGGTGTCCATGGAATGGATCGACGCCAAGGGCCGGCAATCCCTGCAGATCGACGCCGGTCTCCGGATCGCCGGGCAATGGAGCCGCAAGCCGGATTCTACGCCCAAGCACGGCTTCAGCCTGCGCTTCCGCAAGGACTACGGCGCGGACCGTCTGGACTTCCCCGTCTTTCCCGACAGCCCAGTGCAGCGCTTCGAGACCCTGCGGCTTCGCGGGGGACAGGCGGACGCCTTCACCTATTTTCCGCTGAAGGCCCTGTACGCGCATGACCAGGTGGGCCGGGACCTGCAACTGGACCTGGGCCAGCCGGCGGCCCGCGGCCGCTACGTGCACCTCTACCTCAACGGCCTCTACTGGGGGCTCTACAACCTGACCGAGGAACCCACCGCCCGCTTCGCCGCCGACCACCTGGGCGGCGGCGAGGACGACTACGACGTGGTCAAGGGCCTGGAGGTCCATAGCCTGGTACACGGGAAGCCCGTGGTCGTCAACAGCTTCGAGATGGAGGACGGCAACGACGCGGCCTTCAGGGCCCTGCTGGCGCTCCGGGACGGCCCGCCGCCGGATGAGCCCGGGCGCCTGGCCGAAGCGGAGGCCTTGCTGGACCTCGATGCCTTCGCCGCCTACCACATCCTGGAGATCTACGCCGCCAACGACGACTGGCTGGGCAAGAACTGGCGCGCATTGCGCCGGCGCGTCGAACCCGGCTCCGAGGCCGCGCGGCAGCCGGGTGGGCGCTGGTCCTTCCTGGTCTGGGACATCGAGCGCGGCGCCTTCCTGCGCCTGGCCGACCCCCTCTGCGGTTCGGCGGCCCACCATTGCGGCGACCCCCGGCGGCCGGACGCGGCGGACATCGCGGCCACGGCGGGGGTCATGGACCTGCACGGCTGGCTCAAGGGCAACGTGGACTACCGCCTGCGTTTCGCCGACCAGGCGCGCCGGCTGCTCATGGCCGACGGGCCCCTGACCCCCGCCGCGGTCGCCGCGCGCTACAAGCGGCGCCTGGATGAGATCGACGGGCCGATCGTCGCCGAATCGGCTCGCTGGGGCGACGTCTATCCGCGCTACGCCTACGAGCGCACCTTCCTGGAGAATGCGCTCTGGTGGCTCAGCTTCTGGCAGCCCTACCGCCAGCCGGAGCTGCAAGCCGTCCAGCGGCGCGATCCGGAATGGCTGACGGAGCGCGATCGGCTGCTGGAGCAGGCCATCCCACCGCGGACCGCCATCGTGATCGAGCAGCTGTGCCGGCAACAGCTGCTGTCACCGGTGCCGGGACTGGCCATGAACACCGAAGCGCCTGGAACGACAGGCGGCAATACGCGGATCACCATCACGCCCCTGCCGGAAGGCTGCCCGGAACGGTTGGCGGGAGGTGACATCTTCTATACGCTCGGCGGCGAGGACCCGCGGCAGCCGGGTTCCGGTCGGCCGGGTTCCTGGTGGACCGGACTGCCGGCGACAGGAGCGCAGCGTTACACGCACGCCCTGCGCCTGAGCGGCTACCAGCGGCTGCGGGCGCGCATGGCGGTGATCACGGAAGGCGGGCTGCTATGGGGCCCGCTGAGCGAGCTCGTCGTGGGCCTGCCGCGCGTCGAGATCACCGAACTCATGTACAACCCGGAGCCCGGAGAAGCCGAGTTCCTCGAACTGCGCAACACCGAGGCGGTGCCAGTGGACCTTTCGGGCGCCCGTTTCCAGGGCATCGACCTGACCCTGCCGCCGGGCGCGGTCCTGGCCCCAGGGAGCTACGCCCTGGTCACGAACAGCCCGGGCGACCTGGCCGAGCGCTACGGCGCGGACCTGCCGGTCATCGGCGAATACAGCGGCGGGCTCTCCGGCGACGGCGAGCGGATCCGACTTCTGGACGCGGCCGACCGACCGCTGGCCGATGCTCGCTACGACGATGGCGACTTCTGGCCCTTGGCCCCGGACGGCCATGGCTTCAGCCTGGTCCCTGAAGCGCGCGAGGGTGCCGCGGAACCGGAGCGCTGGCGCGCCAGCAGCCTGCCGGGCGGCTCGCCGGGCCAGGCCGATCCGCCGCCCCGCACGCCGCGCATCCTGCTCAGCGAGCTGCTCCCGGCCTCCAGCGCGCCCTACGAGGATGCGGTGGAGCTCTACAACCCCAACCTGGGCCCGGTGGACGTCGGCGGCTGGCTGCTCAGCGACAGCCGCGTCGATCTGGCCCGATTCACGGTGCCACGGGGAAGCGTCATCGCCCCCGGGGGCTTCCTGGTGTTCTACGAGGAGCAGTTGCGGCAGGGCGGCGCCGGCGGCGCCGGATTTGCCCTGTCCTCACGTGGCGAAGGCCTGTACCTGGCCGCGGCCGACGAAAGCGGTCAGTTGACGGGCTACGCCTCCGGCGCCCGCTTCGGTCCGGCAGAGGAGAACATCGCCCTAGGTCGCGTCCAGACCCGCGCCGGCGCCCTGGAATGGGCTCGCCTGAGCGCACCCAGCTTCGGCGTCGACCAGCCTGCCGACCCGGCGGATTTCCGCCGTGGCACGGGTGGCCCCAACGCGATCCCCTTGGTGGGGCCAGTGTACATCGCGGAGCTTCACCTTTTGCCGGTCAAGGACGGGCCGGTCTCCTTCGTGGAACTGGCCAACATGGGTCATTCGGCGCAAGCGCTGTCCGAGGAGGACGGCCGGTCCTGGGAGTTGACCGGGCGCCTTCCCTTCCGCTTCCCGCCCGGTGCCGCCGTACCGGCCAGCGGCCGCGCCTTGGTGGTCGCCGAGGAGCCGGACAGCTTCCGCACGCGCCACGGGGTGCCGGACGAGGTCCCGATCTACGGCCCGGCCACGATGGCGCCGCCGGACGAAGGCCCGACCGAAGCCCTCTTGCGGCCCTTTCCGGACGACATCGTCCAGACGCCTCCGCTCTTCATCAGCTTGGAGCACCTGCTTGTCTTCCCCGGACCGCCTTGGCCGACCTTGCCGCCCGGCACCAGTTTGGAGCGCCTCGAGCCGCCACGCTATGCCGGTGAGCCCGATGCATGGTCGGCGCTCCGGCCGGGCGGAACGCCGGGCCGGTCGAACACGACGCCGCGGCGCCTGTGGCTGCCCTGGCTAGGGAGCTGAGGCCAGTCCGGCATGGTGCTGGCAACGCCCGATCCGCCCTATTCGCCTCCCCGGTCTCCTCGCCGCAGCGCCTTCAACTCCGCCCGCCGCCGCTTATCCGCCAGTCGCTCCTCCTTTGCGGCTCGCTTGGGGCGAGTGGGCTTGCGCGGTTTGGGCGGGAGCAGGGCGGCCTGCAGCAAGGCACGCAGCCGCAGGCGCGCCCGTTGGCGGTTCTCCAACTGACTGCGGGTCTCGGCGGCCACCACCTGCAGGTTGCCTTCGCCATCCAACCGGGAGGCCAGCGCGGCCAGGAGCAGCCGGCGCTGGTCATCGGTTGGGGCCGTGGAACGCAGCAGGTTCCAGCGCAGCAGCACCCGCGTCTCCGTCGTGTTCACGTGCTGGCCGCCCGGCCCTCCCGCACGCGCGAAGCGCAGCTCCAGCTCGGAAGCCGGGATGATCAGGCTGTCGTCGACCATCAGGTCGTCGTTCATCGACGCAATCCAGCGTCAGCCGACGCCCGGCATCAGACGGGCGGCCACGGCACGTGGTGGCGGTCGGGGTCCGGCTCGGGGTAGCGCGCCGCCTTGACCAGGCCACTGCAGCGCGCCGCCAACGCCGCCAGCTCCGCCGGAGCGAGCAAGGTGGCAAGCTCCATCGTGCAGGGGTCGGCGTTGTCGGACAGGCGCGCGGCGAGAGCGTCCAGGTCCGCGCGGACCGCGGCCGGCAGACGCTCTCCGGCCCAATCCCAGATCACCGTTCGCAGCTTCGGCGCTTCGTGGAAGCAGACGCCATGGTCGATGGCCCAGAGGCGGCCCGCTTCGTCGGCGAGGATGTGACCGCTCTTGCGGTCGGCGTTGTTGATCAATGCGTCAAAGGCCACGAGACGACGAAGCGCGCGGCGGTCCCATCCCGTAGCGGCCAGGTAATGCAGCTGCGGGTCGTGGGGAATGAAGGCCTGCACCGCGCCGAAGCCGAAAGGACCCTCGCGCAGAACCGTCGGCGGCACCAGACCCCAACCCAGGGCCCTGTCGACGAGCCAGGCCGCGCGCTCCCGAAGGCAGAGCGTGCCATCGGCGAAGTCCCAGAGCGGCCGCTCGCCCTGGCGCGGCTTGTAAACGGCGCGCAGCGGCGAATCCCGGTCGCCGCCGTCGGCCGCGTCCCCCGGCAGCAGCCGGCACAGGAAGGTGGCGTTGGAGCTCCATGTGATCCGGCCCTCCAGATCCAGTTCCGCTGTCTGCAACCAGGCCAGGAGATCATCGGCCATGATGGCCAGGCCCTCGGCAGCCGGACCCGGTGGCGGCTCGCCCGCTGCGCTGCTAATGGTGCCCATTGCGCCGCTGACAACGATGCCCCTCGTCCAGGGGCTCGCCACAGGCCGGGCAATTCGGTCGTCCACCGGCGACGACGGTGGGGATATGCTGGACAAGGTCCAAGGCCTGCTCGTAGCGCAAGGCCAGACGGGCCTTCATCCCGGGCGGCAGGTCCAGGCCCGCATCCGGCTCGTCATCCTCGTCGTCGAGGCCCAACTCGTGGAGCACAAGGAGCACCCGGTGCCGATTCTCGTCAACCCCCAGGCCGATGCTGCCGACGCGGAAGGCCTCCTCGAAGGGCTGGACCAGCTCCGTCGACCCGCCGGCGGCCTGAAGATCCGTCGCATGCTCCGGATCTTCGCGCCGAAGCAGGTTGAGCAGGCGCGCCAGTCCCGCGGCCATGGCCGCGGCCTGCTCCTTCTCCAGACCTAGGGTCAGCACGCGACCGTCCTGGGTGGCCTGCAGCAGGAAGCGGCGGCGTCCGGGTGAGCCGACGGTGCCTACCGTGACGGACGCCACATCGTCCAGATCATAGGCAAAGCGTTCAGACATGGGCTGCTCCCTCAGCGGGGATCGACGCGTCGGCATCCACGAGGAGCGCGCCATCCGGGGGAGGCGGCGCGATCGGTTCCGGGAGGAGGCCGCAGTGGTTGACAAGACGCAGGCAGGGATGGCCGTCCTGGAATTGAACGGCGCTGACCGATGCCGGGGCGACATCGAAACGCTGGAAGGCGTCCAAGGCAGCGCCGGCGTAGGTGGCCAGCAGGATCTTGATGACATCGGCATGCGATACCACGGCCACGGCTCCTGAGGGATGGCGGGACAGCAGCTTCTCGATGCCCGCCACCGCCCTCGCCTGCACCTCGAGCGGCGACTCGCCGCCGGGAAAGCGCATGCGACTCGGGCTGGACTGGACCACCGCCCACAGCGGATCCTGCCGCAGTTCGTCCAGCGTCCGGCCGGTCCAATCGCCGAAGTCCACCTCCTGCACATCCGGCAGCGGCTCGATCGTCAGCGGCCGCCCATCCGCGATGGCGGCAGCCGTGGCCATGGTCCGTTCCAGGGGGCTGGCGTACAGAGCCGCCAGATCATGACCGGCCAGTCGATCCACCAGGGCCGCGACCTCGATTCGACCCTTGTCGCTGAGACCCACACCCGGCATCCTACCGGCCAGGCCGCGGCCGACCCAGTCGGTGCTGGCATGGCGAATGAGGAGAAGGAGGGTCATGTTTGATAGCCGGCGCGCGAGTATAGCACAGCCCCGCAGGCAGGTGATCGAGGTGCCGCACCGATCCATTGCCAGACATTAAGTTTGACTAACCCCGCCCCTAGGCTACACTTCAGTCAGCCCAGGATCAGCCCCACATGATCGACCCCCATCCATGACCACGTTCCGCCAGGACATCGTCGACGCCACCGTCGAGAGCTTGATTGCGCTCGGGCGCGAGCAGGGCTATGTCAGCAGCGAAGATATCTCCGCCGCCATCGAGGAGGCGGACATGGTCGACGACGCGGCGTGGACGGCAGTCTATGAGGGTGTCGTCGATGCCGGCATCCCGGTGCGCGGGCCCGATGAGGAGCCTCTGACGGCATCCGATGTCGGAGCCGACCAGGTCCGCCCCAGCGCCATGGCGGACTTCAGCACCATCGAGACCGACGACACCATCAGTCTGTACCTGCGGGAGATCGGCGACATCCCCTTGCTCACCGGCGAGGAGGAGCGAAGTCTGGCCATGCAGTTCGAGGCTGGTCTCCTCGCCGGACAGAAACTGATCAAGGAGCCGCGGCTGGTGGGGCTGGAGCGGGACACCGTGATCCGCGAGAAGCGAGCGGGGGAACAGGCGCGGCAGAAGCTGATCCAGGCCAACAGCCGCCTCGTGGTGCACATCGCCAAGAAGTACAACAACCATGGGGTGCCTTTTCAGGATCTGATCCAGGAAGGCAACCTGGGCCTGATGCGCGCCGTGGAGAAGTTCGATTGGCGCCGCGGCTTCAAGTTCAGCACCTACGCCACATGGTGGATCCGGCAGGCGATCACCCGAGCGCTGGCGGACCAGAGTCGCACCATTCGCGTTCCGGTGCACATGTCGGAGCAGATCACGCGGCTGAGCCAGGCCACGCGCCAGCTCGAGCAGGTACTGGGTCGGGAACCCACCATCGACGAGATCGCCAAGTCCTTGGACCAGCCGCCCCAGAAGATCGACCAGATCCTTCAGTTGGCGCGGCGACCCATCTCGTTGGAGACACCCATGGGCGAGGAGTCGGATTCTTCCTTCGGCGAGTTCGTGGCCGACGAATCCATGGAGCCCAACGAGCTGGCCGGGCGGGAGATGCTGCGCGAGCAGCTGGACGAGGTGCTGCGCAGCCTCACCCCGCGCGAGGCGGAAGTGCTGGAACTGCGATTCGGCCTCGTCGATGGAACACCGCACACCTTGGAGGAGGTGGGGGCTCGCTTCGGGGTCACGCGCGAACGCATCCGCCAGATCGAAACCAAGGCCATCCGCCGGCTACGCCATCCGGCTCGCAGCAGCCGGCTGCGCGACTACCTGCGCTGACCACCGGCATCTCGCGTCGATCCCTTTCGCCGCCGGCGACGGACCGACAGCCCTCCCGTTCGCGAAAGACCGCCAGGCTCGGGGCAACCGCCCGTCAGGCCTTGCGATAGTCGTAGAAGCCGCGCCCGCTCTTGCGGCCCATCATGCCGGCGGACACCATCTGCCGGAGCCGCGGCGGCGCGGCGTAGCGCGGGTCCTTCGTCTCCTCCCACATGGCGTCGGCGATGAAGAGCATCGTATCCAGGCCGACGAAATCCATGAGTTCGAAGGGGCCCATGGGATGGTTCATGCCCAGCTTCATGGCGGTGTCGAAATCCTCCATGCTGGCCACGCCCTGTTCCAGGCCGCGGATGGCATCCAGGCCGTAGGGCACGAACAGCAGGTTGACGATGAAGCCAGGATTGTCCTTCTGGGCCACGACGATACGCTTGTCCAGCCGCTCGCCGAAGGCGCGCAGCGCCTGATAGCTGTTGTCCGAGGTCTGGAGGCCGCGAACGATCTCCAGGAGCGGCATCACGGGCACGGGGTTGAAGAAGTGAGCCCCGATCACCTTGTCCGGTCGATCCGTGGCCGCCGCGATCTTGGTAATGGAAATGGACGAGGTGTTGGAGGCCAGGATGCTGTGCCAGGGGCAGATCTCGTCCAGGCGGCGGAAGACCTGGTGTTTGGCCTCCAGGTTCTCCAGCACTGCTTCGATCACCAGATCACAGGCGGCGAAGTCTTCCAGATCCGTCGTGCCGCGCACCCTGTCCAAGGCCTCCGCATGCTCGACCTGGCCCAGCTTGCCGCGCGCCAGGCCTTTGTCCAACGACTGCCTGAGCCGACCCAGGCCGGCATGCAGGGCCTCCTGGCTCACCTCGCTGACCACCACCTGGAAGCCGGCGCGGGCGCAGACCTCCACGATGCCGGAACCCATGAGGCCGCAGCCGATCACACCG
This sequence comes from Anaerolineae bacterium, assembly GCA_044228875.1. GTDB lineage: Bacteria > Chloroflexota > Anaerolineae > Epilineales > Epilineaceae > Epilinea. The sequence continues at coordinate 43,496 of JBGAUA010000001.1, forward strand.
ACTGTCTGAATCTGAGGAACGCTTTGGATGTCCATGACCGCGGATGGTATTCAGCCGTCCGCCGGCGTCAAGCGATCGCCCCTTCCGTGCGTCGGTTTGCGCCGCTCGACCCGCTGCATATGCTTATCCGCCATTATAAAGAGGTCCGGCCGCCTGATCATCGGCTCTCAACGACTCCGGAAACGTTCCCGCCCCGCCGCCGCCGGGGGCAAGGCCGACCGCATCTGGACCGCCCCCGCCCACCGTCGTCATCAACTCGAGAAGTGCATGTGACCAAGCTCGTCATCGTCGAATCGCCCACCAAGGCGCGCACCATCGGCGCCTACCTGCCCAAGGACTACGTCGTGCTGGCCAGCATGGGCCACGTCCGGGATCTGCCCTCCTCGGCGGCGGAGATTCCCAAGGCGATGCGCGAAGCATCCTGGAGCCGCTTGGGCGTAGACGTGGAAGCCGGATTCGCCCCGCTCTACGTGGTGTCCGCCAAACGCAAGGACACCATCAAGCAATTGAAGGACGCCTTGAAGCAGGCGGACGAGGTCTTCATCGCAACCGACGAGGATCGGGAGGGCGAGAGCATCGGCTGGCACCTGGTGGAGGTCCTCGCGCCCAAGGTCCCCATCCGCCGCATGGTCTTTCACGAGATCACCAAGGACGCCATCAACCGCGCCCTCGCCAGCACCCGCCAGATCGACGACCACCTGGTGCGAGCCCAGGAAACGCGCCGCATCCTGGACCGCCTGGTGGGCTACACCCTCTCACCCCTGCTATGGAAGAAGATCGCGCCCAAGCTGAGCGCCGGCCGGGTGCAGTCGGTGGCCGTACGGCTGTTGGTGGAGCGGGAGCGCGAGCGAGCGGCCTTCGTCAAGGGCGGCTACTGGGACCTGGGCGCCGATCTGGCCAAGCGCCCCGCCGGCGCCGGCGGATTCAGCGCCCAGCTCGCACTGGTCGACGGCCGCCGGGTGGCCACGGGTAAGGACTTCGATCCGGACACCGGCCGCGTGCCGGAAGGCAAGGACCTGCTGGTGTTGGACGAGGCAGCCGCCCGGTCCCTCAGGGAGCGGCTCCTCGAGGCGATCTGGCGGGTGGCGGAGTTGGAGACCAGGCGCGCCAGTCGCCAGCCCTATCCGCCCTTCACCACCAGCACCCTGCAGCAGGAGGCGGGGCGCAAGCTGCACCTCTCAGCCCGCGAGACCATGCAGGTGGCACAGGCCCTCTACGAGAACGGTCATATCACCTATCACCGCACGGATTCCTACAACCTGTCGGAAGAGGCCATCGCCGGCGCGCGGCAGAGGATCCAGGCGCTCTACGGCGCAGACCACCTCAGTCCTGAGCCGCGGCGCTTCAAGACGACGTCGCGCAGCGCCCAGGAGGCCCACGAAGCCATCCGCCCCGCCGGCGGAGACATGCTGCCGGTGGCCCAGCTGCCGCTGTCCGGGCGTGAAGCCAGGCTCTACGACCTCATCTGGAAGCGAGCGATGGCCACCCAGATGGCCGACGCCCAACTGGAATTCGCCACCGTGCAGGTTGACGCCGGCCCCGTCGACGCGCCGGCGCAGGCCCGCTTCGTCGCCCGTGGGCGACGGGTCATCTTCCCCGGTTTCTTCCGGGCCTACGTCGAGGGCTCCGACGATCCCGAAGCCGCCATCGAAGACAAGGACGCGCCGCTGCCGCTGCTGACGGAGGGTGAGGTTCTTGACCTCCAGGACCTCCTCGCCAACGGCCATGAGACCAAGCCGCCGGCGCGTTTCACGGAAGCCTCTCTGGTCAAATCCCTCGAGGCCCATGGCGTGGGCCGGCCCAGCACCTACGCGGCCATCCTGGGCACCATCCAGGACCGCGGCTACGTGCGCAAGGCCGGCAGCGCCTTGGTGCCCACCTACACGGCCTTCGCGGTCACCGCCCTCCTGGAGTCGGATTTCCAGAGTCTGGTCAACATCGGCTTCACGGCCGCCATGGAAGAAGACCTGGACCGCATCGCCGAGGGCAAGGTGGAATGGCGCGCCTACCTGGAGCGCTTCTTCAAGGGGCCGGAAGGTCTGGAGCAGCTGGTCGACCTGGCCCAGGGCAATGTCGACCCACGCTCGGCCAGCACCGTGCGGCTGCTGCCGGACGTGTCGGTGCGTATCGGGCGCTTCGGTCCCTACCTTGAGCGCGGCAGCGGCGAGGATCGCCAGACCGCGGCCTTGCCCGACGACCTGGCGCCGGCCGACCTGACCGCGGGCCTGGCCGAGTCGCTCTTCGCCCAGGGAGAGATCGGACCTGCCTCCCTGGGTGTGGACCCGGTCAGCAACCAGCCGGTCTATGTCAAGGAGGGTCCTTTCGGCCCTTACGTTCAGCGCGGGGAAGACGACAGCGCCCCGAAACCTGCGCGCGTCTCCCTACCCAAGGGCCTGACGCCCGAACAACTCGACCTGTCCACGGCACTGGCCCTCCTGTCCCTGCCCCGCACGCTGGGCGAGCATCCCGAGTCCGGCAAGCCGGTCAAGGCCGGCATCGGCCGCTTCGGCCCTTACGTGGTGCACGAAACCAGTTTCGCCAGCCTGAAGAAGGACGATGACGTGCTCCAGATCGGCTTGGAGCGGGCTCTGGAGCTGTTGGCGGAGAAGCGCGTCCGCGGGGCGCGCGGCGGCGGAGCGGGCGCGGGCACAGCGGGCGCTATCGCCATCCTGGGCCCACATCCGGACGACGGCGACCCGGTAGCCGTCATGCCCGGACGCTACGGGCCCTACGTCAAGCACGGCAAGACCAATGCCACCCTGCCCAAGGAGATGGACCCGAGCAAGGTGACGATGGATCAGGCGGTCAACATGCTGGCGGCCAAGGCGGGTCGCGGCGGCCCGGTGCGCCGCAGCCGAAAGGCGGCCGCAGCGGGATGATTCCCGGCCCGCCGCGCGGCGATCGATCTTTCGATCGGCACCCGCGGGAACAACGCGGGGTTACGGTATACTGACGGCGCATGGCCGTGGGACAGACCCCGCCATGGCCAGCGAGGCCCCTCATGACCCTGATGACGACCAGTTCGCCCTCTGTCTCCTCCGCCCTAGGCGATGTCCGCGGCGAGACCCTCTTCCGTGTCCGCGGCGCCGACCCCTTGTATGGATCGGTCGACATCAGAGGGGCGAAGAACGCCGCCCTGCCCATCATCGCCGCCACCTTGCTCAGCGCCGATCCCTGCATCCTGGAAAACGTACCGGACATCGCCGACATCCGGCTGATGATGGCCGTGTTGCGTCATCTGGGCGCCCGCGTGTCCTTTGACGCCACAGCGGGGCGCCTGGAAGTGGAAGCCGCCGAGATCAGGAGCCGCACGACGCCCGAGGATCTGGCCAGCCGCCTGCGCGGCAGCTTCCTGGTCATGGGGCCGCTGTTGGCGCGATTTGGTCAGGCCTCGGCACCGCAGCCCGGCGGCTGTGTCATCGGCAGCCGCCCGCTGGACGTACCCATTCGCGGCTTCATCGACCTGGGCGCCCAGGTCACCAACGTGGATGGACGCTTCGCCGCCAGCGGCCGCCTGCGGGGCGCGAGCATGATCCTGGACTACCCCAGCCACACCGGCACCGAGAACATCATCATGGCCGCCGCGATGGCCGAAGGCGAGACGGTCATCGAGAACGCCAGCACTGAGCCGGAGGTGTTGGATCTGGTCGATTTCCTGCGCGGCATGGGCGCGCGAATCGCCTGGATCGGACCGGCCACGGTGGCCATCCAAGGTGTGTCCCGCCTGCACGGCAACAGCTTCCGCTTGATGCCGGACCGCTTGGAAGCCGGAACCTACCTGCTGGCCGGGGCCATCACCCGCGGCGACGTCACGGTCAACCGCGTGGTGCCTCGCCACCTGCACGCGGTCACCGCCAAGCTGCGGGAGGCGGGGGTACACGTAGAGGAAGGCGACCATTGGCTGCGCGTCTCGGCGGGCGACGGCCTTCGGGCCGTCGATATCCGCACCTATGCCTATCCCGGCTTTCCCACGGACCTGCAGCAGCCGTTTGGAGCCCTGCTCACCCAGGCAGATGGCCTGAGCACCATCCACGAAACCATGTTCGAGGACCGTCTGCGCTATGTCGGCGAGTTGGCGGCCATGGGCGCGGACGTGACCATCGCCGGACAGACCGCCACCTTCCGTGGGCCCTGCGCCTTGCATGGCAGCCGCGTGGCCGCTCACGACCTGCGCGCCGGAGCGGCCGTCGTCCTGGCGGGACTGGTGGCCAAAGGCGAGACCCTGGTCGAGCGCGGCCAGTACATCGAACGCGGATACGCCAATTTCGCCGCCAACCTACGCGCCTTGGGAGCCTGCTGCGAGGTGGGCCCGGTCCCTGCCGAAGGCACAGGGGGTTGACATTCGGTCTGCGGCGGCGATGATTCCCAGGCCCGCCCGAGCCGGTCTGAGTCCCGACTGCATCCTACCTTGACGCCGTCTACCCGCGCCGGTACCCCCCCCGGGGACGGCGCGCATCGACACGAACCCCGACGAGACGCGGAGGCAACATGTTCACGCGCCATATCGGCATCGACCTGGGCACGGTCAACGTGCTGGTGCACGAGCGCGGCCGAGGCATCGTGCTCAACGAGCCCTCGGTCGTGGCCATCTCGGTCAACGACAATCGCATCATGGCCGTCGGCGCCGAAGCCCTGGTGATGCTGGGCCGTTCCCCGGACACCATCGAGGTCTCCCGCCCCCTGCGCGACGGGGTCATCGCTGACTATGTGGTGACCGAGGCCATGCTGCGCTACTTCATCGGCAAGGTCTGCGGGCGCATGTCCTTCTTCAAGCCGCAGGTGATGATCTCCGTACCGGTAGGGGTCACCAGCGTGGAGAGCCGCGCCGTGCGCGAGGCGGCGGAACAGGCCGGAGCCCGCTCCGCGTACTTGATCCCGGAGCCGATGGCGGCCGCCATCGGGGCGGGCCTGCCGGTGGGCACGGCCACGGGCAACATGGTGCTGAACATGGGCGGCGGCACCACCGAGGCGGCGGTGATCGCGGTGAACGGCATCGTGGTCGCCGGCTCGGTACGGGTTGGCGGTGACAAGTTCAACGACGCCATCACCAGCTACATCAAGCGCAAGTACAATCTCCTGATCGGCGACCGCACGGCGGAAGAGGTGAAGATCCAGATCGGCAGCGCCCTGAAGCCGGATGTCGCCGATGACGAGTTGACGATGGAGGTCCGCGGTCGCGACCAGGTGACCGGCCTGCCGAAGACCATCTTGATGCGCACCAGCGAGGTGGTTGAGGCCTTGACCGACCCCATCCAATCCGTGATCAACGTGACCCGTGAAGTGCTGGAGCAGACGCCTCCCGAATTGATCAGCGACATCATCGACCGCGGCGTGGTCATGACGGGCGGCAACGCCCAGTTGCGCGATCTGGATGTCCTGCTCACCGAGGAGATCGGCGTGCCCTTCTACGTGGCGGACGACCCCATGTCCTGCGTGGCCCTGGGCGCGGGCAAAGCCCTGGAGAACTACGCCCTGATTCGCCGCACGCTGCCGGCGCTGAACGTGTAGCAGCGCCGGGCGACCGCTTCTCATGAGCGGCTAAGCAAACCGCATTGAAGCCGGCCGGGGACTGGATATAATCCGCCGCCGGATACAAGCCGCAACAATCCAACCGCGCAGCCGGACGCCCTTGGCGTTTCCGGCTGCACCATCTGCCCGAGGGGGGTGCATGGACATGGCGCAACAGCCTGCCAACGCCAGCCGCGGGGCCAGGGGAGAACCCATGATCGAGGTGGAGCGGCTGACCCGCTATTACGGGTCGGTCCCCGCGATCAACGACGTCTCGTTCACCGCATACAAGGGTGAGATCGTCGGCTTCCTCGGCCCCAACGGCGCCGGCAAGACCACCACGATGCGCATGCTGACGGGCTATCTGCCGCCCTCGAGCGGCACCGCGCGCATCGCCGGCCACGACATCGTCAATGCGTCGATGGCCGCCCGCAAGCTGATCGGCTATCTGCCGGAGAGCACGCCGCTCTATACCGAGATGACGATCAGCGAGTACCTGCACTTCATGGCCCGGCTCAGGGGCGTGAAGGACCGCGATGAGGCCGTGGAACGGGTGATGAAGAAGGTCTCCATCGATCACCGCGCCGACGACTTGATCGGCCACTTGTCCAAGGGCTTCCGGCAGCGAGTGGGCATCGCCCAGGCCTTGGTGCACAGCCCCAAGCTGATCATCCTGGACGAGCCGACCATCGGCCTCGACCCGCGCCAGATCCGCGAGGTGCGTGAACTGATCGCCGAGCTGCGCGGGGAACACACCGTGCTCCTCTCCACCCATATCCTGCCGGAGGCGCAGCAGCTCTGCGACCGGATCCTGATCATCAAGCGCGGCCAGATCGTGGCCGAGGACACCACCGAAGGCCTGACGGCCCGACTGGGCGGCGGCGAGCAGATCAAGGTGGGGCTGGGTCGGAGCGTCGCGGCGGCCGAGATGCGCTCCGCTCTCGACGCGATTCCGGGCGTGAGCGAGGTGACGGGGGATGGCGACAGCTACACCGTGACGGTGCAGCCAGCGTCGGACGCGCGCGCGGCCATCGCGGCCGCGGTGGTCGGTCACGGCTGGCCATTGGTTGAGCTGAGCTTGAGCCGACTGACCTTGGAGGACGTCTTCCTGGAGCTGACCGCGAGCGATACCGCGGCGGAGGCAATGGAAGCCGAGCTGGTCGCCGAGGAGGAGGCCGAACGATGAGCAACGTGATCACGATCGCCCGACGCGAGTTGAGCGTCTTCTTCAGTTCCACCCTTTTCTGGGTGATCGCCACGGCCTTCATGCTGTTCGGGGGCCTCCTCTTCTCCCTCTACATCCAATCGCCGCAGGCCCAGGCCACGATGCTGCCCTTGCTCAGCCTGTACGGCACGGTGCTCCTCTTCGTCACCCCGCTCATGGCCATGCGCCTGTTGGCCGAGGAACAACGCTCCGGAACCCTGGAGTTGCTGATGACATCCCCTGTCCAGGACTGGCAGGTGGTGATGGGCAAGTGGCTGGGCGCCTTGATGGCCTTGCTCTCGTTGATAGCCTTGACGCTCAGCCACGTGTTCATCATGGGCCGGCTGAGCGAGAAGGGGCTGGACCTGGGGCCGATGCTCTCCAGCTACCTGGGTCTGGCGCTGCTCTGCGCCGCCCTCCTGGCGCTTGGCGTCCTGACCTCTTCCGTGACCGAAAGCCAGGTGGTGGCCGGATTCCTGGGGGTCATGCTGGTCCTGGTCCTGTGGTTCCTGTCCATCCTCAACCAGATCGGCACCGAAGCAGCCTGGGCCAAGGGCCTGGCCTACATGGGCCTTTCCGACCACTACATGCATTTCGGTGACGGCCTGATCGACACCCGGGACGTGATCTACTTCCTGACCCTGACCTTCGGTTGCCTGTTCCTGGCCACCCGAATCCTGGAAACGAGGAGGTGGCGCTGATGGACAAGCTGCGTATTGCCGCACCGTATCTCTCGGTCTTCGGACTGTTCGTCATCCTCTCCAGCCTGGTCACGCCCACCCTGGCCCGCTCGTCCGGCAACACGCCGCCGGAATGGCTGGGAACGGCACTGCTCGCCACCGGCGCCGTTCTGGCCCTGGCCTGGCCGATCTTCTGCTGGGAGGATGCTCGCGAGCTCTTCGGCTCGCGGCAGGCCCGCTACGGCTCCAACGCCCTCGTGCTGACGGTGGCCATGCTGGCCCTCTTGGGCGTGGCCAACTTCTTCGGAACCCGCTTCTACACCACCTGGGACCTGACGGAGAACAAGCGCTTCTCCATCAGCAACCAGACCAAGCAGATCCTGGATGACCTGAAGAGCCAGAACAAGGAGCTCAAGCTCACGGCGATCCTGGGCCAGAGCGACGCCAACGCCGCGTCCGAGCTGGAGCGCCTGGTGGACCGCTACAGGCAGCGCTACCCCACCATGAGCTACCAGCGCCTGGACCCGCAGGTGGACGTGCCGGCCCTCATCGGCCTGGCGCAACGGATCGGGCAGGATCAGCCGCCGGGGCGGGCTCTGGTGGTGGAGTCTGGCGCCAAGCACGCCATCGCCTACAGCTTCGACGAGCAGGAGCTGACCAGCGCCATCGTCAAGGCCACCCGGGCCAAGGAGAGCGTGGTGGCCTTCACCACGGGGCATGGCGAATGCGGCACCGATGGCGGCGAGCAAGGTCAATGCAGCTACGCCGGCGTTCGGCAGGCCATGGAGCGGGAAGGCTACAAGGTGGAGACCCTCAACCTCTCCGCCCTCACCGACACCATCAAGGCGGACGTGGTCATCGTGGCCGGCCCCAGCCGACCCTTCCTGCCTGCGGAGGCCAAGGCGCTCGGCGATTGGGTCCAGGGCGGCGGCAAGGCCATGCTCCTCCTCGGCCCCGATCAGGACGCGGGCCTTGACGACCTCCTGGGCCGCTGGGACATTCGGCCGGACAAGGACCTGGTCATCCAGACCAACCGCCTCGGGCAGATGTCTGCGGCGGTGGCCGTGGTGGACGCGGATTACCAGTTCCACGCCACCACCAAGGATCTCAGCCGCTTCCAGACCATCCTGGTGGGCACCCAGTCCTTCAGCGTCGGCACGCCGGTGGACACCACACTGACCAGCACGAAGCTGCTGGAGGTCAGCGGCGAAGGCGTCTACGGCGAGACGGACCTGGCGGGCGTCGCAGACCAGAAGGTGGAGCAGGGCCCTGAAGACAAGGCTTCGCCGCTGACCTTGGCGGTGGCCGGCGAGGGCGGCGAGAAGGGCGGCCGCCTGGTGGTCTTCGGCACCTCGGCCCTGGCGGACGACGCGGCATTGCAGCAGTTCCCACCGGGCGCCACGGCCAACGGCGACCTGTTCCTCAATTCGGTCAGCTGGTTGGCGCAGGACGAGAGCCTCATCGCCATCCGCGCGACGGAGCCCGACAGCCGGCCGATCTCCCCCCCGCAGAACCCGCTCCTGGTCACCTTGACCACCCTGCTCCTGATCCCCGGTGCCATCGCGGCCGTCGGGCTGTGGATCTGGTGGGGCCGGCGCTAGCCGGATCGCGCAACGCAAGGAAGCGAACGCAGCATGAACTCCCGCTACACCCTGATCATCGCCCTGTTGGCCATCGCCGCGGGCATCTTCGCCTATACCCAGCGCGACGCCAAGCCGGTGAACTACACCGAGGGCGCGCCTACGGCCACGCCGGCCCCCTTCCTGGATCTGGACAAGGACAAGCTGCAGGAGGTGGAGGTGGCCACCACGGACGGAAAGGTGCTGCTCAAGCGCGCCGCCGGCGGCTGGGAGGTCGACGGCAAGGGCAAGGCCTCAGACACCGTGGGCGGAACCCTTGAGCGGCTGGCCAAGCCCGAAATCTTGCGGGACCTGGGCACTGAAGCCAAGCCGGAAGACTTTGGTCTGGCCACCGCGAGCATGACCGTGACCCTCACCTTGTCCGGCGGCGAGAGCACCGTGGTGCAGGTGGGCGACAAGCATCCCATCGACCCCCAGTACTATGTGCGCAAGGTCGGCGAACAGCGCATCGTCATCCTGTCCTCCAGCGATTGGGACAGCCTCAAGGACTGGATCGCCAACGCCCCGTTGGCGCCCACGGCCACTCCGGCCACCGAAGGCACGCCAGGTACAGAGGGCACCGGCAGCCCGGACGCGGCAAGCGACGACGCGGCCGACACGGCGGCGGACGATGCCACCACGCCCGACGATGGCGGCGAGGTGGCCCCGATAGCCGTCGAAGCGACCCTGGCCGCGGCACCCGTCCCCACGGTCGCGGCGACGGCCAAGCCCTGACGCCCACACCGGGTCGGGCCGAAGAGATCGCCACGGGGGGAGGCGGGCCGCCTCCCCCCGTGTGCTATCTTAAGCGCATGCGCAAGCCCCTGCATCAGCCCTGGCTCAGCTTGCTGGCCGGCCTCCTCGTGGCATTCCTGGCCCTGGCGGTTGATGGCGTTCGAGCGCATTCGGACCGCGTCGAGAGCAGTCCGGAGGCGGGTGCAGTCCTGCTCCGATCGCCAAATGCGATCACGATTCAACAGAGCGGCCCCCTCGCCGAAGACAGCGTCATCCAGGTCGTGGATGAGGCCTTCCGGCGTCAGGACAAGGGGGGGACGACGATCGATCCACAGGACCCCACCGTGATGCGCACGGCCCTGAACCCCTTGCCACCCGGTGGCTACACCGTCCAGTGGACCGCCGTCGATCGCCAGGACGGCCATTCCACGCGCGGCAGCTTCACCTTCAGCGTGCTGACTCCGGGCGATTGGGCGATGGCCAGGCTCGCGACGGCCCTGCGGTATGCTCGGCAGCTCAATCGCCGCTCGGTGATCGAGCTGGTCAACCAGTACTGGCATATCCTCCTGGGCAGTTGGGCCATCAAGGCGGGATTGACGGTCGTCGCGGGGCGCTGGTACGTGCGCCGCCGCGCGGCGCGCAGGGCGGCGGCAGCCTTGGCGGCCGTCGAGGCCCTCTGGGAGGACGAGCGATCGTGAGCCGCCCCATCTTGAGCCGCCACCGGCTCACCCTGGCGGCGACCCTCCTGGTCGCCGGCTGCGTACCCGCGGCCACCACGGTGCCCCAAGGGGACGCCGGCAAGGACCCGTCCGTGGTGACGGACGACGCATCGGCGGTGGAGGTGGTCATCGCTTCCAGCGACCTGGCGCTGGGCCGGGAGCGCTTCGCCTTCGCTCTGCTTGACGCGTCCAAGAACCTGCTGCCCGACGCCGACCTCACCGTGACCTTCTTCCGGATCGAGGGCGACAAAGCCGTACAGGCGGCCCAATCCGAGGCCCGTTACTACGCCCCGCGCCAGGAGGGCACCGGGCTGTATGTGGTGCCGATCGTCTTCGAACAGGCTGGTGTCTGGGGGCTGGAGGTGGCCGGGAATCTGGCGGACGGGCGCGCCATCGCGCCTCAGCGCATCCGCTTCACCGTCGCTACGCGACCCTCCGGCCCGGCGGTGGGCGAGGCGCCGCCTGCGACCGACAACCCGATCCTGGCTCCTGGCCAGGACATCCGCGAGATCAGCACGGATCCCCGACCGGATCCGGAGTTCTACGCCATGACCGTGGACGAGGCGCGAGCCAGCGGCCGGCCCACGCTGGTGCTGCTGGCGACGCCCGGCCTCTGCCAGAGCAAGATCTGTCAGCCGGTGATGGACGAGGTCAAGACCTTGAAGGCCCGCTGGCAGGGCCGGGTGAACTTCATCCACGTGGAGGTCTACCGTTCCCTGTCGGATCCAGGCGAGCTCTCGGCGACGATGCAGGCCTGGGGCCTCAACACCGAGCCCTGGGTCTACCTGCTGGACAAGGAGGGCCTCGTCGCGGCCCGGCTGGAAGGCTCAGCCTCTGCCGCCGAGATCGAACCCCTGCTGGAGACGCTGAAGCCGTGAGCGCGCTTCCGCCCGCCCGAAACAGCGGCTCCTGGCTCTCCTGGCCCGTCGTCCTCCTGGCCGTGGCGGCCTTGGCCCTGGCCGCCAGACTGCCGGCGCTGCAACTGGTACCCCACCTGACGGACGAGACCGCCGAGGTGCTGTATGCTCGGGACATCCTGGTGGCCGGCCTGCGCCCCCTGGTCCACACCGACGCCTACAACGGCGCATTCTGGGCCTGGCTGATGGCCGGCTGGCTCAGGGTCTGGCCGGCGGACCCCGAGGCGCCCCGGATCTTGAGCCTTGCCCTGGGCTTGGCCACCGTCCTGGTGACCACGGCACTCGCCGCCCGCCTGGCGCGCCCTGACCGCCGCCTGGCGGCCGGCCTGCTGGGCGGCGCCCTCATGGCCACCGCGTTCACCCCCTCCCTGGTCAACAGCCGGGTGGCCTGGTCCAACAGCTCCACCCCGCTGTGGACAACGCTCTGCGCGCTGGCTTTGCTCGGCGCGGTGAGCAAGGAAGCCGCGGGACGGGAGGCCGCCTTGCGCTGGCTGGCCGCGGGACTGCTGGGAGGCGCGGCGCTGCACACCCATCCTTCGGTCATCGTCTTCCTGGCCGGCCTGGTCCTCTGGCTCTTCCTCTCCGGCAGGCGCTTGGGTTGGCTGGCCCGCTCAGGGCCATGGCTGGCCCTCGTCGGCACCGCTCTGGCCTACGGACCGGTCATCTATTTCAACCTGACCGGCGGCATGGCCACCTTGCGCGAAGCGCAGAGTTCGGGGAACTGGGCCGGCGCGGGATCCTGGGCAGCGGGTACCCAGGCGGCCTTCCTGCAGCTGGGCCGTTCTTTCGTCGGCGGCTTCGACCTGGATCGCGCGGCGTCGGCCCCCGTCGAACGGATCCTGGCGGCCGCGTGGGCCACCGCCTTCCTGGGAGCGGCCCTTTGGCTGGCCATGGCGCCGCACAAGGGACCGGCGGAGGGCGAAGCGCGGCCCGCTGGTCGCCGCCTGCCCCTGCTCGTGTCGTTCCTGGCCCTGTTCGCTCTACCGCGCTTCAACCATAACTGGGACGGCTTCCTGGAGGCGCGCTACCTGGGCTTCCTGCTGCCGCTGCTGACCGCGGGGCTGGGCGTGGTGCTGGCCGAACGGCTGCCGGAGCGGGGACCGAATCGAGGAAGCTCATTGCGCGCCATCCGCTTCGCCTCCGGGCTGCGGGCGCTGGTCATGGCCGCGTTGATCGGCCTTCCGCTCCTGCGCGGCTGGACCTATATCCGCAGCGCGATGGCCGAGCAGTTCGACAACCGCCGGCTCTGGAGCATGCTCGAACAAGCGGGCCAAGGCCGCGCGGATGGCGCGCCGCTGATCGTCGACGAGGCGCTCAAGTCGGTCCATTGGCGCGCCGGAGGCCATCCGCGGCGCGCGATGGAATACCTGCTCACCATGGCCGCCCTGCCCTTCGAGCAGCTGCCCCCCGCGACCATCAACCACCGCCTGGAGGCCGGCGAGACGCCTCAGCCGCTCTGCTTCCTGGCCGGAGCGACGGCTGAGGATCTCACCGAATGGGGCCGCCCGCTCTCTCCTCTGGACATCGCGACGCGTCCGGGCGAAGCGCCCTGGGGACTGTGGACCATCGCGCCCCCGGCCGCCGCCCCCTGACACGCGCGGTGGCCGACCGAGCCAGGCCAGCGATTCGCCGCACCCGACCATCAGCATCCAGAGGATGATTCCATGCCCGAGCCGACGCCCATGACCCGACCTCCCGCCACCGTAGCCACCGTGCCCGGGCCGAGCCCCATCGAGGCACCAGACCTCTCGGAGAAGGGCGGCATCAAGGACGGCCGCAGGCAGCATCTGGATCGCCGTTTGTACATGCAGCTGCTCGCCTGGGGCGGCTGTGTCGATACCGAATCGCTGATCTCGGCGCTGCGCGCCGCGGGCTTGGACGCGGTGCTCTACGCCGACGTCAACGATCCCGGAGGGGTGGGATTGCTCACGATCAGCGAAGATCCGGACTGCTTCGTCGGCCCCTTGCGGCGTCTGCTGCAGGAGCCGGCCTTCCGGTCGCTCACGCCCAAGCCGGAGTTCACGATGTTGGGCCGCACCTATGCGCTGGGCTACGAGCCGGACCTGGAGGACGCCTTGATCCACCGCCCGCGGCGCACGGTGTTGGAGCCGGCCTGGCCCTGGGCCATCTGGTACCCTCTCCGGCGCAGCGGCCAGTTTGCCCGCCTGGACGAGGCCGAGCAGCGAGAGATTCTCAAGGAGCACGGAACCATCGGCATGCGCTTCGGCCGCGCCGACCTGGCGCATGACATCCGTCTGGCCTGCCACGGGCTGGACAAGCACGACAACGACTTCGTGATCGGCGTGCTGGGCAAGGCGCTGCATCCGCTCAGCGCCGTCGTGCAGTCGATGCGCGGCACACAGCAGACTGCGCTGTATCTGACCAACCTGGGGCCCTTCTTCGTCGGCAAGGCGATCTACCAGGCGGGGGTGTAGTGCTGTCGGATCGGTCCAACCGCCAGCCATCATCTCGATCCAGGGGACATCGGCCTGGTCAGTCCTCCTCGTCCATCCCCCCGCCCCCGTAGCTGTCCAGGGCCAGCTCCAGCGCCTCGGCCACCAGATCCCGCGTTTCGGAATCCTCGGCCTCGGCCAGCATGGCGGTGGCCACGGCGCGGATCTCGCCGCGCGGGCTGGGGCGGACGCCGGGACTGATGTCGGGGGCCAGGAGTTCGGCCAGATCCAGGCTGAGGCCGTGGCGGTCCAGATCGAAATAGAAGTTCAGGTCGGTTCCGGCCTGCATCAGATCCAGGAAGCGCAGGGCATGATAGGTCTCGCGGGCCAGCGGGCCCTCCAAGCGCAGCTGCAGTAACTGCTCCGGGTGCGACCAGCGCCTGAGCCGCTCGATCAGCCAGCCCGTGGGATCCTCCCGCGGGATGTCCGTGGCCCGCACGGTCTCCCGGCGCATCGGCTGCGGCTGGATCGATCGGCGCAACGCGCGGACCCGCCCCGGGCCTTCCAGGCGCAGTTCCAGGTAGCCGCAGGGCAGCTCCAACTCGCCGAAGCCCATGCGCTCCGTCGGTCCGGGGAAGACCACCCGCACGCCGCCCACCTCGATGTCCTTTGCCGAGTGGATATGCCCCACCAGCAGCTGGTGCACCTTGCCGGCCAGAGCGGCGATGGAGGCCTTGCTGATGGTGGGCTCCTCGGCGCCCGCGGCCAGGGTGCCCTCGATGGCGTAATGGGTCACCAACAGGACCAGGTCCGCCGGCGGCGGCAGGATGGGCTCCAGCAGGCGGGTGAGCGGATCCGGCGGCTCATGGGTCTGGGGGTCGACGCGCTCCAGCCGCGGGTCCGGAGGCAGGCCGCCGATGGCCAGCCGGAGCCCCCCGATCTCGGCGGTCCACCATTCCACACGGCTGGGATCGGTGAAGACATGGGCCTGACGCACGGCACTGAAGAGGCGCTGCGGGGTGGCGCCGCCGGCGCGGGTGCGGGGGATGTCATGGTTGCCGCCGATCAGAAGGCTATGGATGCCCGCGTCGGCCAGGCGCTGGAACTGGCCGGCGACCCAGATCATCTCCGTGGCCCGTGGGTTGGGCCCGTCGAACAGGTCGCCGCCGTGGATGTAGATATCGGCTCCCACCGCCAGGGCGTGATCCACGGTCTGCTTGAAGCCCTCGCGGAGCCAGCGGCGCCGGCCCATGAGCTGCTCAGGCGTCATCCGTCCGTAATGGCGGTTGAGGTGGCTGTCGGAGGCGAAGACGATGGTGGGCATGCGATTCCGAGGCTCAGGGGAACAGGGAGCGAACAGGCACCGGCAGGTCCAGGTCACCGGCCTGCGCGAGGTGCAGGGTAACGGTGAAGGCAGTGCCGGCCTCCAGGGGCGCCGTCAGGTCCAACAGCATCACGTGCAGCCCCCCCGGCTCCAGGGACACCCGGGTGCCGGCGGGCACCTCCAGACCTTCGGGCAGGGCTTCCATGCCCACCAGGTCGCCCTTGCGCACGGTGCGGTGGATCTCGGCCCGCGCCGCGCCGGCGAAGCTGAGGCTCTCCAGGCGATCGGGCATGTCCGGCGCACCGCGCAGCTCCAGGTAGACCACGCCGGTGCCGCCTTCAGGAGCCGGGCGGGACCAGGCTGAGCCGGCCTCCAGACCGGTCGCAGACCGGACCCTGGCCCCGCTGACAGGCGTCGGGGACGACGGGGCCGAGGGACGGCAGGCGGCGAGGACGAGCAGGAGGGCGAGGCCGGCGCACCATTGCCGCCCCGGTCGCCCGGGGAATGAATTTCCAGGCTCGTCCATCGGGATGTCCCTTCGGGACAGGTTCATCAGGTAGGTCATCATGTGCTTGATCTCGTTCTCCTTGCTGTTCGTAGCCTCATTCCTCCACCCGCGGCCGCCCCACCAACTCGTAGAGCAGCACCGCCAAGGCGGCGCTGACGTTGAGCGAGCGGTGCGGCTCGGCCATCGGGATCTGGCACACCGCGTCACAGGCGGCCAGACTCTGGCCGCTGAGGCCCGCCCCCTCGGCGCCCACCAGGATGCCCAGCCGCGCCGGGCGAGGCAGGTCCCAGACAGGCAGGGCCTCGGGAAGGGTCTCGGCGGCCAGGAGGGTGAGGCCCCATTCGCGGCGCAGGCGACCCAGGTCGGCCGACCAGTCCTGGCTGCGGGCGTAGGGCAGGCTGAGGCTGTGGCCCACGGAAGTGCGGATGGCCTTGCGGTAGAGCGGATCGCAGCTGCTGGGGTCCAGTACGATGGCGTCGACCCCGAAGGCGGCAGCATTGCGGAAGAGAGAGCCCATGTTGTCCACGTCCCCGATGCCCTCGGCCAGGGCGATGCGCAACGTCGGCTGTTGCGCGAGGGGCCCCAGGACGGCGTCGATAGTGAGCGCCGCCGGGTCGGGGCGGAAGGCGGCGGCCAGCACGCCGCGATGCACGCGCATCCCGGCGATCTCCTGGGCCAGCTCCTTGGGCACGACGTAGGCCGGCAGGCTGTCCGGCAAGCCGTCCAGCAGATCCCGCAGACGGGGCAGCCGGGCTTCCAGGACCAACAGGCTGTGCAGGCGGGCGGGTGTGCGGGCCAGCTGGCGCAGGACCATCTCGGATTCGGCCATGAACAGCCCGCCATGGCCGGCACGCAGATCCTTGTCCATGACGTTGCGGAAGACCGCCACGCGCGGATCCTGGGCGTCTTGGAGAGGGATGATCTGGGCGGCCATGGGCTTGATTATGGCGGCGGCGGCGCAGAAGCTGAAGGCAGAGCACGAGGCGCGCCGGTCTGTCCCCCGTCAGCCGATACCGGCTCTCTACTCTAGGCCGCCGCCCCCTTGCGCGTCCGGCGCACCGGCACCTTCCCCTCGGCCCCCGCCGACTCCAGCAAGCTGATCTTCTGCCAGATCTTGCGCTGTAAGCCGCCGACCAGGCTCTCGATGTCGTTGACCGCCCCGAAGACCACCCCGTCGCTGAGGGCCTGGCCGTAGAGGGCGGCCAGCTTGGTCACCAGGGAGAGCAGTTCGGAGCAGTAGTCCAGGTAGCGGGAGAGCCGCGCGGCGTCCATGAGGCGCTCGGGCGAGGAGGCGGTGTCGGGCAAGGGGGACAAGAGCCGCTCAGGATCCTTGGTCAGCTGGTGCATGTCGATGATATGGGCCAGGCTGCGCAGCTCATGAAGGTGGGTGAGGGCGCGGCGGCGTTTGATGCGCCCTTCCAGCGAGAAGAAGAATGCGCCGGCAAGGCCCAGGAGGATGACCTCGTTCACCAGCGATTCGGTGGCCTGCAGCACCTCCGAGATGCGGTCGAAGCCGTCCAGACCGAGCAGCGAGCGCAGGCCGTAGGCCACCAGGGCCAACAGCGCCCCCACCGACACGACGGCGGTCAGGCGCAGGGGCCGGTTGGGCCGACCCAGCCGCTCGGCCCGCTCCCGGGTGACGGTGGCGGTCTCCAGAACGCTCAGGCTCACCCGACTGAGACCCGAACCAGGAAAGCGCTCGCCGATGCGCGCCACCAGGCGCTCGGCGGTTTCGACGATGCAGGCGGCGTCCAGGGCATGGTAGCTGCGGCGTTCGGGATGCATGGCGGGAGGATTGTAGCCCATGGCGACCGTGCTATGCTTCCGGCTCCCGCCGACCGCTGTGCGCGCCAGGGCGTCTCCAAGATGCCGGCCGTCCGCCCTTGTGGAGCCATCCGCCCCATGCGAGCCCGCTACCCCTTCAGCGCCATCGTCGGCCAGCCCCTGCTCAAGAGGGCCCTCCTGCTCTGCGCCGTGCGGCCGGACATCGGCGGCGTCCTCGTGCGCGGCGAGCGGGGCACGGCCAAGAGCACGGCCGCCCGCGCTCTGGCGGCGCTGCTCCCGCCCCTGCCCGCCGTCGCCGACTGCGCCTTCGGCTGCGATCCCGCCCTGCCTGCGGCCCAGCTCTGCGACG
This sequence comes from Anaerolineae bacterium, assembly GCA_044228875.1. Taxonomy (GTDB): domain Bacteria; phylum Chloroflexota; class Anaerolineae; order Epilineales; family Epilineaceae; genus Epilinea. Next base: position 61,237 of record JBGAUA010000001.1, read on the forward strand.
CTTGCCGACAGCGGCTGGCCCACGGGGAAACCTTGACCGCCGCGCCGCGTCCCACGCCCTTCGTGGACCTGCCGGTGGGGGCCACCGAGGACCGCGTGGTGGGCACGCTCGATATCGCCCATATCCTGGAGCGCGGCGAGCGGCGCTTTGAGCCCGGCCTGCTGGCGGCGGCCAACCGCGGCATCCTGTACGTGGACGAGGTCAACCTGCTGGACGACCACGTGGTGGATGTGCTGTTGGACGCCGCGGCCATGGGCGTCAATACCGTGGAGCGCGAGGGCATCTCCTTCAGCCATCCGGCGCGCTTCATCCTCATCGGCACCATGAACCCCGAGGAGGGCGAGCTGCGCCCGCAGCTGACCGATCGCTTCGGGCTGGCCGTGGACGTGGCGGCGGCGCGCGACCTGGATGAACGCGCCCTCATCCTCGAGCGCCGCCTGGCCTTCGACCACGACCCGGAGGCCTTCGTCTCCGCCTGGTCGGCGGCCGAAGCTGAGCTAGGCCAGGCTGTGCTGGCGGCGCGGGGCCGATTGGACGGCGTCGCGGTGACCGCGCGTGATCTGCGGGTGACGGCTGAGGCTGCCCTGACCGCGGGCGTCGATGGGCATCGTGGCGAACTGGCGCTGCTCAAGGCCGCCCAGGCCAACGCCGCCCTGGAGGGCCGCCTGCAGCTCAGCCCGGCGGACCTGGCCCTGGGCGCCCGACTGGCCCTGGCCCATCGTTTGCGGCGCGGCCCCTTCGATGACGGCGCGTCGGACGGCGCGGCCATCGAAGCGGTGGTGGAACGCCTGGGCAAGAGCCAGCCCTGGAACGACACGGAGTCCAGCGGCGAGCGGCCCTCCAGCGGACCGGCCACTGACCAGCAGGCCGCGGGCCAGCAGCAAACCCCCGCCCGCAGCCCGAGTCCCAGCGGCCGGCCGCCGGACCCGTCCGATCAGCAGCAGAGCCAGGGCGGCCGCTCGGCGTCCGAGGCCTCCGTCGGCACGGAAAGGCCGGTGGACGGAATTGACCCCTACGCGGTTCGCCCCTTGGCGGCTCAGGTGGAGCAACTGACCCGCCGTGCCAGCGGCCGTCGCAGCCGCAGCGAGGCGGACACACGGCGCGGCCGCTATGTGCGTGCCGAGCCGGCTGAGGGACCCTGCACGGACATCGCCTTCGACGCCACCATGCGCGCGGCGGCCATCCGACAGGCGCCTCTGGCGGCGCCGGCGACCTTGGAGCTGAAGGGCGTCGACCTGCAGCGCAAGGTGCGCGAGCGCAAGACGGGACACCTCATCCTCTTCCTGGTGGACGCCAGCTGGAGCATGGCTGCCGCGGACCGCATCACGGCGGCCAAGGGCGCCGTCCTCTCGCTGTTGGTCGATGCCTACCAGCGGCGGGACCAGGTGGCTCTGGCGGTCTTCCGCCGCGATGGCACGCGGGTGGTCCTGCCCTTCACGGGCTCGGTAGCCTTGGCCCGACGGCGCCTGCGCGACCTGGCGGTGGGCGGCAAGACACCGCTCTCCCACGCCCTGCTCACCGCCGATACCCTCTTCCGTCGCGCCCTGGCCCGCGACCCCAAGGCCCTGCCGCTGCTTGTGCTGCTGACCGACGGCGCGGGCAATGTCTCGCTCAGCGACCGCGAACCGGAGGAGGAGATGCGCCTCCTCGGCGCCCGCCTCAGGCGCCGCGGCGTGCGATCGCTGGTGATCGACCTGCAAAGCGGCGTCCCCGGCTTCACGGCCCCCGGCCCCAACCCCGCCGCGGCCCTGGCCGCCGCCCTGGGCGGCGAGCTCTGCCCGCTCAAGGCCTTGAAGGCGGACGGTGTGGCGGGGCAGGTGCGGGGGCGGCTGCTGGGCTAGGTAGGGCAGCGATCGCCGGGCGCGCCCAGCAATCGTCTCTGAGCGCTGCCACCGGATCGACGCCGCCCGTCGGCTTGTCCGCTCGTGGCCATCGCCGCGAACCCTCCGCCTTCACGGCGGCACTGTGGCCAGATGATGCCTTCATAAAGTCGCCATGAAGGCATCATCGCATCACGCTCACGGCATCATTTCAGGCAGATGATGCCGTCGGCAGGGGGAAGTGATGCCGTAAGCGCGGCAGGCACATGCACCACCTGGCTGAGGCTCTTGATCTCTGGATCGAATATCCCATTCATTGCACCGCCCATCTACCCCTCCCCCGCGCAGTCCAAAGCCGCCGCCACCCCCCGGTAGATTCCCGCCAGTTCCGCCGCCGTCGGCGAACGGTAGACGCGGTCCTGCGCCGCCGTGACCCGTGCAAGCAGCGGCAGGTCCACCTGGTCGCCCAGGGCGATGGCGAAGACCAGGGCACCACCGGCGCGCAGATCCGCGGCGGCCGCGACCACCGCGGCGTCCGGGGCCGCCTCCTGGTTCTGCAGGCCGTCCGTCAGCAGGACCACCACCCGCAGGGCGTCCGGGCGGGCGCCCCCGTCCAAGGTGGCGCCCGCGGCCGTCAGGCCCAGGTCGAGGCGCGTGCCCGGATGCGGTGCCAGACTGCGCAGGGCCGCATCCAGCACCGCGCGGTCGCCGGACAGCGGGGCCAGCAACCGCGCAGCCCCGTCGAAGCCGACGACAGCCGCCCGGTCCGCGGGCAGGGACAGCCCGTCCAGGAAGACCGCGGCCGCCTCGCGCGCCGCGTCCAGCTTCGTCCGCGCCGCGCCCGCTTCCGCCGGCTCGGCCATGCTGCTGGAACTGTCCATCACCAGCACCACGTCCACCGGCCGCGCGCGGCGCAGGCAAGCGGCGCGTCCGAGGAAGGGCAACCAGGCGCGGGCGGTCAGCGGGCGACAGACGACGCTGACGCGCGGGATGGGAAAGACCAGTCGACCCGGATGGGCGAGCACGTCCACATAGTCCGCGGCGGCTTGGATGTTGGTGGGCCAGAGCCCACATTCCCGGGGAATCAGTCGGTAGGTCAGGCGCAGGCCGTCGGCCGCGGCCACCTCGCCCAGGCGCCAGGTCAGGGCATGGCGGACCGCATCGTAGGCTGCCGGCGGCTGGGCCGAATCCGGCACGTAGGCCATGTTGGCCGGGATCAGGTCTTCCACCGCGATCCGTTGGAAGAGACCCTCGGGGCGCGTCTGGCCCTGCGCCGCAGCGAACATGGTCCGGACATCCGATGCGGCCGGGTCGATGATGAGGTGACCTGGCAGGCCCACGAGCGCGTTGAACAGATCCTGCTGACCCCACTCGAAGGCGCTGTTGGTGAACAGCAGGGCGAAGAGGCCGATGCCGGCGCGGCGGAGAGCATCGGACAAGGCCGTGGGATCGTCCTTGACCATGCCGTCCGAGACCATCACGATGCTGCGCCTGGCCACGCGGTTGCCGCGCGGGCCCTCCAGTTCCTGCCGGGCCAGCTCCAGCCCTGCGCTCAGCTGCGTGTCGCCACCCGGCTCCAAGACCAGGAGGGCGCCGCGCAAGGCGTCCATGTCCTTGGTCAGGGGCTGCAGCAAGCTCCCGCCGCTGCCGAAGCTGACCAGGGCCAGCTCCGCGTCCCCGTCCGCCAGCCCCGGCACGAGGTCCAGCAGCATGGCGCGCACCGTGTTCCAGCCATCGTCGAAGCCCATGGAGCGCGAGCTGTCGACCACCAGGACGGTCTGGCTCAGCGGGCCAACAGACGGGCAATCACCGGTCACATCGAGCAGCACGTCAACCGCCTCGCCCAGGTTCACCGACGCTGGTCGGGCGCGCTTGTCCGGGGCGGCCAGACAGGCGCCGGCCTCGCGCGTCGGTGGTTCCGGCAATCCCTCCGCCTGGAAGACCCAGATGCCGCCGTCCACGATCTGCTGGTAGAAGGCGCCGAACTGCGGCTCCGGCTCGTCAAACGGTTCCAAGCGGGTCCAGGCGACATAGACCGCCCCATCGACATCGACGCTGAGGTCGTGAACGCGCACCCCCCGCTGTGGCATGGGCCAGATGGCCCGCAGACTCCCTTCGGGGCTGTAGCGCAGCCCCCAACCGGCGGCGCCCAGGACGTACAGGTCGCCGTCCGGGCCGGCGGCCAGGCTCAGCGGGCCGTCGGCCACCGGCCAGTCGCCCAAGTCCTCGCCGGCCGCGCCACGCACCCACACTCGGGCTCGGCCGGCGTCGGCCAGGTAGACCCGCTCGCCGACCAAGGCGATGTCCACCAGCCCGCTGACGGGCGGTGTCGGCCATTCGTCCAGCACCCTTCCGTCCGCTTCGTCCAGCAGGGTTACCCGCCGCCGGCCGATGTCCAGGGCGGCGACGCGCCCCCCGGCGACGGCCAGGGCGGCCAAGAAGGGCTGCTCGTCCAGAGCCGCCCGGCCGATGGGCCAGTAGGTCCAGCCGGGCAGGCCATCCAGCGGCCGCTGCTGCAGCTTGACCGGGTCAAGCACGTACAGGTCCCGCGCGCCGAAGGCCAGGTCCCGTGCGGGGCGGCCGGCGCCGGAGCTGCAGTGGCCCAGCTGCAAACGCAGGCGTTCCCGCGGCTGGCCGGCCTCAGCTCCCAGGCGCCAGAGCTGGACGGTCTGGCGCTCCAGGGCGTAGGGCTCCTCGACAAAGACATGGATCGGCCGCGGGCCGTAGATGCTGAAACGGCCCTGCAAGACGGCCAGATCCGTGGAGCCGGCCGCCAGGCGGCGCGGGCTGGCCGGCCCTTCCAGTTCCGGCTGGTCCAGTTCGCCCGTCAACCGGGCCACGACCGGCCGTTCCGCGGGCCGCGCGATGTGGAGCACGCCTTGGGCGCTGCAATGGTTGATGGAAGCCAACAACCTGCCGTCGGCGGTCGCCTCGAGGTTGAGGACCACCCGCCCAAGGTAGGCGGCGTTGATGGCCGTGGTGGGGCCCGCGAACAGCGGCTGGTCCTCCCCCAGGGCGAAGATCTCGACGTTGCGGCTGATGTAGGCTCCCGCCGGTCCCGCCGCCAGGTCCTCCGGATTTGTGAAGGGCACGAGGCGCTCGAACCGATGGTCCGGGGCGAACAGGGCGACCCCTTCGGTGCGCGGCATCGCCGGCGGCGCAGGGGTAGCCTGAGCCGGCCACCGCCGGCCGGAAGGTTCCGGGTCGCCGGGCTCGGGTTCGGGCGGCATGCTGATGGGAACGGGGCAGCGGTTGGCCACGAACAAGCGGCCATCCGGGCCCAGGTCCAGGCGATCCGGCTGGCAGGACACCGGAAGCCGTTCCGTCAACCGCGCACCCTGGAACACGTCCACGCTTCGCGTCAGCGGGGCGTCGGATGGCTCGGGCGATGGGCCCGACCAGTCGAAGAAGGCATTCTCGGTGTCCATCCGCGACAAGTAGACGCGTCCGTCCTCGCGCACCGCGATGTCGCGATACACGGCGGGAAGGCCGTCCAGTGGCGTCACCTCGAAGCTGGCGATCATCCGGCCGTCCGGCCACAGGTGATCGACGCGGTAGCGGCGGAACTCGCTCTCATCGCTGGCAAAGGGCCCTTCCACCAGCAGGAAGACGCTGCCGTCGGAAGCGCCGTCCAGGCGCAGGGCACGCCAGTCGTCCTCGTTCAGGTCGGTTCGCGGCACGGTGAAGAGGGTCCGCGGCCTTCCGTCGGGTTCCAGCACATGTACAGCGTCCTGCCGTCCATCCAGAACCAGAATGGTCCCGTCGGGAACGGCCGTGATATCCAGGGTCTGACCGAAGCGCCCGGCCCGTGGTTGCCAGGGCACGTGGCTCCAGGTGTCGGACAGGCGGTAGGTGAAGGCGGGGCCGGCTTCGGGGCGGGCCCCCGCGGGCGCGGGCAGAACGAGAGCCATCACGAGCACGATCGCGACGGCAAGCGCGCGGATCCGCGACGGCGCGTTCAACGTCCGTACTCGATCCGGTTCCTGTGTGACCATCGACGGACTCGCTTTCACAGGCGCTGGGATCGCCCCCAGAGCGGCGCCAAAAACATCCGATGGGCAATCGTGTTCCCCAGCGAGCGCCGAAAGGGACGTCGCCATCAACGGGGCCTGGCCTCACCACGGGATCATCCGACCGCTGGAACCGTAACGCAGGCGCCCCGCCGCTCAATGCTATGATTGACCTTCGCTTAAGGCAAGGCCCCCGCTGGGCCCAGGAGGACCATGTCCGAGTCCGGCTACTACCGCCACCCCAGCATCCACCGGGACAACATCGTCTTCGTCTGCGAGGACGACCTGTGGACGGTGTCGGCCACCGGCGGCATCGCCCGCCGCCTGACGGCCAATCCGGGCCGGACCTTGTGGCCCTCGCTGTCTCCCGACGGCGAGCGCCTGGCCTACGTCGGCTACGACGAGGGCACGCCGGAGGTCTTCTGCATGCCCGCCACCGGGGGCGAGGCGCGCCGATTGACGTTCTCAGGAACCTCCAACCAGGGCGCCACCTGGACGCCGGACGGCCGGCACATCGTTTTCGCCACCAACGCCGGGCAGCCCTTTGCCGGACGTTACGAGCTGCGGGCCATCAGCCCCGAGGGCGGCGAGCCGGAGCGCCTGCCTGTCGGCCCCGCGCTGACCATCGCCTTCGACCCCCGGACAGGCGAACGCGCCGGAGCGGTCATCGGGCGCAACACCTCGGACATCGCGCGCTGGAAGCGCTACCGCGGCGGCCAGACCGGCGATCTGTGGATCGACCCCGCCGGACAGGGCGAGTGGCGGCGGCTGATCCGCCTGCCGGGCAACCTGGCCAATCCCCTGTGGCTGGGCGAGCGCATCTACTTTGTCTCCGACCACGATGGCGTGGGCAACCTCTACTCCTGCGCCCTGGATGGATCGGACCTGCGACCGCACACGGCGCATGCCGACTACTACGTGCGACATCCGTCGACCGACGGTCGTCGAATCGTCTACCATGCGGGAGCGGACCTGTACCTGTACGACCCTCAGGCGGGGCGAGCGGAGCGCGTCGAAATCGCTCTGAAGAGCCCGCGGGTGCAACGCAAGCGTCGCTTCGTCCGCGCTGAACGCTACCTGCAGTCCTACGACCTGCATCCGCTGGGGCATTTCCTGGCATTGGTCAGCCGCGGCAAGGCGTTCACATGCGGCAACTGGGAGGGCGCGGTCAGCCAGCACGGCGAGCCCGACGGAGTACGCTACCGACTGGCCACCTGGATGGCGGATGGTGAACGCCTGGTCATGGTCAGCGACGCGGCCGGCGAGGAGGCGCTGGAGATCCACCCGGTGGAAGCCCTGAGCACCCAGCAGGGCGTGCGGCGCCTGGAAGGACTGGACATTGGCCGGCCGGACGAGTTGCTGCCGGCGCCCGCCGGCAGCCTCGACGGCATCGAGCGGGTGGTATTGACCAACCATCGCCAGGAGCTGGTGCTGGTAGACCTTGCGGCGGGAACAGCCCGAGTGCTGGACCACAGCCGCCACGATCGGATCAAGGGCGTGGCTTGGGCGCCGGACGGGCGCTGGCTGGCCTACGGCTTCGCCGATACGGCGCAGACCTCCATCCTCAAGCTCTGTCGCCTGGCCGATGGCGCCACCTTCGCCGCCACCCGCACCGTCCTGCACGACATGCAACCATCCTTCGACCCCGGTGGCCGCTATCTCTACTTCCTCTCGCTGCGAGACTTCGCCCCGGTCTACGACAGCCTGACCTTCGACCTGGGCTTCCCCTTCGGCATGCGCCCGCACCTCATCACCCTGCAGTCGGACCTGCCATCGCCCTTCACCCCGGTGCCCAAGCCGCTCGGCGAGCTGCTGCTGGAGGAGGGTATGGAAGACGAGGAGACCGCGATCGAGCCGGAGGGTGCGGAGGCGGAAAGCGCCGATCCGGACGCCGATCGCGAGGGTGTCACAGCAGACGCCGCCGACGCACCGGACCCCTCCGGCGCCGCTGAGACGCGACCCGGGACGGGCGCCACAGGCGGCGCCCCTGAGCCCCTGCGCATCGATCTGGAGGGCATCGAAGACCGGGTGCTGGCCTTCCCGGTGCCGGAGGGCCAGTATGGAGCGGTCATCGGCATCGAGGGCAAGGTGCTGTACACCACGTACCCTCTGGAGAGTCCGCTCGACAGCGACCTTGAGAGCGCGGCGGAGGGACTGGCCGTCGGCGGCGGGGCCTTGGAGGTCTTCGACCTTGAGACCCTGGAGGAGCGCAACCTGGTAGAGGCCGGCGTCTCCGATTTTCAGGTGAGCGCGGATGGCAAGACCCTGGTGTACCGCTCGGGCCTGTCCTTGCGGGTGATCAAGGCCGGCGACAAGTCCCCGCGCGACGGTCTGCCGGGACGCAAGAGCGGTTGGGTGAATCTGAGCCGGCTGCGTGTCTCGGTGGAACCGCACGCCGAATGGTCGCAGATGCTGCGCGAGGCCTGGCGGCTGCAGCGCGACCATTTCTGGACGCCGGACATGGGCGGTGTGGATTGGCAGGAGGTCTATCGGCGCTATCTGCCGCTCATCGCTCGCGTGGCCACCCGGGCTGAGTTCTCCGACCTGATGTGGGAGCTGCAGGGCGAGTTGGGCACCTCCCACGCCTACGAGCTGGGTGGCGACTACCGCCCGGAGCCGCTCTACGCCCAAGGCTTCCTGGGGGCGGACCTCCGCTATCAACCGGATACGGACAGCTACGTGGTCGAGCGCCTGGTACGCGGCGACCTCTGGGACGAGGAAACGGGCTCGCCGATGGCGCGGGTGGGCGTCGGGGTGGTACCGGGCGATCGCCTCCTGGCCATCGACGGCCAGCGGCTGGGACGAGGCCGATCGCCGGAGCAGGCCCTGGTCAACCGCGCGGGAGCCGAGGTAGCCCTGCGCTTCGCCCCGCGTGAAGGCGAAACGGCACCCTACCTCTGCACGGTGCGCTGCCTGGAAGCGGAAACGCCGGCCCGCTACCGCGACTGGGTGGAAGCCAACCGCCGCCGGGTGCACGAGACCACCGACGGCCGGGTTGGCTATGTGCACATCCCGGACATGGGTGCGAGCGGCTACGCGGAATTCCACCGCGGCTTCCTGGCGGAGCTGCACCGCGACGGCCTGGTCGTGGACGTGCGCCACAACAGCGGCGGCCACGTGAGCCAGCTCATCTTGGAGAAGCTGGCTCGACGCCGCCTGGGTTACGACGTACAGCGCTGGGGGGAGCCGGTGCCCTATCCGCTGGAGTCTCTGGGCGGGCCCATCGTGCTCCTGATCAACGAGCAGACGGGTTCTGACGGCGACATGTTCAGCCATGCCTTCAAGCTGATGCGCCTGGGCCTGGTCATCGGCACCCGCACCTGGGGCGGGGTCATCGGCATCCGCCCGCGCGAGAGTTTCGTCGACGGGGGCATCGCCACGCAGCCAGAGTTCTCCCTGTGGTTCAAGGACGTGGGCTTCGGCGTGGAGAACCAGGGTACCACGCCCGACCTGGAGGTGGAGATACGCCCTCAGGATCACGCCGCCGGGGCGGACCCGCAGCTGGACGGCGCCCTCGAAGAGATCCAGCGCCTGCTGCGCGAAGCGCCGCCGGAGAAGCCCAGCTTCGGGGCGCGACCGCGTCTGCCGCTGCCGGGGGTGCCGGGGATCCCGGAGGTACCGGTCGAGAAGCCCGCCGGAGCTTGACGGAGGCAGTCGATGCCACGAGGGGCGCTCGACCGTCGAACCTCGCCGCCAGGCATCGTGCTGGTCACTGTCAAGCAGCAGTACGACCGCCGAACGGCCATCATAAGGCGCCATTGGCGCGACGTTGTCGCCAACTAGGCGCCTACCCTCTCCACAAACCCGCCGGCCGCCTCTAAGCTGGGAACATCGATTCCCGACCGGAGGCCAGCCATGCACAGCCCGCGTTCCCGCGTCCTCGCCGTAGGCTTCATCCTCGCCGTGGCCCTTTTCGGCCCCGGCCTGGAGGTTCTCGCCCTGCACGTCCCCTTGAGGTCGGCACAGGGGCCGACGGTCCTCATCAACGAGGTGCAGTACGACCCGCCAGGCGGACCGGCCGAAGCCGGCCACGAATGGGTAGAGCTCTACAACGCGGGCAGCGTGGCCGTGGTGCTGGCGGGCTGGCAGCTGGCCGACAACAAGGGCGCCGAGGACCTCGGCGCCGCCGGTCGGCTGGAGCCCGGAGCATTCCTGATCGTTGCCGGCGGCGACGGCTTCGCCGCGGACCATCCCGGCTTCGAGGGCCGGGTCCTGGTGCTGGGCGGCGCGATCGGGAACGGCCTGGGCAACAGCGGGGATCGATTGCGCTTGCAGGACGGCGGTGGACAGTTGCGGGATGCCATGAGCTACGGTGACGACGCCATGGCCTTGGATCCCCCGGCACCCGACGTCGTCGGCGGGCACAGCCTGGAGCGTGCCCCCGCGGGGGCTGATACCGACCGGTCCACCGACTGGGTGGACCAGGCCCAACCCTCCCCTGGGCAGGAAGGCGGAACCGGGCAAGCCACCGCGATGCCCAGCCCCGACCCCCTGCCCAGCCTCCCGCCCGGCGTGGCCATCAGGCTCAACGAGTTCCTGGCGGCACCCAAGGCGGTGGACTGGGACGGGGATGGGAAGGTCGGCCAGGACGACGAGTGGATCGAGCTGTTCAACCCCGGCGATCAGCCAGCTTACCTTCGTGGGTGGCAGCTGGATGACGCGCCGGGCGGCGGCTCGGCCCCCTTCGTCTTCCCGGACGGCTCGGTCATCGGCCCCCGCGGACACCTCCTCATCTTTCAAGGACAGAGCGGCGTGGCGCTCAACAACGACGCCGATGCCGTACGGCTCCTGAACCCGGACGGCCGGGAACTCGACCGCGAGGACTACCAGAAAGCCCGATCGGACCAGAGCCTGGCCCGCTGGCCGGACGGCGAGGGCGCCTGGACCGACGCTCTGGCCCCCTCGCCCGGCTCAGCCAACGGAGCGGGCGGCGTGACCCCGCCCGCTCCGACCGCAGTGGGCGCCACGCCGCCGGCGACGGTGGCGCCCCCCTCGCCAACGTCGGACGACCCCCCGGGGGCGGTTGACCCCACCGCCGGACCGACCCTGACGGCTGCTGCCACCATGAATGCTTGGCCGCCGACCGTCGGCACCGCGTCGCCCACCCCGGCCGGTCTGTTGCTGCCCCTGCTGATCAGCGAAGTCCTGTTCGACCCCGCCATCAGCGGCAACGACATGACCGAGGAATGGGCGGAACTGCACAACCCCGGCACCGTTGCCGTCAGCCTGGCCGGGTGGCAGATCGGCGACCGCGAAGAGGAAGATCCATTGCCCGCCGTCCACATCGCCCCGGGGGGCTTCCTGGTCATCGCCGCGGCCGCGAGCGAGGCCCAACGGCTGGCCGCCCGTGGCATCTCTGTCGTGGCCTTGGCCGATGGCAGCCTGGGGGGCGGCCTGGGCAATGGCGGAGATCTGCTGCGCCTGCGAGACCCCACCGGGAACGAAGGCGACGCCGTGAGCTACGGTGACAACCTGGATGCCTTCGATCCGGCGGTCCCATTGGGGCCGCCGGGCGCATCCATCGAGCGCGTGCCCGCCGGCACGGACAGCGATTCGGCCGAGGACTGGTGGATCCAGGATCTGCCCTCGCCCGGGGCGGCCGGGTCCGTCGCCCAGGGGCCGCCGCTCCTCCTGCTTTCGGAGGTCCTGCCGGCGCCGCTGGCGATGGATTGGAACGGCAACGGTCAGGCCGACCACGAGGACGAGTGGATCGAGATCTACAACCCCGGCGACCGGCCCGTGGGCCTCTCCGGCTGGAGCGTGGAGGATCGTCCGGCGGCCGGCTGGTCGTACCGCTTCGACGCTGAGGCCCGCATCGGGGCCGGCGCCTACCTGCTGTTGCCGCGCGCCCGATCGGGCATCGCCCTGCAGCGCGACGCGGATACCGTGCGCCTCATCCGCCCCGATGGGATGGAGGCGGACCGCGCCGCCTGGGAGTCGAACCCGGGCTTCGATCGCTCGGTCTGCCGACCGTCGGTCGCTCCGGCCGAGCCCTGGCGCTTGCCCTGCGATCCCAGCCCGGGCGGACCCAACCGCCTGGCGGACCGGTCGGAGACCGACGACGACCTCCCCTCCGCCCGCCCAACCGCGACGGGCAGCACCGACGGCGCGGCCGCGGCCTGGCCCCTCGTGCCACTCGCCGAACTGCGAACGCTGTCAGACAGCACCCGCGTCACCGCGGAGGGACGGGTGACCGCACCGCCGGGTGTCTTCGACGCCCGCGCCTTCTACCTGGGCGATGACGAGGCCGGCATCCGCGTCTACCTCAGCGCCCGGGACGACCGCCTGCCAGGACTGGCGGAAGGCGACGTGGTTCGCCTGCGCGGCCGCCTGGGCGAGCACGACGGCGAACGCGAACTCCGCCTGGCCCGCGCGGCGGACTTGCGCCGCCTGGGCGAGGGGCGTCCGGTGAGCCCAGTGGACCTGGCCACGGGAAGCCTGGGAGAACCCGTGGAAGGCCGCCTGCTGCGCCTGGCCGGCTGGGCTGCCCGACCCGGCCGCTACGGCTTCGCCCTGGACGACGGCTCGGGAGAAGCCTCGATCTACCTGGATCCCACCGCCGGCATCCAGCTGCCGGACGCGCTCAAGGCGGCGCCGCTTACGGTGGTCGGCATTGTCGGACAACGGGCCGGTGGCGCCGCCATGGGCAGCGGCCACCGCCTGATGCCACGCTATCCGCGGGATATCGCGGCGGCGGCGGCGCGGCTTCAAGACTGGCCGGGTTTACCGGGGACGGGGCGGCGATGACGCGATGGTCGGCGGGCCACACGTCCCCCGGTTCTGGACGCCGTCCCAACGGTCACCGACTTCCGCCCCTTCCATCACCGGACATCGGCTTCTGGTCAGCTTGACCACCCGCCGCCGCATCCGGACAATGGATGGCCATGAACCAGAGCGCGCCGGCTTCCATGGATGGGGACTGGGATCTCGCCGCCCTGCGACGACGGGTCCGCTCCGGCAGGCACGTCATCCTGTCCTGGGGCCTGTTCGCCGGGCTCGCGGCCTCTCTGCTCATCCTTGCCGATGGCCGCCGCTACCGCGCCGAGGCCATACTGGCCGTGGCCCGACCAGACGCCGTGCTCCAGTTCGACCCGCGCTTTGCCCCGGCGGCGAGCAACCCCAGCTTCCCGTTCCAGGTCAACAGCCTGCGCGTCTACAGCGAGCTGCTGGAGTCGGAAGGCATGGCCCGTCTGGTCGGCAATGCCCTGGCAGAGGCCGGCTACGCGGAAAGCATGGACAGCCGGGACCTGCTGTCCGCCGTCCACGTCGAGGCCCTGGCGGACGGGGCCCTGCTGCGCATCGAAGCGGCCGGCAGGACGCCGGCGTCGGCGGCACTGCTTGCCGGCACCTGGGCCGAGGTCTTCAGCGCTCACATGGCCTTGCTGTACGGCAAAGTCGCCGCTGACGGTGTCCGCACCGCCCGCGATGCGGCGGCAGCCGACCTGAAGCAGGCCGAGGCCGACCTGGCCGAGGGCTACCGCCGGGAACGCCTCGCCTCGCGGCAGGCGACCTACCAGGCGTTGAAGAACGCCCAGGCCCGGAGACTGGAAGCCCACGCGCGGCTGGAGGCGGCCAAAGGCGACCTGGCGGCGCTGCTCGCCGCGCCAGGCGCCGGAGCCGCTGCCCGCACGGCGAGCCAGCAGCTTGCCCTGGCGGCCTTGACCGCCGGCACCGCGCCCAGCCAGACCATGTCCCTCCAGTTGGCGCTGCCTCCGGTCGGCGAAGCCGCCAGGACCGATCTGGAAGCGTTGGCCGCGCAGGTGGATGGCCGACTCGCGGCTATGAAACCTGAAGGGTCGGCGGAGGCACGGCGATTGGACGAGGCCTACCATGACGTCGCCTCAGCCGAGTCCGCCGTGACCGCGCTGCGCCGCAACCGAAACCTGGCGGAGGAGCGCTACTTGACCCTGGCCCGCAAAGCGGATGAACAGGCGGTGGCCGAGACCACCCAGGCTCCGGAGTTGCGCCTCGCCGGCCCTCCGGCGACCGATGACCGCCTGCCGTGGTGGCGCTACGCGCAGCGCCTGGCGGCGGCCGTGGGCCTCGGCCTCCTCTTGGGTCTGGTCTGGGTGCTGGCCGTTCGCCAGAGCGCCGCCTAAGCCCCTTGGCGCCACGCGCATCGGCCCTCGGCTTGCGGCGGATCTCCCCGCCAGGTCTGGCGCTGGCCGGCGTCGGAGGCGTGCTTGCCGCGCTGCTTGCTGAGCGCTGGCCCCTGGCGCCGCTCTGGCTCGGCGTGGGGCTGCTGCTGTTGGCGGGCATCGTGTTCGCCGGCCGCGTCCTCGGTCTTGCTCTGGCAATGCTGCTGGCCCTGGTTCTGCTGCAGGATCCCTTGGTCGCCGCCGGGATGGCCCCGCTGCAGATGGCGGACGAGACCTTGGTGATCCTGGCCGCCGCGGGCCTCACCTGGCGGGCCCTCGGCCATGGCCATCTGGCGCGGACTCCGCTGGACGTACCCACGGTGGTCTTCCTGCTGCTGGCCCTCCTGTCGGCCACCGTGCGCCAGGTACCGCCATGGATCGCGGCCCTGGGCATGCTGTCCGTGGCCAAAGGTCTGGCGGCATTCCACCTGGCGGCGCGTCTGCCGGACGCCGGTCGGGCGGCCCGTCGCGGCCTGCCCTGGCTGCTGGGCCTGGCGACGGCCACCGCGGCGGTGGCACTGGCTCAGCGACTCGGTGGTCCGACAATCTACCGGCTGATGGGCCGCCTGGACTATTACCAGCAATGGCAGGGCACCAAGGTGCCGTCGATCTTCTTCAATCACAACAGCCTGGGCCATGTGATGGTCCTGGCCGGGCTTCCCATCCTGGCCCTGTCCCTGACCTGTACGGGTCGCGGCGCGCGAGCGGCCCGTGCGGCCGCCCTCGTCTGCCTGGGCGGCCTGGTGGTTTCCGCCTCTCGCGAGAGCTGGCTGGCAGCCATGGCCGGCCTTCTGACCCTGGCGACCCTGGCGACCCTCGCACGTTCGCGCCGCCATCTGCTCCTCTCCCTGGGCATCTGCCTGGCGCTGGCGGTCGGCGGATTGGGGGTCTATGCCGGCTCCGCGCTCCTGCGCGCGGAGATCGCCCGGCGCACGGCCGGGGTCTGGGAGGGCTGGCGCCTGTACCACATGGGCTACAGCGGCTGGGCCTACCGCGGCGAATACCGGGTCTACAACATCCTCAAGAGCTGGGAGATCTTCCTGGACCAGCCGCTGCTCGGCACCGGCCCAGGCCGCTTCGGCGGCGCGACGGCGGTACGCTACCCCAGCCCGGTCTACGCGGCCTACGATTTTCTTCCGCTCAACGGCACATACATCCCTCTGGACGTCTTCTGGTCCCGCCTCCTGACCGAATTCGGCTTGCTGGGCGCAGCCGCCTACCTGGCCTGCCTGGCCGCCTACGGCCACATCGCCTGGCGTCTCGCCCGCGCCCCGAACCCGAGAACCCGCGCGATGGGCCTGGCCGCGGCGATGGCGCTGAGCGCGATGCTGATCCTCGGCCTGTTCTCCCCGGCCCTGGAAGATCCCCTATCCTCGATGCCATTCTGGTCCCTTGGGGGCCTGGCCTGGGCGCTGGGCCGCCAGGGGCGAGGCGGCGAAAGGCAGCCCGTCGAGGGGGAGATTCCGACCACTGGCGGAGGAGGCCAGGCGCCAAACGGACACGGTTTCGCCCTGTGATCGCTTCGGTCGGTTCCGCCCCCACCCTCGACCACGCTTCCACCGGCCCGGTCCTGGTTGTCACCAACATGTGGCCCGACGCGGCGGACCCCGCCTTCGGCAGCTTCGTGTCCCAGCAGGTAACAGCGCTGCGGGATCTGGGCCTGCCCTTGGCGGTCTGCTTCATCGACGGGCGCGCGGGAAGGCGCAACTACCTCCATGGTATCCGGCGCATCCGGTCCCACCTGCGGCGCGGCTTCACGACAGAACAAGACCAGAGCGCGGCGCGGCCCTTTCGGCTGGTCCATGCCCATTACGTGCTCAGCGGCCTGGCGGCGTTGATGGCCGGCGCACGGCGCCCCGACCGCCCCTTGCTGGTAACCCATCACGGCATCGAGATCTTTGAGGGCTGGCAAGCACCCGTAGCCCGCCTGGTGACCCGTCTGGCCGATCGCTCGCTGGTCATCAGCGCGGCCATGGCCGCGCACCTGGGCCTGGGAGAAGCGTCGGTGCTGCCCTGCGGCATCGACCTGCGGCGGTTCCGCCCCCAGGATCGGGCTGCTGCTTGCCGCGACCTGGGCCTCGACGCGACGCGACGACGCGTCGCCTGGGTGGGCGCCGACCGGCCTGAGAAGCGGCTCGACCTGGCGCGCCGGACCGTCCAGCTGGTAGCGGTAGGACGCAGCGACGTGGACCTGCATGTGGTCAGCGGCCTGCCGCCGGAGGCGGTGCCGGCGCACATGGCCGCCTGCGACGCCCTGCTGGTCACGAGCACCCGCGAAGGCGGCCCGCTGGTGGTAAAGGAAGCCCTGGCCATGCAACTGCCGGTGGTCAGCACGGCGGTGGGCGATGTGGCGGACCTCTTGGATGGGTTGCCAGGTTGCACCGTGGTCGGTGGGCCGGCAGGTAACCGTCGTGACGCACCGTACGATGGCGACGCGCAAGGTCTGGCGGCGCGTCTGGCCAGCGCTCTGGTTCGCGCTCTTGACAGTGGCACGGGCCCCGCGGCGCGAGAACGGGTGCTGCCTTTCGGTCATGAGCGCATCGCGGCGCGGCTCCTTGCAGTCTACGCCGAGTTGCATCGTGCGGCGGGCGGGAAAGCCGGCGCGGCGTGAAGAACGGATCGGATGCGGCGAAGGGGCGTCCGCTCCGGGTGCTCATCCTGCGTCAGGGCCATTTTCCGCAGGATCCCCGCGTGCAGCGGGAGGCCCTGGCCCTGACGGCGGCAGGGCACGAGGTGACGGTGCTCTGCTTGCGCGGGACGGAACCAACGGGCGCGCGGCAGGCCGCTCGCGACACAGTGGAGGGCGTGCATGTCCATCGCCTGCCCCTAGGCCGCCGGCGCGGCGGCGCGATGCGTTACCTGCTGGATTACGGCGGTTTCTTCGTCACCGCCTTGCTGGCGACGAGCGTCGGGCAACTCCGACGGCGTTTCGACGTGGTACAGGTGAACACCCTGCCGGATGCCCTGGTCTGGGCCGCCTGGCCGGCGCGCCTCCTCGGCGCGGGTATCCTCCTGGACCTTCACGAGTTGATGCCCGAACTCTTCGCCTCGCGCTTCGGCGTGAGCATGGACCATTGGCTGCCGCGCCTGCTGGGCCGCGTGGAGACGGCGGCCATCCGCTTCGCCGACCGGGCCGTCGCGGTCAGCGAGCCCTGCCTGTCCCGCTACGTCGACCGGGGTGCGCCCCGAGCGCGCTTTACGATCGTGCTGAACAGCCCCGATCCACGACGATTCCCGGTACGGCCGCCGATCCCGCCGCCCCCGGGCAGGCGACGGATCGTCAGCCACGGCACCCTTGTGGCGCGCTACGGCTTCGACGTCCTGTTGGAGGCCTTCGCCCGCCTGGCGCTGGAGCCGGGCGGAGCGGACCTGCGCCTGGAGATCCTGGGAGACGGCGAGCAGCGGCCAGGCCTCATCCGTCGGGCGGCTGAGCTGGGTATGGCGGATCGGGTGTACCTGCCGGGAGAGCTGCCGCTGGCGGCGGTGGCCGACCGCCTGGCGGGAGCGACGCTCGGCGTGGTAGCCAACCGCAGCGATCCCTTCACAGACCTGGTGCTGCCGACCAAGCTGATGGAGTACATCGCCCTGGGCATCCCAGCGGTGGTTTCGGCTACGCCCGCGGTGGTAGGCACCTTCGCCCCCGACTGGTTGCGGCTGGTGCCTCCTGGCAACGCGGCACTGCTGGCCGAGGCGCTGGCCGACCTGCTGATGGATGAACCGGGTCGCCTGGCGATGGCCCGACGCGCACAGGCGGGCTTCCTGCCGCAGCAGGGTTGGCCGGCGATGGCGACGCGCTATGTCGCGGCGGTGGAGGATGCGGCTCGCGCCGGCCGGCGGGCCTGGATGCCCTGACGGTCGCACGCGGCCGCGCACAAGGCTTCGGCGTCTCCACGCCCATTCTACTCCGGGGGGCTACCGTGCCCCCCGGACCTACCGTTGCAGCATATCAGCGTCCAGGACTCGCGCAACCACGCAGGCGATGATGATGAGTGGCCTCGACGGCCGAAACGGTTCCATCCGGACATTTCAGGCGGATCGCAGCAAGCACTGGTCTGTCAAGGGTCGGGCGACGACGATAGTGCCCACGGTCAGGCTGCGGAGCGCCCGCGCCGGGCGCTGGACCGCGATCGTCATGTTGTAAGCTTTCCTCATGCCCGTCTACCGCCTGGGTCCTGAGCCCGTCTTCCCCCCCCCTGCCTTCGCCCGCCGCGACGGCCTGCTGTGCATGGGCGGCGACCTGGCGCCGCAGCGGCTGTTGACCGCCTACCGAAGCGGCATCTTCCCCTGGCCGCACGAGGGGATGCCGCTCTTGTGGTTCTCTCCCGATCCGCGCTGGGTCATCCCGCCGACGGAACTGCATGTGCCTCGACGCCTGGCGCGACGCCTGCGCCAGGGAGCCTTCCGCTTCAGCCTGGACACAGCCTTCGAGCGGGTCATCACCGCCTGCCAGTCTGCGCCGCGCGTAGGGCAGAAAGGCACCTGGATCACGCCGGATATGAAATCGGCCTACCTCCGCCTGCACCGGCTGGGTTGGGCGCATTCCGTGGAGGCCTGGCAGGGCGATGAACTGGTAGGTGGTCTCTACGGGGTGGCCACCAACGGCATCTTCACCGGAGAGTCCATGTTTTCCCGACAGAGCGACGCCTCGAAGGCGGCCCTGGTCACCCTGGTCCGGCAGATCGACCGCTGGAACTTCCAGCTGATGGACACCCAGGTGGAGACCCCCCACGTGGTGCGCCTGGGGGCCCGTCCCCTCTCCCGCTCCGCCTTCCTGCGCCTGCTCCGCCAATCCCCGCCCGAGGCGAGCCGCCCCGGACGCTGGCGACTTGATGCCGATCTGGCGGAAGGACGGGATGACCTGGCGGCGACAACGGTTGACGCCGCGGAGGGTTGACCTCCCAGTCGCCCACCGACGGCCCGGCTCGTGGCCGGGGCGCGAATCCGCCGGGCAACGCGTCGCGCCATCGTCAACGCAGCCACCATCCCTTCCCGTCGCTCAGCAACTCCACCGCTCCGTCCTGGTCCGTGCGACGCAAAAGCACCTCGCCCAGGGTGGCCAGCCGGTCGAGCGTGGCCGGCGCCGGGTGCCCGTAGCGGTTGTCCCTGCCCACACCGATCAAGGCCACTTGCGGGCGGACCGCCGCGAGGAAAGGCGCGGTGCTGGAACCGGCACTGCCATGATGCCCCAGCTTCAAGACTTCCGCGGTCAGCGGCACGCCGCGCGCCAGCAAGGCCGCCTCTGCATCCGCGCCGATGTCGCCGGTGAAGAGGGCGCTGGTGGCTCCATAGTTCAGGCGCAGGACCACCGCGTTCTCGTTGGTGGGCGAGGCCACGCCTGTCAGCCGCGGCTCCGGTGGCCACAGGATGTCGCCGGTCACGCCGGCGGCCTCATCCAGGACGATTCGGCCTCCGGCCGACGCTCGGTGGCTCTGCACCGGCCGCTCGGCCAGGGTAGCCCGCCATTCTTCGGCATCCGGCGTCTCCGCCTGCAGCTCCGGGTCCAGGATGGCATCAACCGCGTAGCGACGCAGCAGTTCCGGCAGGCCACCCACGTGGTCCGCATCCGGATGGGTGAGCAGCACCAGGTCCAGGTGCTTGTCCCAAGGCGCATGCAGACGGCCCACCTGGGCCAGCAGCGACGCACCGCTTGGCCCGCCGTCGATCAGCAGGCGCCGACCGTTGGGGCTGACCAGCAGCAGGGCATCGCCCTGGCCGATGTCCAGCAGATGCAGGTGCAAGAGGCCGTCGGGCCGGGCCCGCGCCGCCGTCCAGGCCAGCGTCGCCGCCGCGGCCAGCAGGGCCACGGCGGACCAGCCGCTGGCAGCCCGGAGGATGCGCCGACCGGCGTCGCGTCCCGCGCCGCGCAGTGCGCCCGGCATGGTTGGCTCCGCTTTGCCGCCAGATCCTGGCCGCCCGTCGATCGATCGCGCCCGCCCCTCGATCACCAGTCCTGCGGCCGTCGCGACCTGTGGCTCGGTCGGCCGCCTGCGCTCCCGGCGCCGCATCTGCCATGCGCGCAAGCCCCCGGCGCGGAACTCCATCAGCGCCCGCCAGCAGCCCGGCCATGGCCGGCGCGTTCTCGGACGCGCGAACCAGGCCAACCCAAGGTACCAGGCGATCACCGCGACGAGGGGCATGGGCAGGTCGCGACTGGCGCCCGGCAAGGCGCCCAGGAAGGACACCACGCGCACCGTCCAAGTGGCGGGCAGCCAGGCCAGCGAACCCAGGAGCCGGCCCAAGGGCATCCACAGCAGACCGGCCGCCAGGGTGAGGGCGCCCAGGCCCATCACCGCCGGCTGGGCCGGCAGGATGAGGGCGTTGGCCAGCAGTCCGACCACCGAAACCTGCCCGGTGGCATGGGCGATGATGGGCCAGGTGGTCAACTGGGCGGCCAGGGTGACCAGCAGCATCTCCCCTACCAGATCGCTCATTCGACGGGCGGCTGTTGCGCTGAATCGACCCGCCAGCCAGGCGCGGCAGGCCGACACCATCGGTGCGGCAAAGCGGATCAATCCCACCGTAGCGGCTACAGACAACTGGAAGCCCATGTCCCATAGGGCTTGCGGGTTCCAGAGGGTCATCAACCAGGCGGCGGTCATCAGCCCCGCCTGGGCATCCGCCCCGCGTCCCAAGCGCAGGGCCAGCAGGGCCAGGCCACCCATGAGGGCGGCACGAACCACGGCCGCGTCGCCACCCACCAGCAGGGTGTAGGCCGCAAGGATGGCCAGAATGCAGGGCACAGCCCGCCGTCGGCCCAGCAAGCCTCCCAGGGTGACGGCCAGGAACCCGGTGAGGAGGGCGATGTTGGACCCCGAGATGGCGATGACGTGGGTGGTGTTGCTGGCCCGAAAGGCGTCCGCCAGTGGTTTCGGCAAGCCGCGATCGTCGCCCAGGAGGATGCCGGTGACCAAGGCCGCCTCCGGTTCCGGCAAGCTGGCCGCCAGGATCCGCCGTCCCCGATGGCGCAGGCCGATGAGCGCGTGGCGCCAGCCTGCGCCACCCCCCGCCAGTCGTGCGATGCGCGGGCGACGGATGAGGCTGTGGATGCCCTGGCGTGCCAGGTAGGCCCGGTAGTCGAATCCCTCCAGGACGGGAGGACTCTCGAGCGCTCCGTGGACTTGAAGCAGGTCGCCATAGGCGAAGGGCGGATGGTGGTGCGCCTGCACCAGCACCAGCCCGCGCCGCGGCGCAGCGGCATCCGCCCGCGCCGCCGGCTCCAGCCGCAGCCGGTAGTCCGTTCCGCGGTCGCGCCGGTCCGGCTCGGCGACGACCCGACCCACCACCGTGACCGCGCCCTGACCGTTGGCGGCGGCCGCGTGGCCCGCGCCAAGATCCTCCCGGCCCAGCGCCAGGCGCAAGGCCCCCAGAGCCAGGGACAGGATCAAGGCAATGGCCGTCCGAGGCACGGATGCCCCCGCTCGCCGCCGGAGGATGGCGAGGAGCAGGGCGGCGAGCGCGGCCAGGGCGGCCGGCAGGCCTGCGTCGGAGGCAAGGGCATCGGCCAGGGCGATGCCGGCCAGCCAGGCGATCAGAAGGCGGGTGATGGGCAGCATGGGCTTGGTTCTTTAGAGCCTAACAGTCGGAGATCCCCCGAACCAGGGGGCAGGCGCCGAACTGGTGACGCCATCGCGCCACGATGCGGCGATCGCGACTGCGCGATCGGTCTTCGGTCCCGTGCCGGCCCCTGCCGTGTCGGGTATACTTCCCGCGCCGTCCACGCACTCGGACCTACGCTCCGGCCGGTCAGCCGGAGTTTCACCCTGAAGCGCAGCAAGGAGCCGTCCCATGACCATCCGCGAAGACGTGAGCCGCCCCATCACCGAGGAGGCGGACTTTCTCAAGCTCAAGGATCTGGACCACGTGGAGTTCTACGTGGGCAACGCCTTCCAAGCCGCCTACTTCTGGCAACACGTCTTCGGCTTCAAGGTGGTGGCCTACTGCGGCCTGGAGACCGGCAACCGCCACAGCGCCAGCTTCCTGCTGCAACAGGGCAAGATCCGTCTGGTCTTCACCGCCGCCTACCATCCGGATTCCGCGGTGGGCGCCCACCAGCAGCTGCACGGCGACGGCGTCAAGGTCATCGCCTTCCAGGTGGACGATGTCGAGCAGGCCTATCAGGCCACCACCTCGCGCGGCGCCGTCGGCCTCGTGCCCCCCGCCGAGCATCGCGACGATTTCGGCGTCGTGCGCTCGGCCACCATCGCCGTCTACGGCGACACGGTGCATCGCTTCATCGAGCGCTCCGACTATACCGGCCCCTTCCTCCCAGGCTTCGTCGCCCGCGAGCCCTTGGGCGCGGTGTCCCCCATCGGCCTGGCGCACATCGACCACATGGTGGGCAACGTGGAGCTGGGCAAGATGGACCACTGGGTCAACTGGTACCACCAGGTGATGGGCTTCCGCCAGCTGATGCACTTCGACGACAAGGACATCTCCACCGAGTACTCGGCCCTGATGAGCAAGGTCATGGAGAATGGGACCGGGCGCATCAAGTTTCCCATCAACGAGCCGGCGGAGGGCAAGCGCAAGAGTCAGGTGGAAGAGTACCTGGATTTCTTCCATGGCCCCGGTGTGCAGCATATCGCCATGAGCACCGGCGACATCATCCACGCCGTGGGCGAATTGCGCGCCCGCGGCCTGCGCTTCCTCCGCGTGCCGGACACCTACTACGATCTCCTGCCGGAGCGGGTGGGCAAGATCGACGAGGACCTGGCGGTCATCAAGGAGCTGGGCATCCTGGTGGATCGGGACGACGAGGGTTACCTGCTGCAGATCTTCACCCAGCCGCTTCAGGACCGGCCCACCCTTTTCGTGGAGATCATCGAGCGTCACGGTGCGCGCGGCTTCGGCAAGGGGAACTTCAAAGCGCTCTTTGAGTCCCTGGAGCTGGAGCAGGAGCGCCGGGGCAACCTCTGAGGAGCGACCGGACATGTACTACCACCAGTTGGGGCAGATCCCCCGCAAGCGCCACATCCAGTTCCGCAAGCCGGACGGAGGTCTGTTCCGCGAGGAGGTCATGGGCGTCCACGGCTTCGCCGGCATCCAGAGCATCCTCTACCACCACCACCAGCCGACCCAGATCAAACATGCCGAGTTCCTGAGGGACGCGAAGACCCGCTACGTGGACTTCGGTGCCATCCGCCACCGTCACTTCCTGACCAAGGATTTCGGCGGCGGCGGCGATGCCGTCACCGGCCGGCGGGTCATGGTAGGCAACGAAGACGCCACCATGGCCATCGCCCGCCCGACGGAATCCATGGACTATTTCTACCGCAACGGGCAGAACTACGAGTGCATCTTCGTCAGCGAAGGCACGGGCACCCTGCACAGCATCTTCGGCAAGCTGGCTTTCGAGCCCGGAGACTACATCGTCATCCCCTTCAGCGTCACCTGGCAGATGCGCTTCGACGGCAAGGAAAACCGCCTGCTGGTCTTCGAGAGCCGCAGCCAGATCACGACGCCGGAACGCTACCGCAACTGGTACGGACAGCTCCTAGAGCACTCGCCCTTCTGCGAGCGGGACTTCCGCATCCCCACCGAGCTGGAGACCCATGACGAGATGGGCGACTTCGAGGTGCACGTGAAGGTGCGCGACCAGATCAGCCGACACGTGATGGATCACCATCCCTTCGACGTCGTGGGCTGGGATGGCTATGTGTACCCCTGGATCTTCAACATCCGGGATTTCGAGCCCATTACCGGGCGCATCCACCAGCCACCGCCGGTGCACCAGACCTTCGAGGGCGAGGGCTTTGTCATCTGCTCCTTCGTCCCGCGCCTCTTCGACTACCATCCGCAATCCATCCCCGCGCCCTACAACCACGCCAACGTCAACTCGGACGAAGTGCTCTACTACTTCGACGGCGACTTCATGAGCCGCAAGGGCGTTGGCCAGTACGACATCACCCTGCATCCGTCGGGCCTGCCGCACGGGCCCCACCCGGGCACGATGGAGGCATCCATCGGCAAGCCGGCCACGGCGGAAACCGCGGTGATGTTCGACACCTTCCGCCCCCTCCTGGTGACGGCGGACGCGTTGGACCTGGAGAATCCTGGTTACGCCTACAGCTGGGTCGCGACCGGCCACGGATCCGACAGCAGCGCCGACGCGGCCCGCTGAGCGGGGTCTGGCAGACGGGGCGCCCTGTTCGCCAGACCCAAGAACCGTCTGCCCTGCGGCGAATCCATACGAGGAGGCAACCATGGGCATCCTGAGCGACGAGATCTGCAAGGTGGTCCACCGCAAGCGGCGCGGCTACCGTTTCACGCAGGAGGACCTCGGCAACCGCATCGGCGTCTCCGGCAGCTACATCTCCGGCATCGAGAACGGCAAGACCAGCCCCCGCGTCCTGGAGTTGGAGGACATGGCCGCCCATTTCCGCACCACGGCGGTGGCCATGATCCTGGAAGCCGCCCAGGCCGGGGAAGGCTGGGTTCCCACCGCGGGCGTCCCCCAAGGTGACGACACCCTGGACGCCATCGCCGCCGACCTCAGCCCGGCCCATCGGCAACTGGCGCGCGAGTTCCTGATCTTCCTGCGCGAACGGGAACGGGTGGACCGCGCTTTGGAGGACTGACCGCGCTGTCAGCGACCCATGAGCGCCCAAAGCAGTAGTGGCGCGACCATCTCCTCGCCAAAGCTGAGATCGATGTCGTCGCGCTCCTGCCCTGCGGCCAAGACCACCGCCTGCCCATCGACCGAACGCGACGCCGACGGATACCAGCGACGCGGGGCGAAGAAGAAGGGATAGCCGGCCATCACCTTGTAGCTGTCGGGCGACAGATCCCGTAGACGGTAGCGACCGTCGGCGTCGGTACGTGCCGTGGCTACGGCGTCCCACCAGCGGGCGTTGCCCTCGCCATCGTGGCGGAACACGATGACGGGGATGCCGGGCAGCGGGCGCCCGCCTTGCACGGTCACCCGCCCGCCCATGCTCGCCCCCAAGGCCTTGCCGGGCGGCGCCACGACGGCCGGCGGACTTCCGAAGGTTGCGGCGGTCGTCGCAGCGGCGACCGCCGCAACCGGACGGGTGCGCTCACCCGTCGGCGTCGCGCCGCCCGACAGGGCGACCGTCGGCAACGCTGAGACGCTGGTGGCCGTGGACGCAACGTATGCCGATGGCAGCACGGTGGCAGAAGGCGCGGGCGCGCCGGCCGCGACCGGCGAGCGCGGCTTGCGGCCCAACAGCACCCCTGGCGTGGTGACCGCGGATCGATCCGGCTCGAACGTGCCGCCATCCGTTGTTTCGCGCTGCTCCGGCCCCATCGCCTGCGGTCGCCCTTCTGCTGGGAACGGCGGCTGATTCGGCGTCGACAGCGCCCCCACCGGCATGACGACCGCCGACGGTGCCAACCGCTCCGGCACGACCCTTGCGGCACTCCATGCACGCGCGAGCGTGCGCCAGGCCCAGCCCTCGGGATTGCGGCTGGCCTGGACCACCGTCAAGCCTCCCAAGGCGAGGACGATTGCCGCCGCGGCCGCCACCAGACGCAAGATCCCGGCACGTGGCCCTAACCCGAAGCCAGGCCCCAAGAGGAGCGTGCGACGCGGCGGCTCCGCGAGGGCGAGGGCCC
Organism: Anaerolineae bacterium; assembly: GCA_044228875.1. Lineage (GTDB taxonomy): Bacteria > Chloroflexota > Anaerolineae > Epilineales > Epilineaceae > Epilinea. The sequence goes on from JBGAUA010000001.1 coordinate 86,779, forward strand.
GGCCGGTGCGGCGGCGGAAGTCGTCGCTGGGCTGGGCGCGATGCTGCTTGACAATCGCCGCCGCCACAAGCAGCGGGGCGAGCTGGCCGGCCTTGTCGATCCCGCCATCGACCAAGGCGGAATCGAGGTCGGCCCCTGCTTCGATACGCTCGAGGCAGGCCTGAAGGGCCTGGGCGGCATCCTGGTGCAAGGTCGCCGGCGGACGCGCGTTCATGACGGGCCGGCCTCCACCGTCGGCTGCAGGCGTCGACGCAGGGACAGCAATGCATTGTGTTGGAGGTTCTTGACGGCGTTCTCCGAGCGGCTGAGGGCCTGAGCCGTCTCCGCCAGGCTGAGCCCCGCCCCGAAGCGCAGGGCGACCACCTCGGCCTGCAGGTCCGTCAGGCAATTGACCGCGCGCGCCACGCGACCGGCGTCGATCCCGTCCATGGCCTCCTGCCAGTCGCCGGCGTCGCCGGCCAATTCCAGAACCGGCTGCCCCGCGTCGTTCGTCTCATCCATGGCCAGCTCGGGCGCCCGACGCCCCAGGCTGCGCCAGTGGTTGACCACCCGGTTGTGCGCGCAGCGAAGGAGCCAGGGAGCGAAGCTTCCCTGCCAACGGAAGCCGGGCATGGCTCGCCAGGCGCTCAGAAAGATGTCCTGTGTCAGATCCTCGGCGGCGCCGACATCTCTCACCCGATACTGCACGTAGGCATAGACTGCCGCGACATGCCGCTCGTAGAGCAGCCCGAAAGCGGAGCGATCGCCCAGGGACGCCCGCTCCGCGAGCGCCCGATCGTCCATCGGGGCTGCCGCCGACGATGCCGCGTTCAAGGCCTGTTCGTATCGCCGTGGCCGACATGCGCGAATTCATGCATGGAGGCTAACACCGCCGCAGCAGTTGGAGGTAGCGAGCAAAGAAAAACGGACGGGCCACGAACAGCAGGACGAGGTGAGGCCACGGTAGGGAGTGTAGCATCATTCGCGCCTGCGGTCGTCCGCGCCGATGGTCGTCACGCGCCGATGCAGCGAAGCCCGGCAACCCGGAAAGTCGGTCCGGCGGCAGGCGCCATGCCCACCGAACAGCATGGGTTCGTGCGGTTCTCCGCACCACGGACAACGAGAAGAGGGGCGCGCCT
>JBGAUA010000001.1:87906-88748 GCA_044228875.1 Anaerolineae bacterium
CGCCCGCCCCCCCCCCCCCCCCCGCGGGGGGGTGGGGGGGGCCCCCCCCCCCCCGCACACCTCGCGGGGGGGCCCCCCGCGCGGGGGCGCCCCGCCCCTCTTTGCTTGTGTCAGTCGCTGGAGCGAAGGCCGGCGGACCGGCCTTCGTTCACAGGTTCAGATCACGGGGTGAGGCGCTTGTAGCGGCACTGACCCGTGACGCCCCAGCTGTTCAGCGTGTTGGCCACGCCGACCTGGTTGGTGCCACCGATCACATTGTCCGACACCGTCAGGGTCCAGGCGCCGTTGGCGGCCAGGCCGTCGAAGGGCTTCAGGCCCGAGCCGGTCTCGGTCTTCTGGCGCTGGTTGTTCAGCATCGGCGACGAGCAGGCCGTCATCGACGTGGCCGAGTCGTCATCCAAGGTGCCGATGACGTTGATGTTGCTCGTGCAGAACGGCGTCAACGAGTTGTTGAACATCGAGCTGCTCGCGCCACCGTGCGCCAACGTGACGTCCAGATCGCCGAACCACGCATGCGTGATGTTGATCGGCACGTCCACGTCGATGACCAGACAGTCGGCCGGCTTGCCGGCGACGGTCAAGGTGCGAACCACGGTCTGCGGCAGCGGACCGGCGTTCGGGATCGTCGTCACCACGGCCTCGGTCGCCGAGAAGTCCTCGGTGAAGGTCGCGTACACCGGCTGGCCGGGGCAGCGCGGGATGAACCCGCCCGGGCACCACGTCGGTACCTTGCCCGTCGTCGTCAGGGCGAACGGAATGCCGCGGTCGCCCGCCGCCTCGTCGCCAGGGATGTCCTCGCCCAGGCGGGTGCCCGTGCGCTCGACCATCACCGCGCCGAGGCC
>JBGAUA010000200.1:0-5893 GCA_044228875.1 Anaerolineae bacterium
CTGAGGCCCCAGCCCCAGGGGCCGGGCCGGTCGGCCGTCAGGCGCGCCAGCCAGCTCTGCCCGGCTCGGGGCGAGCCTGTGGCCGCCCATAGCCGGCGGATGCCCAGATCCGCCGCCGGGGCGGACAGGAGGCCGCTGGGCGCCGCCACCGGATCCACCGCCTCGTCCGTGGTCGCCCGGCTGTCGCCGGAGCGGCCCGGAAGGCCGGCGTCCGAGCCGCTCCGCGGCGGCGCGCCGCCGCCGGACCCCGACGACCCGCCGCCCGCTGCGCCGCCCGTCGCACCAGGTGCGGCCGAAGGGGTTCCGGACGCCTCGCCGGCCTGCGGCGTCTCCGCCCCGCCGCTGCGCGCGCCGCCCGCCGGGGTTGCGCTGCTTCGCGGGGCCGCCGTGATGCTCACCCGCACCACCGTCCCCGTCGCCTCCGCCGGCGCGAGCGACGTGGGTGTGTCCGTGGGCAGCCGCAGCCGCGGCGTGGCGGTGACCGACGCCGGCTGCGGCAGGCCGCGGAGCGGGGCCGCGGCCGGCGCGCCCACCCTCAGGTCGCGGGCGGCCGCCGCCGGCGCCGCCGGTTCGAGGGCGGCCAGGAAGAGGGCCGCCAGCAGGAACGGCCAGACGAGGGCGAGGGCCGCGTGGCAGCGGTCGCGGCGCCGCCTCAAGGCGCCACCTCCAGGTACAGCGGCCGGTGGTCCAGGGTCACCGTGACCGTCGCCCCTTCCAGGACCCTGTCGAGGCCCAGATGGTCCGTCACCCGCAGGCGCCCGGTCCAGCCAGGCAGGAGGGCCGGGCCCACCTGCAGGTCCGCGCGGCGGTCGGGCCAGTCGCGCCTGCCCAGGCGCTCGCCGTGGTCGGTGAAGGCGATGATCAGGGCCGCGCCGTCGTCCCGCCGGTAGCGGTAGGCCTCGATGTCGGCGTTGTCCGTCAGCGCGAGGTCCAGCCGGCGCTCGAAGGCGGCGCCGTTGATCTTGCGGTTGGCCACCGCCAGGGCCTGGTCACACCGCCCCCTGCACGCCGGCCGCCGCCGCGCGGGCCGTCACCTGCCCCACGTAGGCGGCCTGGTAGGCCTCCGAGCGCTCCGTCCAGCTGTCCGACGGACCGGAGGGCAGGCCCACCTCGCTGACGAAAAGCGGCATGGCCGACAGGTCGAACTTGCCCGGCAGCACCAGCTGCTGCGCCCGCAGATGGGCGGCCTTGCCGATGATCTCCGGCTGCTCGCCGTCGGCGCCGTCCCAGTTGTTGCGGAAGTCGTTGTAGTTGTGGAAGGCCATCAGGTCGAAGAAGGGCCAGCCGGCTTCCTGGCCGTGCGCGTCGTAGAGCGCCTCCAGCGTCTCCCGCACGAAGCCGTAGTTGAAGGGGCCCGCCGGGCCGAAGCCGGCCGGACCGTTGTGGAAGCGGTCATAGGCCACCGGGCCGAAGATGACCCGCGCCTGGGGGTCGGCGGCGCGCGCGCCCAGCCAGGCGGCGCGCAGATGCGCGGCGTAGACCGCGGGCTCGTCGCCAAAGCAGGAGCCGTAATCCTCCGCGCCGCGCACGCTCTCGGCCAGGTCCGGTTCGTTGCCGATCTCCCAGTAGCGCACCACCGGCGAGCCGGGCGCGTCCGCCGCGCCGTCGCCGTCGTAGCGCTCCACCAAGGCCTGGATGAACTCCTGGTAGCGCGCCAGTGGCACCTTGTCCACAGGGCCGCAGCGCCGGCCGGCCGCCCATTCAGGGGCGGTGTAGACGACGACCACCGGCCGCAGCCCGCGGGCGGCCGCCAGGCTGATCATGCTGTCGCTCATGCCCCATTCGCGCCGGCGCGGGCTGCTGTCCGTGGGCTCGATGCCCGCCCACAGGGCGCGGGTGCGCAGCCAGCCGGCCCCGGCCTGGTCCGCCAGACCGCGGCTGAGGGCGGTGAAGTCGGCCTCGAAGGCCTGCACGCCCAGGAGGTTGGCCGGGCGGGTGGCCGTCGGGCTGGGGCTGGGGCGCGGCGTGGCGGAGGCCGCCGGCGATCCCGAGGGCGTCGCGGTGACCGAGGCCGTGCCGCCGGTCGCCGTGGGGCTGGGCGTGCCGACGCCGGCGGTGGCCGTGGGGCTGGCAATGGCCCCGGCGGTGGCCGAGGCGCCGGTCGTCGCGGTGGTCGAAGCGGTGCTGGAGGCGGTGACCTCAGCCGTGGGCGAGCCGGCCCGCGGGCAGGCTCCGCCGATGAGGCGTGGCACCGGCGTGCCCGCGACATACGGCGCGCCGCCAGGCTTCAGCAGGAAGGGCAGGTACACCAGGGCGGCAGCGCAAGGGGTAGCGGTGGGGGTAACCGTCGCCTCATCCCCGCGCCGCGGCGCGCTCGCCAGCATCCGTGCCGCAAGCACCGCCACAACCATCGCCCCCCCCAGGCCCACCGCCCGCCCGCTGCACAGCGCCGCCGCCGCCGCCGTCGCCGACCGCGCCCCACCCACCCGACCTCTCGCATTATCCATTGCAGCCACTTCCTGTGTTCAACGGTAGTAGAAGGGAATCACCAGCCCCAACAGGACGACGCCGTCCAGCAGCAGCAGTCCCGCGAGCAAGGCCTTGAGCGCCGCCCATTGCCGCGATGGCGGCAGCCAGGCCGCGAGTCCGGCGGTCAGCAGGAGGCATACCGGCCCCCAGGCCGCGAAGAGATAACGGCCCTGGGGCGGCGGAGCGTACGGCTGATCGAGGTAGGCGGCGAAGAAGGCCAGGGCCGCCCCGATGACCAGGGCCACGGCCGCCGCGGCGCTGACCAGGGCTGCGCGCTGCATGGGGCTGTCGCCGCCGGTCAGGATGCGGCGCAGCGTCCCCAGGGCGGCCACGGCCGTGACCAGAGCCAACAAGGCCTCCAGGAATCCCGGCAAGGGCAGCACCTGCCAGCCGAAGCTGCCCCAGAAACCGCGGTGCATCCCGATGAGCTGGTCCAGGAAGATGTGCCCGATGCCCGGCGTGCCCAGATGGCGGACGATGCGATCCAGCTGGTCCGGCTCGTTGAAGAAATAGCGTGACAGCAGGAAGCGGTTCTGCTGCGGCAGTACCTCCCAGCCGCCGCCGCGCAGCCAGACCAGGGAGAGGCCGGCCAGGCCCAGGGCCGCGAGGGCTCCCAGGCCCAGGCCCAGCGCGGGGCGCCGGGACCGGGCGGCCGGCAGGACCGCCAGCAGCACCAGGAGGGTGGGCAGCAGGTAGGCCGTGGTGCGCTTGGTGAGGATGGCCGCGGCCACCGCCAGGAGCAGCAGGGCCAGCCGCGCCGGCGATGCGCCCCTCGCCAGCAGCCGCGCCAGGAGCAGGAAGGCGAAGGCGGCCAGGGCGTTGGCCAGGGCGTCGTTGTTCACCCCGGCCGACAGGAAGGCCGCCATGGGATGCAGCGCCGCCAGCGCCGGCGCGCCGTAGCGGATGAAGGGCGCCCGAGGGAAGAGCTCCCGCGCCGCCAGGCCGATGCACAGCACCCCCAGGCCGGCAAGCAGCAGGCCCAGGGCCCGCGCCAGGTAGAGGCCCCACAGCCGATCGGCCGGCTGCAGGGCCGCGGCCAGCAGGTAGTAGGCCGGCGAGGAGCGGTAGGTGGCCGTGTGCATGCCCCGCACCCAGATGTCCTGGAAGCGCTGCGGCGCCCTGGCGGCATCGTAGCCCGGCGCGTGGCCGTACCACCAGAACAGGTGCCGATCCATGCTGTCGATGATCCAACGCTGCAGTTCGGGGTCCAGCGGCGAGCCGCTGTCCTCGAAGGCCACGACGCCCGGCCGCTCCGCCAGCAGGCGGACGTACTCGAAATGCTTGGGCTCGTCCGGGGCCTGCCAGGGCGGGAGCAGGCTCAGCCACAACAGGCCGTGCGTCAGCGACAGCAGCAGCAGCCAGCCCAGAGCCAGGCCGCCGCGAGCGGGCGGCGGTGGGTGGTGGGCGGTCGGCGCGGTCACGGACGCCGCTCCACGTCGGTGGCCGCGGGGCGCATCGCGGCGCGGAGCAGCAGCCGCTCGGCCAGGCCCAGGGCCAGGCCGGCGTCCAGCGCCAGGGCGCGGAGCAGGAAGACGGGTGGCCCGGCCAGGGCCACCGCGGGCCCGTGCCGCCGCCAGCTGCGAGCCACATAGGGCAGGTTGCTGAACAGGAAGGCCAGACCCGCCAGGGCCGCCGGTCGGCCGGCCGCGCCATACCAGGGCCGCAGCGCCAGGGCGGCCAGCAGCGCCGGCGCCAGCAGGAGCTGCAGGCGCAGGGTCCAGGGCGTGCGGGAGTCGTCGGCCATGCGCGCGGGGTGGTCGAGGTAGGCGCCTGCGCCCCAGCGGCCGTAGCGCAGCTTGCGCCGCGCGTAGTCGCGCAGGCGCTCCGGATGGCGATGGGCCACCGTCGCCCGCGGCGCCGTGGCCAGGCGATGGCCGGCGGCCGACAGGCGGAAGGCCAGCTCTGTGTCCTCCACCGCGCCCAGCTCGGGCCGGAAGCCGCCGGCGGCGCGGAAGATCGCCGCGCGGTAGGCCGCCGAAGCGGTGTCGGCGAAGGCCGGCCGATCCCCGCCCAGCAGGCGGGCGTCCTTCTCCTCGTACTCGGCCTGCACCACGCGGGCCAGGAGGGATCGCTGGTCGCTGGTGAAGAAGCCCTTCGCGCCGGCCACCGCGGGGTCGGCGAAGGGTTCCAGCATGCGCGCCGCCCAGTCCGGCGCCGGCCGGCAGTCGGCGTCGGTGAAGAGGAGGATGGGGCCGCGGGCGGCGGCGGCGCCGAGGTTGCGGGCCGCGCCGGCGCCCTGGTGCACCTGCCGCAGCAGCTGGACGCGCGGCGCCAGGGCGCGCGCAAGCTCCGCGCCGCCGTCCGTCGAACCGTCGTCCACCACGATGATCTCCAGGGTGCCCTCCAGATCGCGCTGCGCCAGGAGGGCCGCCAGGCAGGGGCCGAGGGTCGGCGCCGCGTCGAAGGCCGGGACGATGACCGAGGCCAGGGGGATGGCCGTCGCCGTGGCGAGGCCGGCGGCCCGCCCACCGGCCTCGGCCGGCCGCTCCGCGCTGGGCATCAGGGCGCTTTGCGGCGCGCCACCCGCAGCCGCCGGTGGTCCACCCGTCGCCCCGCCGCCAGCCCGAAGACCAGGCCCGCGGCCAGGGCCGTGCCCAGGCCCGCGCCGATGCCCACGCGAGCTGCCGCCAGAGCCAGGGCAGAGCCCAGCAGCCAGACGGCCAGGGCCGCGGCCAGCCGGGGCTGCGCCCAGCCCCGCCGGGCCGGGCGGCGCGGATCCGCGGGCGGGCTCACCGGGGGCTCAAGGCGCGCCGAGCCGGGCCCGGATGGCCGTGGTCAGGGCATGGTTGACGACCAGATGCAGGTCTTCCTGCTGGCCGATATGGGCGCTGGGCACGGCGATGCAGCAGTCCACCAAACGGCGCAGGCCGCCGCCGATGTCGCCGGTCAGGCCGATGCTGTGCGCGCCGATGCTGCGCGCCAGCTCCACCGCTCGGAGGATGTTGGGCGAGTCGCCGCTGCAGGAGATGGCGACGAGCACATCGCCCGGCTCCAGGTGGTTGACCATCTGGCGGGCGAAGCATTCGGCATAGGATTCGTCGTTGCTCCAGGCGGTGATCAGCGGCACGTTGTCGGTGAGGGCGATGGCCCTGAGGAGGGGATGCCCGGACACCGTGGCCTGCTTGCTCAGGTCGTTGGCCATGTGCGAGGCCGTCGCCGCGCTGCCCCCGTTGCCGATCAGGTAGATGCGGCGGCCCGCGCGTCCGGCCGCCAGCAGCAGATCCACGGCCTGCCACATGGCCTCGCGTGGCAGCCCCTCCACGGCCTGGGCCACGCCACGCAGGTAGTCGTCGATGGCCGGCATGTGCGCCGAGGATGCGTAGGCCGGCAGGCTCTCACGATACCCGCCGAGCAGTTTCCAGACCGGCTGCCCGAGCGCCTTCCCCGCGATGTCCCACAACGCCACATCAATGGCGCTGGTGGC
>JBGAUA010000201.1:0-5681 GCA_044228875.1 Anaerolineae bacterium
GGACATCCCCTACGCCTTCCACCCCCTGCAAGGCGAGGGCCACGCGCCCTACAAGCCGGCAGAACTGATGGTGCTGGTGGCGGACTTCGCCTACGACCAGCTGTGGCCGGGGGGCGCGGCGCCGACGCCGGCGAACCCCACCGCCACCGCGCCGCCGACCGCCACGGCGACGGCGGAGCCCTCGGCGACCGCCAGCCCGACCGCGGCAGCACCCACGGCCACGGATCGGCCTCCGGCGGCGCCGCCGCCGTCGGTGACGCCGGAAGCGGTGGTCGAATCACGCATCTTCCTGCCGCGGGTGGTCGACCTTCCCGCCGCCCAACCCTAGATCGGCCGATAGCTGCTCGCGAAGGTCCCCAGTAGCCCCGGGGGCCGGTCGACCATCCGTAGCCCCGCCACGGCGCCCCGCTCGGCGGCGATGCGCTTGAAGGCGGCGACCGTGGTCGCGAGGATGGCCTCGTTCTCCGCCGCGGTCCAGCCTACCGGAATGGCCAGGCGCAGTAGTTCGGCGCCCTCGTCGGCCCCGCCCGTGGGCAGGTGAGGATTGGCGCCCGCCCGCACACCGCCCGCGAGGTAGAGCGCGTTGCAGAGCGCGGCGGTGGGATGGGCCGCGGTCGGCAGGTGGGGCAGGCAGGCCCGCGCGTCCACGAAGACTCCATGTCCGCCGGCGGGCTCGATGACCGGCACCGCCGCCGCGCGGAGGCCATCGTGCAGCCGCCGCGCCAGCGCCGCCCGGTCGGCGGCGCCGCCCGGCTGCTCGTGGTCGATGGCCAGTGCCCGCGTCAGCTCGGCCGCCTCCCCCGCCGACAGTTCCTGGCCGTAGGCCAGTAGCGCCAGGTCGCGCAGCTGCACATCGGCCTCCGCCGAGCGCGTCCCGATGAAGGCGCCCACCGGGCTGACGTAGTCCTTGCTGAGGCCGGCCGCGCAGGCCGTGCCGCAGGCGCAGAGGTCGTGCAGGATGTCCGCCAGGGGGCGCCCTTGCTGGCCGGGCTCGCGCTCGCGGATGAGCGCCGCGTTCTCCCAAGCCCGGGTGGCGTCCAGGAGCAGCGGAACCGCGGCCTCCGAGGTCATGCGCTGCACCGCACGCAGGTTTGCCAGCGACACCGGATGCCCGCCGATGCTGTTGACACAGAGCTCAAGGTACACCGCTTGTACCTGGCCACCTGCCAAGGCCTGCCGCAAGGCCTCCAGGTCCAGGTCGCCTTTGAAGGGCTGCCCATCGCACGGGTCGTGAGCCGCGGCCACGCCCAGGTCCAGGAGCGGCGCGCCCCGCGCCGCCACATGAAAGCGGGTGGTCGGGAAGAGGGCGTTGCCGACCACGGCCCGTCCCGGCTGGATCAGGGCCTGGGCCAGGAGCGCCTCCGCGAAGCGGCCGCGGGAGACGGGCAGGTTGTGTGGGAAGCCGTAGATCTCGGCCAGCCGGGCTTCCAGGCGGACAGCCGGTTCGCCGACTGCTTTGCCCACCGGTTCGCCCAACGCTTCGCCGACCGCCGCGCCGTCCGCCGCCGTCCGCGGCGCCCGCTCGCGCCAGCTGTCGGACAGCAGGTCGATGCCGATCGCGGCCGGCGGCAGCAGGTTCGTGTTGAAGCCCGCCGCCGCCAGGCTCGCCTGCCGCTCGGCGAGGGTCGGCGCCGCCTCCCCGCCCGGCGACGCTCCGGCCGTCCGAGCTCCTTCGACCGGCGCCCCCTCCCGGCTCACCCCCTCTCGAGGGACCGCCGCGGCTTCCGGGGGCGACCCGTTCGGCGACCCGTTCGGTGGTCCGTCCCCCTGCCCCTCCGGCGGCCCCGCCAGGTCGCGGATGTCCACCACCTTGTAGGTCATGCGGATGGGGTCCACCACCAACAGCTGCGGCAGGCAGGGCGGCGGGCGCCAGCCGGGCACCTCCGGTCCGCTGAGCAGGAGGTAGATCTCGGCGCTCATCAAGGCCGAGGCCAGGGCCGGCGAGATGGCGATGGAGGGCACCCGCAGGCTGGAGAGATGCCGCTCGCAAGCGTCCAGATGCTCGGGAACCACCAGCCGGCGCAGGCCCGGGGGCAGGGTGGACCGCGCCGTGGACTCCCCCAGCATCTTGCCGAACACCGCTTCCATCGGCAGTCCGTCCGGCGCGCCGATGGCCAGGGCGGCGCCGAAGCCCAGGGCCGGGGCGCAGAGGGCGTGGATGCCCGCGGCTCGGGCGGCGCGGTAGAGCTGCGCCCGCAGCTCGCCGGGCACGGCGATGTCGAGGCAGTCGATCACCACGTCCGCGCCCTCCAGGAAGGCCTCGACGTTGTCCTCCGTCAGGCCCTCGCTGTAGCCGCGCAGCCGCAGACCGGGGTTGATCGACCGCAGCATCTCCTCGTAGACCTCCGCCTTGTTGCGGCCCAGGGTCGCCCGCGTGGCCGCCCATTGCCGGTTGATGTCCGGGGGATCGAACAGGCCCGGGTCGGCCAGGATGAAGCCACCCACGCCCATGCGGGCCAGGGTGAGGGCGGCGGCGCCGCCCACGCCGCCGCAGCCGGCGACGGCGACGGTGCGCCCTGCCAGCGTGCGCACACCCTCCTCGCCAAGCAGCATGAGGGTGCGGTTCAGGAAGCCGCGCCGGTCCTCCTCGGTGAGCGCGGCCTGGGGGTCGACGGCCTTCGTCGTGAACGGTTCGGCTGCTTTCGACATGACCGCGAGCGATGGGGTGTCCATGGCATTCCTCCGGGGGAAGACGGTTGGATGGCAGGGCTTCGCCGGTGGGGCGAGGGTGGGGGTCCGCCGGTGGGCCGAGGTCGGCTCCGGTCGTCCTGAGCCGCCTCAGGCGGCCACGGCAAGCCGGCTCAGCGCATGCAGCAGGCGGGCGCGCTCGGCCGCGAGGGTGGCCAGTGCCGGGTTGAAGGGCGGCGGCCAGGCCGTGACCGCTTCGCTGATCGACGCGCGCATGAGCACGGCCGGCGACTTGACCGCTCCCACGCCGTCGGAATGGGCCACCGTGCTCATGCCGAACATCTTGCGGTAGATGCGCTCGTGGCGCGGGTTGAAGGAGCAGAGGATGGTCTCGACGTCGAAACGATGGAGCACATCGATGGTGCTGCGGATCAGGTCGACCACCAGGGACATGCTGCTGCGGTAGCCTGGTGCGGTGATGATCCGCCAGGAGGCGCCGACGTTGCCGCCCTCGGCGCGGATGGCGGCGCATTCCGCCGGGAAGTCGTGGTCCACGTGGAAGCCTGCCGGCCCGTCGAGCGTGACCGAGACGGTGCCGACGACGAGGCCGTCCTCCACGGCCACGAGCACCATGTTCTCCGGCGCGGCGTCGACATCGGCGTAATGGCGCAGGAGGCCGTCCGGCCGCGCTTGGATGTAGCCTTGCTCGACATAGGCGTCATGGGTCAGGCGATAGACCTGGTCCAACTCCTGCGCGTCAAAGGCGGGTCTGATCAACATGCGCTTCAACTCCTTGAGGGTTGCGGTGTCCATGATGGAATCGGGAGGCAAGGCGGCCGACCTCAGAGCGGCGCCCGGACCGTCTCCTGGCGCAGATGCAGGGGGGCTACGGCCACCGCCTTGCGCGCCACCAGCAGATCGCTCGCGCCGCGGTAGGCACCGCGGCAATGGTCCACGTCGAAGCCGGCGTCGGTGAAGGCCTGGGCGAAGCTGCTCGCGTCGTGCCGCCAGTAGGAGCCGTCCTGCTGGCTCCGGGCGATGCGCCGGTTCTGGGCAGCCACCTCGCGGCAGCGCCAGAAGAGCCGGACGCTGCGCCAGAGGCCCCGCTCGGCGCGGGAGCTCTGGAAGAGGTAACGGGTCCATTCGCGCATGTCCAGGGGCCGGCCGGGGTCGCAGGCGAACACCGTGCCGCCCGGCCGCAGCCAGCGGAACATGTCGCGGATGACCGACCGCGGATCGGGAAAGGCGTACAGGGCGTGCACCGCGGTGATCACGGTCGCGCTCTCGTCGGGCAGGTCCAGATGCGTGATGTCCTGGGTGCGGATCTCGATGTTGGTCAGGCCCAGGGCATCGCGCTTGCGCCGCGCCTCGGCGTTCATCGCCTCGCTGGCGTCCACGTGCAGGACGCGGCATTCGGGCCATTCGTCGGCGGCCACCAGCGAGAAGTTGCCGGTGCCGGCGCCCAGCTCCAGCAGCAGGTCTTCGGGATGCAGCCATTGCTGGAGGACGAAGCGCCGGTAGTCGTTCACCAGGTCCTGGTAGGCGGGGTTGATCTCGGCCATCAGGTCGTAGACGGCGGCATAGGAGCGCCAGTCCACGGCATCATCCTGGCCCACGGTCTTGTGCGGGTTCATCTCGGTCTCCTTTCAATGGTCGGCAAAGCCTTGAGATGCGAAGGGCGGGGCGGCTGCGACAGGCCGTCCCGGCTCCCAGGCAGAGCATAGGTCCGGGTACGGGGCGAGGCCTTGGGGATCGGGGCGGACCTGGACCGAAAGTGGAGGAAAAGCGGAGGCCGCGCCCGAGGCTCGCGGCCGGGGATCGCCGCCTGCGCTCTGCGCCGCGGCGGCGCCGGGGCCTCGCGCCGCGGCGACTGGCGCTTCCCGGTGCTTCGCCCCTATCATCCCGGTCGATGACCGCCCCGCTGATCCGTCTCCGCCGCCCCACCGACGCCGCCGTCCGCGCCTGGCTCGCCCTCTTGCCCGAGGCGCCGCCGCCCTACCCCGGTCCCGGAAGCACCCGAGGCGCAGCCGCCGAAGGATCACGCGCCCCGGGTGTGCCCGCCGACTGGAACCTGGACCATCGACGCATCCGTCTGGGCGATGGCGAGGCGCTCTATCAGGCCGCGCGCGCCGCGCTCTGGCGCTTCGTCCCGCTGGACATCGGCTGGGTGCAGCCGGTGACGACGGCTGACCGTCCGATCGCCGGAGGGCGCGGGGCGATGCTGGTCCGTGCCTTCGGCCTGTGGTGGATCAACGCCTGGCGAATCGTCTATGTGGATGACGACATCGCCCTGGCCGGCGGCGGCCGGCGCTCGGCCTTCGCCTACGGCACCCTGGCGGCGCATGCGGAGCGCGGCGAGGAGCGCTTCCTGGTCGAGCTGCTACCCGATGGCGGAGTCTGGTACGACGTCCTGGCGTTCTCGCGCCCGCATCACTGGCTGGCGCGGCTCGGCGGGCCGGTGACACGCTGGCTGCAGCTGCGCTTCGGGCCGGCGTCGGGGGAGCGGATGCGGAAGGCAACATGACAACGGAGCGACACGAGCAGCTGGCCGACCAGGCTTACGGATTCCGCCACGTCATCCGCCGCGCATTGCTGCTCGGCCTTCCCTTCGTAGCTCAAGCCGCTTTCCTCGCGCCCGATTTCGGCGCCGGTGACGAGGGCGCCGTCCCCCTTGGTCGCTGGCTGCTGATCGTGCTCTGCGGCGGCATCGCCCTTGCGCTGATTCTGGCCCTTCCGCTGGCCGTGGCCGTCGGCAGACCCGCCGACGCCAGGGAGCTGCGGTGGTCGGCGACGGTCGTGGGCCTGCCCTGGGCTGTCGCCTTAGTTTTCGTCGCGTTGCGCTTCGAACTCGCCACCATCCCTTACGCCGCCTTCATCGCCGTCATCGCCTTGTCAGCGCTGCTTCCCGTGCGCCGCGAAGGTCAGGGATCCCCGGGCCTCCGTTCCTTGACCCTGCCGCAAGCCGTCGCCCGCTCCGCCCTCCTTCTCTCGCCGATCGGCGCCGCCTGGTTCGTGATGGACGCCTTCGGTATAGCGCCCCTCGGCTTCTCCCC
>JBGAUA010000202.1:0-5641 GCA_044228875.1 Anaerolineae bacterium
TTGTGGACGCGCTCAACAAGCCGCTGGTGAAGGCGCTCGAGTCGCCTGACATGATGGTGAAGCTCGCCGCAGTTGGGGCCGAACCGGCTCCGATGTCACCCACTGCATTCGATGGCTATGTCGCTCGCGAGCTCGTAGACACCAAGGAACTAGTGCGGGTCGCCAAGATTCCAATAAACTGAAGGTGAGAGCCAAACCCAGCCCGCGGGAAACTACGTGGCGACAGGTACGGTTGCGCTGGTGCGAGATGGGCCAGCCGCGGCCTCGTGGCTGATGAAATGGTCGGAGAGTTCCTCCGCGGAGGCAGTGTCCCCAATAGAGCCGAGGCGGTGCCGGCCTCTATCTGTCGCCGCCAGCCCCAAGCCCGGGCGATGGCGCAGGGCATGCTGGTCGACGCCGGCGCCATGGCAGCCCCGGTGTCGGTAGAGATGATACCCTTCAGCAGGGCCGGCGTAGCGGTGCGCGTCGCGGCGGCCCGGGCGCGACCGTTGGGTTTCAGGTCTTCTCGGTAGTCCTGGCTTTTCCGCTCCAGATCAGATGCCTGCCTCAGCCTTGGTACAGAACCTTGGTCATAAGAGGCATTGTGTGGTGCCTATATCCGCCACGATGGGTATTCGTGCCCGCCCGCATTCGTCACCTGGCCAAGCAATGATCGATGGTCCGGTGAGCTGCGACATGGCCGAGGTCTTCCTCGCCGCCGCGCCGCCTGAGGTCCTCGGCCAGGTCGTCGCGCATTTCGGCCAGGTGCAGCGCGATTCCCTTGGCGCGAAGGGTCGAGGCCAGAGACCGAAGGCTCGTCATCGCGTTCAGGTCGATGGTGGGCACCATCGAGAAGTCGAGAACGAGCGTGTCAACGGGCGCATCGGATCGCTCGACGAACGCCAGGATCTGCCGCCGGATGTGGTCGGCGTTGAAGTAGAGCCACGGACCGGCGTTGCGCAGGACCATTGCCCCGGCCAGAGACGGGGCCGCATCGAGCCGGTCGCGATTCACGAAACGGCCCGTTCCGTCGCGGGCCAGTTCGACGACCAGAGGTCGTGCTGCGCGCGCCAGCAGTACGATCAGCGAACCCAGCGCTGCGAGCAGCAGGCCGTTGAGCAGGCCGAACGTGAGGACACCGAGCAGCGCCACGAGCGCAATCCGGAACTCGGTGTGCGACGCCCGTCGCATCTCGCGGAGTTCGTCGATCTTGACCAGATGCTTGGCCGCCATCAGAACCACGGCCGCCAGTACCGGCTCCGGCAGGTTGCGGAAGAGCCCGGTGAAGAACACCAGCGTGAGCGCGACGGCTGCGGAGGTGACCACCAGCGCCATCGGCGAGGTGGCGCCACCCATGTGGTTGATCGCCGTCTGCGACATGCCGCCCGCGACGGGAAATCCCCGGGCGAGACCGGTCGCGACATTGGCCATGCCAAGCGCCGTTAGCTCGCGCTCGGGATCGATCTCGTCGCCCTGCTTCTGGGCGAAGGTCCGGGCCACCGAGATCGTCTCGCCGTAGGCCAGCAGGAAACAGGCGAGGGCGGTCGGGATCAGGTCCCGGAGGTCGGACAGCTGGATGTCGGGAAGCCCGATCGCCGGCAAGCCGGTCGGCAGTTCGCCCACCAGGTGGATGCCGAAGCCGCCCAACCCCAGAAAGGCGGTCGCGGCGATGGCGCCCGCCACGACAAGAAGCGTGGTCGGCCGGCCCGGCAAGGCCCTCTCCAGCACGAGGAACAGGCCGATGGCCAAAAGCCCGACCACCAGCGACGGGACATGCGTCGCGGGGAGAGATTGGGCGACGTGGGCGATACGCTCGAAGAAGTTGCCCTGCACACCGGAGATGCCGAACAGCTTGGGAAGCTGCGTCGAGGCAATGTAGATCGCGGCGCCGGTCTTGAAGCCGGTCACGACCGTGTCGGACAGGAAGTAGGCGACGTTCGCAAGGCCGAGGTAGCGGCCACCGACGGCGATCAGACCGGTCAGCAGGGCCATGCCGCCGCCGATCGCGACGACGCGGGCTGTATCGCCGCCGCCCATCGCCGCGATGCCGGCCGCCACGGCGATCGCGAGGGCCGATGTCGGCCCGATGGCGAGTTGCCTGCTCGACCCGAACACCGCGTAGGCAAGCCCCGCCACCAGGTAGCAATACAGACCTGAGACCGGAGGGAGATCCGCAAGGGACGCGTAAGCCAACGACTCGGGAATCGCGAAAGCGGCAAGTGACAGGCCCGCCACGATGTCGAGCCGCAGGCGCGTCCGCGAATAGCCTTCTCGCCAAGAGAGCAGCACGCCCCGGTTCATCGGTCGACCGGGCGACGCAAAGGGACGATCATACGCAACGGAAGACCGTTCGGAAGTTGATGTCTCGTTCTACGCCGGACACTTCCTCCTGGTATGGCCTGCCCTTGCAGGTCTGCTTCATGTAGCGTTCGGCAACCTCCCGGGCGCGCGCCGACTCCAGCTCCGGATCAGGGTTGATCACCAGGGTCGCGCGAATGACGAGCATCCTGTACTCGTTGGGAGTCCCCGTGGACGTCAGGCGAACCTCGAACTGACGCCCATCGACGCGCACCAGTTCCACCTGCGAACGGTCAAGCGAACTTTTATCGTAGCAGCCCGCTGCGAGCAGCACTGCGGGAAGCCCGCCAAGCACGGACCGTCCGATACGCAGGGCAAGCTGCTTCATTGAGTTCCTCCGGAACGGAAAGCGTTACCGCGCGTGTAGTGGCCGGCCAACCGAGTGCCGGCCAGCGTCAGGTTGTAGATCCCGCCGAGGGCGGTATCGATTTTCAAGGTGGCCCGCGACACGAGATTTCCCGGCCCGACTCCCTTGGTAGTCAACGTCGCGTCGCCAATCCCGTCAACCATGCCCTTGCATGCCCCGACGAAGCCTGCGCCGGTCTGCGACTGCCCGGGAGATGGCATTCCGGGCAGTGTCAGCAAGCCGACTAACGTTCGCCTATCGGTCATGCTTCAACTCCCTGGCTTTCCTTTATGTTCATGGTGCCTACAGGTCCGACCGGCTCGACGACCCGCCCAGCCCCTGCAGGTCGCCGACACTGGCGCGACGTCGATCCTCTCCATCCGCGAAGCTGCGGACGACCGCGTGCTCTAGCAACGCCAGCTCCTCGTGCAGGGCCGGCGCCCTCTCCTCCGGCAGGCGGTCGATCAGGTGCTCCAGCATGGCACGCAGCCGGCGTGCCACCTGCGTGCTCGACGCGCCGTATTGGCGGATCTCCGTCACCGCCAGTTCGACAATCTCCGTCCAGTTCGGCGTCGGAAAGGCCAACCGCAACACGCCCGCCTCGTCGAGGACCCGCGCATTGTCGAGGTTCCTGCCCCCGGCGTAGCGCAGCAGGCGATGGATCTGGTCGAGCGCCAGCACGGCAGTGGTCGGGTCGTTGACCGCCGGCGACAGCGCCCGGATCGCCACGTCGACCATGATGCGGAAGGCGAACATCGGATCCTGGCGCATGGTGCGTTCTGGACCAAAGGCCACCAGGGCATTGACGGCTTCCTCGTCGATCGTCGCGGAAGGCGGATAGACCCGCGCGAGGACATCGTCGGTCGACACGAAATCGCCGACCTGCGGGATTAGCTCGATCGTGCAGTTGGCCGCGCGGGCCAACGCCACGAGGTCTCGCGCGCCAAACGCGAGGAACGTGCCGGACGGGCCAATCCGGCGGATCATCCGGTTCTGGCGTCCCACCGGTTCGATCGCGGTGCTCGACGCCGGCTCGACGCCTGTCACCTGGGCTCCCGTGTAGACGGTGTCCATGGCTTGCTTGCCGTCGACGAACACCTTCTGCATCAAGCTCACCGGCCGCAGGCCCAGCCCGACCTGCTCGACGAACCAGAAGAACACGGCGATGGCCACGACGTTGGCCGCGATCGCCAGCATGATCAGCGCGGCATGCCGCGTGCTTTCGCTCGTGTTGGCCAGCGCCACCATGGTGACACCGAAGGCGAAGACGAACACGCTGGCGCTGGCCTTGGTCTGCCATCGTCCGAAGGTCAGCCGGATCAGGCGGGGCGATGTCTGGCCGCTGGCGAGCTGAACGGCCAGCAACAGCGCCGAAACGGCGTAGACCATGAAAGTGAGCATCGACGAGGCGAAGGCCGCCATCGACACGCGCATGCCTTCGACCTCTGTCACATCGAACCGTGGCCAGTGCGGGTCGGGCACCAGCCACAGGACGAGCTTGCCCATGAACCAGGCCAGCAACAGGGCGAGTGATGGAAACAACCAGAATGACGATCCGGCGAACTCCTTCAAGCGGTACCGCGCGTTCCACTTCATGCGCCCTGTTTCCCCCATCCGGCGCGACCGGTGCCATCACCGTCGCTCACCGCCTGGCACCCGATGCTAGCGCCGCCGCGAACGGTTTCATTGACCAAGATCACAAGTCGGGCGCTCCTGACCTGCTAGATTGAGGACCGGGGAGAGCCAAATGCGCAAAACAATGGGCCTTCTTGCCGTGCTTGTCCTGCCGGTCGAGGCATGGGCCGACGAGGGCGGTGCCAGCGTTTGGCTGCCAGGCCAGTTCGCCAGCTTCGCCTCCGTCCCCGGTGACCCGGGCTTTTCGCTGGAGACGCTGGTCTACGTGCGCTCCGCCAGCGCGACGGCCGGCGCTTCCTTCTCCCGTGGCGGCGGCGTGCTGGCGGGGCTTTCGATCAACGAGCAGTACGTCTACCTGACCCCATCCTATACGCTGGAAACCCCGGTCCTGAACGGCCAGTTGGCGCTGGCCGTCACGTTCTCGGCCGGGCAGTCCGGTGCCGGCGTGTGGGGCGTCCTCACCGGTCCTGGCGGGAGGTCGCTGTCTTCGGGATCGTCCGACAGTGCCGCCGGCATCAGCGACCTCTACCCCATGGCGTCGCTCAAGTGGCAGGCCGGCGTCCACAACGCGATGGTCTATGTCATGGGCAGCGTGCCCACCGGCTCCTACGATCCCAATCGTCTGGCCGGCGTCGGGCTGGGCCACGGCGCGATCGACTGGGGGCTGGGCTACACCTTCCTGCCGGCCTCCGGCTTCGAGGCCTCCCTGACGGCCGGCTTGACCTACAACTTCATCAACCCGCAGACCCGCTACCAGAGCGGCGTCGACGGGCATATCGATGCCGGCGTGTCCTATTCCTTCAACGACAGCCTGTATGCCGGCGCCGTGGGCTACCTCTACAAACAGTTGAGCCCCGACACGGGTGGGTCGGTTCGCCTCGGCGACTTCCGTTCCAGCGTCGCCGGCGCGGGGCCCCAGGTCGGCTGGTCCTACGCCAGCGGCACGCTGAGGTTCGACGTCAACGTGCGGGGGTACAAGGAGTTCGCTGCCCAGAACCGGCCAGAAGGCTGGAATGCCTACCTGACCGTTTCCGTCGGGCGGGTGCCGCGCCGGAAGGCTGACTGAATGCTTCGCCTGCTCGACCGCTACCTCGACCCGAGCGAGAGCCTCCTCGAAATCCTGTTCGGGCTGATCATGGCTCTCACCATGACGGCGGGGGCACGGCTCCTGTCCGATCCCGACGAGATCAGGCGGCTGGATCTCGCCCTCGGCCTGCTTGGCTGCAATGTCGCCTGGGGCCTGATCGATGCGGTCTTCTACCTGCTGGGATCACAGTTCAATCGCAATCGCCGGGTGCGCTTCACGCGCCGCTTGCAGGGCGC
>JBGAUA010000203.1:0-5597 GCA_044228875.1 Anaerolineae bacterium
GGCTTCCGGTGCCGCAGCGCACGCGCGAGGGAGCGTTGACCACCCAGATTTTCTGCCCTGACCTCGGTCGCTGGCTCCCCGCTGTCTTGTTCGCCTGGCTGCCTGGGCGCGACTTGGGCGAGGGGGCGACGCTCGACCAGATGAGGGCCGTCGGGCGGGCCACCGCTGCGCTGCACGAGCACGGTGCGCAGTGGCAGCTGCCGCCGGGCACCGCCCTGCCGGCGATCGACACGGTGCTGATGGACGTGCCATATCACCTGGGCGGCGACCACCCGCTTCTGTCAACACCGGACCACGACCTGATCGATGCCGCGTTCGCGCAGATCCAGCGGCAGTTCGATGCGCTCTTCGCGGACGCCAGTCGCCAACCGCTTCACGCCGACCTCCACCTGTGGAACTTGAAGTGGCACCGGGGCCGGCTGATCGTCTTCGACTTCGACGACAGCGGCATCGGCGTGCCCGCCCAAGACCTGGCCATCTCCGCCTACTACCTGCGCGACAACCACGCCCAGGAAGCCGCGCTGCTGGACGGCTACCAGTCGGTCAGGCCGCTGCCCGCCTTCACCGCGGCCCAGTTCGAGGCGATGGTCGCCAGCCGCAATCTGGTGCTGCTCAACGATACGATCACCACCACCAACGCGGAGTTCCTGGCCATGCTCCCGCGCTACATCCCGAACGCCATCACAAAGCTGCGGGCCTACCTGGACACGGGCGTGTACCGCCATGAGGTGCCCGGCCTGGTGGCCTTGGCGTAGGCTGCGCGAACACCGTCGGGGGCTGAGGACAGGCCAGTGACGCGTGCGGGCGGCTGGCGTGACGCGGGGTGGATGGGATATCGGGCGCAGCACGGGCGTTCTGGATTGACGGATGGGAGTGGCGGTTCTAGGATTGTCGGAGTCCGGATAAGTCCTGGGTCACCATTGCCAGCCGGCCATGCCGAACGTTAGGCCCCGAGTGAATCCTCGAGGGATGAATACGTGTCACGATCCGCAGCTATTGTCATCCTCCTGTCTGCCATGCTAGGGTCCGCCTGTTCAAGTGTCGTTGGCACGACTGCGCCCCCTGGGTCTCAAGTACTGAATGAACAAGCAGCAATCGACACGCTTGAGACGTTCTTCCTCTACCTTCATGACCGACATTATGAGGAAGCAACAGCCCTATACGGCGGAGTCTACGATGTCATGCGTGACTGGAATCCCGACATACCCGCCGACGATCTTGCGGGGCTGATGCGTAGAGCCTGCACACACAACGGCATTCACTGTCTACGCCTGCGGGCAGTGACTGGATCCAGGAGGGTATCACCTCAAGAGGCAACTTTCACTGTAGAGTTCATGAACGAAGACCGCTCGCTCTTCGTTCGTGGGCCGTGTTGCGGCGCCAGCCTCACTGACGAAGCGCCTCAGTCTGAATTCGAGATCACTGTTCGAATGGACTCAGAGGGCGTGATCCTTGTGCA
Organism: Anaerolineae bacterium; assembly: GCA_044228875.1. Classification (GTDB taxonomy): domain Bacteria; phylum Chloroflexota; class Anaerolineae; order Epilineales; family Epilineaceae; genus Epilinea. The sequence continues at coordinate 1,460 of JBGAUA010000203.1, forward strand.
AGACATGCCGCCTTACGTTCCATAACGAACTAGCATCGCACCACAATGGACTTCGAGAGTAGCCGTTGGGTGTGCCGGGTCTCGAATCCTCCGTCTGCCATGAATTCGTGACACCGCAACGCTCAATCTTCATGGAGGTGCGGTACCAGTGGGATGCGTTCGAGTTCGCATGCTTGGTCTAAGTGTAGCGAGCGGGCGGTCTAACAATCGCTGCAGTGGACGTGGCTGCGCCACGCCACTAGGTCTTTTCGTTCGGCAGCCGACCAACAACCAACCAGCCAACTGCAGGAGCCTACCTGATGCCCGAATCCATCAAATGGGCCGCCGAACTGGACCATGTGCGGGAACTCTCGCTCGCAGGCACGGCCGACCTCGCCTTCTGGCGCGAACACCTGCGGGCGCACGATCTCGTTCCGGCCGAGAGCCCGGACGGCCAGGCCCAGATCCAGGTCGTGGCCGCGGATGCGACGTTCATGGGCGCTCGGTTCCGTGAGCTGAGCTTCTCCGTCCTGGTGCGCGCGCCGGAGCAGGCGTACCCGCAGGGAGCGACCTACCTGATGGGGGCCTTCAACTCCTCGCGCTTCTTCGCCTTTTGCGAGCGCACGTTCTTCGCGACGCCGTACGACCACGGGGATGTCCGCCTGTCGGGTTCACCACCCGCTTCCATCGACCTCGCCAAGAACGGGGAAGGTGAGTTTCGCGCAGTGCTTCGCGCCGAAGGCCGTGAGCCGGCGCGTCGCGGGGAGGAGCGCTGGGAGGGGCCCGTCTTCCTTCCCGAAGCTCGGCCCGGCAAGGTCCGTCAGGGCAACCTGTTCTACGCCCGCCTCGGCGGTCAGACCCAGACCTATCCGTTTATCCCTGATCAGGACAGCTTGACGCTGGCCCCCGCGCCTGCCAGCACCCTCCTCCAGCTGCTGCACCAATCGCGGTTCGCAGGCAAGGCGTGGGCAGTGCGCGAGGCCGCCGCGCACGCCAAGTCCAAGACCTACAAGCGGGCCGTCTCGCCGCCGCGGGGGGCCGGAGCGTCGGCCCCCGACGCCCAACCCGAAAGAGGAGACCTCCGATGACCGTTTCCGAAGTCCTCGCCCTGCTCGACGCCGAACGGGACGAGCGAGGCATGAGCAACTGGACGAGGTTGGGTCCGAACACCGCCGGGTTGAGGAGTTACGGCATCGGGCTCACAAGGCTGCGCAAGCTGGCCAAGGGGATCGGGCGCAACCGCGACCTCGCGCAGGCGCTCTGGCAGACCGACGTGTACGACGCCAGGGTGATCGCGCTGCTCATCGACGACCCCGCGCAGATCACCCGTGATCAGGCCGAGCAGCAGGTCGAGGCCTTGGGAGGCGGCATGCTGGCGCATGTCTTTGCATCCTGCGACGCAACGCTCGCCAAGACGCCCTTCGTGGTCGAGCTTGCCGACCACTGGGTGAGGAGCGAGGACCCCGTCCGCCGCGATTGCGGCTACGGGCTGCTCTATGAGGCGTCGAAGCTCGCCGGCAAGAAGGCGCCCAGCGAGGCCTTCTTCCTCGCCCATGTCGAGCGCATCGCGGACAGCATCGGGACGGAGCCGGAGCGGGTCAGAATGGCCATGGGTATGGCGCTGATGGGCATCGGCAAGCGGAGCGCCGTGTTGAATCAGGCGGCGCTGAAGGTGGCGCGCGACGTCGGGCCTATCGCCTTCAGCTCCCCCAGCGGCAACTGCGAGCCCTTCGACGTCGCCAAGCACCTGACCACCGAACGGTTGAAGGAGAAGCTGGGGCTGTAGGCGCGGCCGGAAGGGCAGCACCGGCCGCCTCTACTCCCCCACCGCCGCCATCTCCCCCATCGCCACCCACAGCGAGCCCAGCACCGCCAGGGCGCTGATGCCCAGGCCCAGCGCCAGGCCGCCCGACCAAAGCAGGGCCGGCGAACCCAGCATGCGGAACTGGCTTGTGGCCAGCGGCAGCATCAGGGCCATGCCCGCCACGCCCGCGTAGCCCGCGTAGAGCACCAGGCTCATGCAGCCCAGGTCCGGGGTGAGCATCTCGTGGGGCGTGTCCCAGTTCAGGTTGGGGCGGGCCGCGCCCAGGGCCAGGGAGATCGCGATGATCCCCGCGCCCAGCACCGCCACCACGAACCAGGCGTAGAGGATGTAGCCCTGGCCCAGGCCCGCCGCCATCGCCTCCAGCAGCGGCGTGCCCGAGATGCTGGCGTCGTTGTAGCCCCGGGCCAGGTCCAGCAGCAGCACCAAGGTGCCCCCAAGGAGGACCATCGGCACCCAACAGGCCAGGAACTTGCCCAGCACCAGGTCGCGGGCCGAGATCGGCGAGCCCTTGATCGCCCAGTAGCTCTTGCCCTCGAAGGAGAAGGCCGTCAGGGCGAAGCGGCTCATGATCATGCCCGCCACGCCCGTGGCCACCGCCGTCGAGAGCATCGTCAAGAGCGGCACCACGAAGGTCTGCGGCATCCCCGACTCGCCGAAGCGGATCGGGTACAGCAGCTGCTGCAGGATGAAGAAGATGCCGATGGCCAGCGGAGAGAGCACCCCCGCGATGTTCGTCAGGTCGCGCGGGATCACCCGCCAGTCCTTGCGGATGATCGCCACCATCGGCTGCGGCAGCAGGCCAAGGAGGCCCGAGGGCCGGCTGATCTCCGCGGCGCGGTCCGTGCGCTGCCAGGGCAGGAAGCCCCGGCGCAGCAAGGTGCGGCGCGCCGCCGCCTGCATCCGCAGCCAGCCCTCGTCGTAGACCCTGTCCGCCACCCACCACAGCGGGAGCAGGCTCGCCACCGTCAAGGCCATCAGCAGGCCGAACCACAGCCAGCCGTCCGAAGCCGGGCCCCGGGTCACCCCCACCAGGAAGCGCGTCAGCCATTCCGCCGGCGAGTACGGATTGCGGAAGCGGTCCAGGATGCCCAGAAGGTCGCGCAGCGAGATGGCCTCGCGCAGCTGCCGCGCCGAGCCCAGCACGAGCGCCAGCGACATCGTCATCGCCACCACGATGAGGCCCACGATCTCGCCCACCCGCTGCGCCGACACGTAGCGCACGATCAGCACCACGCAGGTGGCGCCGATGGCCACCGGCAGCACCGGCAGCACCGCCAGCGACAGCAGCATCGCAGCGTAATACGTCCAGCCGCGGTCCAGGGCCAGGCCGTGGCCGATCAAAGGCAGGGCCGACAGCGACAGGATCACCACATGCGCCGGGAGCAGGCCCGCGATCAGTTTGGAGAAGAAGACCGCCCGCCGCGAGAGCGGCGAGCCCAGGAGCAGGTCCAGGTCCTTGCTCAGATAGAGAGCGGCCAGGGCCACCGTGAAGCTGACCATGAAGCTCAGCATCAGGCCGCTGGAATAGGCCGCTACCGGAATCACGTCGGCCGCTTCCACCCGCTCCACCACGCCCACGATCACCCGGGTCATCACGTAGCTCGTCACCAGGCTCATCAGCACCAGGAAGCCCAAGGCCGCCAGCACCACCACGCCCACCAGACGCCGCCAGCCGCTGGCGCGGCGCAAGGTGTTCCAGGAGATCAGCCAGCGCGCGCGCACCAGGCGCGCCACGCTCGCCGCCAGCCCCAGGTTGGCGTCCACGGTCAGGCCCGCTTCAGGACAGCACCCCGGCAATCACCGCGTCCGCCGGCCCGCCGGTGAGGCTGAGGAAGATGTCCTCCAGGCTGCTCTGCTCCTGCACCTGCTCGTGCAACTCCGCCACCGTGCCCAGGGCCACCACCCGACCCTTGTCGATGATGGCGATCCGGTCGCACATCCGCTCGGCGATCTCCAGGATATGCGTCGACAGGACCACCGTCGTGCCCCGGTCGGCCAGCTGCCGCAGGATGTCGCGTAGCAGCCTGGCGCTGCGCGGGTCCAGGCCCACCGTCGGCTCGTCCAGGAAGATCACCTTGGGGTCGTGGATCAGGGCCGCCACCATGACCACCTTCTGGCGCATGCCGTGCGAGAAGCCGTCCACCAGGTCGTCCGCCCGATCGCCCAGGCCGAAGAGCTCGAGCAACTCGTCGCCGCGCCGCGCCACCTGCAGCTCGGCTCGCAACCGCTCCAGCAGGCCGTCGGCGTCGCGCGGAAATGGCGGCGCACCGGCCGCCGGCACGTAGTCGAGGCCGAGGCGAACCTCGCCGTCGACCTTCAACGCGATGCGCACGG
>JBGAUA010000204.1:0-5589 GCA_044228875.1 Anaerolineae bacterium
AACCTGGCGATGGTCCTGGTCGTTGATGACGCCCCTGACGACGCTCAGGCCGTCGCGCCGGTGGACCTTGACGAGCAGCTGGCTCAGGCCATGGAGCGAGCGCGACACCAACTGCGAGAGAAGGGTCTCCGCGCTGAGCGAAGCGATGCGGCGCTGCCCAGGCTGCAAGTCGATGCGGAGGCGGTGGGCCTGTTGCTGGACAACCTGCTGGTCCACGCGATCCAGCGGTCGCCTATCGGTGGCGACCTGCAGCTGTCGGCCCGCGGCGAGGATGGGCAGCTGGTGCTGGCGGTGCTGGACCGCGGCCGTATGCCCGACGGCATGGCTGCCATGGCGGAAACGGCCGTGTCGCTCGCCCATCCGTCGTTGGCCCCGGAGCTCAAGGCGGCCCAGATCCTCGCCGGGCGCCAGGGCGGCCGCGCCTGGCTGCAGCCGGAGCCGGGCGGCCTGCGCAGCTGCGCCAGCCTCCGCCTGCGCGAGGGCCCTGCGCGCCCCTGACGTGCGTTGCCCCTGAGGGTCGGCCATGCTAATATTCGAACCTTGGCCTACCTAGGCGGGTAGCTCAATTGGCAGAGCAGCGGTCTCCAAAACCGCAGGCTGCAGGTTCGATTCCTGTCCCGCCTGCCTGATTTTTCAAGGGTTGTCGGCCCTTCGGTCAACTGTCACCAAGCCGAAATAGCCCTACCCGTAGCCCTACCGTCCTTTACCCCCCCCTTCGCCAGCGCTCGAAATGAGGTTGGCCAGGTCGTCGCCTACGCGACGCAAGGTCGCCGGCGTGACATGCGCGTACACGTTGCCGGTTGTCCCTATGTCCGCATGCCCCAAGCCTTCCATTACTTCCCGAAGGTTGGCGCCCGCTTGGAGGGCCAAGGTAGCGTAGGCGTGCCGTAGGTCATGAAAGCGCATCGTGGGCAGGCCAGCGGCCGCAATGGGCAGCCGTAGGGCTCTCAGTGCCGTTGACGCGTCCAGCGGCCCCCCGTTCTCTGCCACGAATACCAGGCCGTCGGTGTTCTGCCAGGCGGCGCCGGCGGCCCGTTCTTCGAAGCGCTGGCGCTCGCTATGGGCTTGGAGCGCAGCAACGGCCGGCGGCGGAAGGGGCAGGGTCCGGCGGCTTCGCTTCGTCTTCGGTTCCGTCAGGACTGCCGCGGCGGCCCGCCGGCGTGTGAGAGACTGGCCAACCGTCAGGCGCCCGGCCACCAGGTCAACCGCCTTCCAGGGCAGGCCCAACAGTTCCCCTTGCCGCATGCCGGTTAGCATGGCCACGATGATGAGGGCTTCCAGCCGGTGGCCCTTGACGGCGGTCAGGATGGCCGCGGCCCTGGCCGGCTCCATGGCTTCCGGCGGTTGGCGCCGGACGGTCGGAAGGTCAACGAAGCGGGCAGGGTTGCGGCCGATCAAGCCCTTGTGCTCAGCATCGGCAAGGGCCATGCGCAGCGTTGCATGGATGCGCTGGACGGTGGCAGCGCTCAGCCCGGCGGCGGCCTTGGCCTTGACCATGCGTTGCACGTGGCCGGCGCTTAGGGCGGCCATGGTATGCGCGCCGATGGCCGGCGTCAGGTGGTCGCGCACGTGCTGGCGGTACCCTTCCAAGGTTCGCGGCCGGACCTTGAAGGCGGCCACGTCGTCAAGCCAGGCGGTCAGGTAGTCGGCCACCGTCAGACGGTCGGCCCGCATGTCCAGGCCGTCGGCCACGCGCCGGATCATGTCGTCAAGCAACTTCCATGCTTCGGCTTGGCTGTCGGCGTAGCGGACCAAGCGGCGCCCGTCCACCGGCAGACGCGCGCGCCATAGGTTGTTGGTTCGGTCGAAGGAAACTCCGCCCATTCCGTTCGGTCGCTTGCTCATGCTGGGCTCCCCTTTCTGGCGGCCAGCACGGCCGCCCCTACAGTTCCAAGCGGCCTTGCTGGCCCGCCTTGTCTTGTGTCCGTCTGGCCCGTTGGTGCGTCACGTTGGTGTGCATGGGCGCCGGCATCTTTACGCCGCACCCGTCCATAAGATCGGCAACCGTCAACAGTTGGAGCCACGGATAGCTTCGGCCATCGTAGGGGGACGTGTGGTCCATAGCCGGTTTGGCTTTGGCAGGACGAGTCGTTGTCAGTGATTTGGACCAGGCTTAGACCTGTATGGGACTGCGCTGGGACGAACTTAGTCGTATCCTGATTTGGGACAAGTCGGGTAAGTGCTCACGCAGGCTGACTAGCTTCGGAAGAGGGCCTTCCTGCTTAGGGCTTCAGGAAGGGGCGTGGGATCCAGTGGGTTCTATCGCGACACCGTGTAAGCCCGTCGCTCACGTCAATGCTGACCAATTGCATAAGGTGGGTTCTGGCCCGCCTCAAACAGAAATGAGGATTCACGAATGTCAGCTCGAAGGACTCTTCGCCTTCTTGCCGTAGCTTTAGGCGTACTGTTGCTTTGGAGTAGTGTGATCGGAATCTACGCTCAATCGCAAGAACTCACCATGACCGCATGGACAGGGTCTCCCATGGATCTTGACGACGCACTGGGAGTTGTGTCAAGCCAGGGCCTCGTGGCCACGCAGTATCAGGTCAAGGAAACGGGATTGTCAGATTTGGCCGATGATTGGGCGACCTCTGTAGTTCGGCTTGTCCCCGAATATGACGGTACTCAGTCAATAGAGGTGTATGCAAAGCGGTATTGGAGCCGCCAACAGCACCAGTCTGCTCATGACGTCGAACAGATGCAGACTGCCGAAGCTCGTCGCGGAGGAATTAGTCCGCGCTCTGCAATAACAAGGAGTATCGAGATCAGGGACTACTTTGATGACATGTACACCGAATGCGCTGATGGCGATTGTCCAGACGTTCCGAATGTAGTCGCCGTGAAGGTAAGGGGTACGCTTGTGGAACTCACCTCACTTGCCCTTACTCCGGCGTTTCAGACGCTTGACTTCTCAAACGGCATGATCGACAACAATGGTCAAGTGTTGCTTGCTGACATTGACTGGAGAGTTGATGATGACTCTCCGGGCGGGGGAGGATCCAATACTAGTGTGAGCGCCTCAATGAAAACGAAACTTGAAGCATGTCGGAGGATGCATGATACTGCCCCTCGCCCCGTAGGTCCACCGAGTTGGGCCCTTGATAGCCTGCTGAATTTGTTCGCAGTATCGCGAGTCGCGGCGATTGGGGCAAGTGAAAGTGGCGCCATCTCCTCATCTCGCGAGAAGCAACTTGGGTCTCATCAGCAAGACCACTTCGAAGAGTGGCAACCAGAGGAATCGAACCTGTACTTCACGCGCTGGATAATCAACGAAGACGACGAGTTTACGCAGCCCGCCCCAGGAGATAACCCAGCAGAAGATTACTCGCGAGCAATGGAATCCCTCATGTATTGGTTCGAAGACAATCTTGCCATATATAAGACCCCTTTCCCCGGCGGGAGGGAGTACGACTGTTACTTCGCATATGAGCACAAGTTCAAGCTAAACCGAGAGGGGCCGCATCTCCCAGGAGTGTATGTTGATCACGAAGACGAACCAGCCGTAAAGTGTATCCCGGTCGGGATTCTTCCCCCCATCATTCCTGTGTGGCCCCCTCTTCCAATAAGCCCGGTGGTTTGTTTTCTAAACCCCGCTTGGAGTGAGCCGATTTTGAGCTTTTTTTCCTGCAATCTGCCAAGATGCTACCTGGACAACACGCTTGAAGCCCCTAGTGCATATACAAGGTTTGGTGCTGGTACAGGTAGAGCGGACTTGATTGAACCAGAGAAGTATTACCGGGTGGTATGGGATGCCTTCCCGGCCGAGATTAACGGCACGGGTCTCCCTGACATGGACACAGGGTGTATTGAGCCTCAATTGCATTGGGGGGTTCCTGGGGCACGAAACGACTCCAAGTGGTGGGCTGGTGGGAATGGGCACGCAGAATTCCGAATCGACCCTGCCCACTGTTATAACGGGATTGACCCAATTCCTCTTGCGCCAAGCGGAGGACAGTACCCCGTAGAGGGCGAGCTGTGGTTTGATGTTACAATCGTAGGCGAAGAAGTAGAAGGTGCTACCCAATTCTGCCCATAGTCCGGACATCGCCAACTCACTACTCACAAGTCCGCCCATCTGGGGTGGCCCTGCACTGGCCATAGTCAGCGGATGGTTCACTCCATTGACGGCCTCAGGCGGGCTTGAGGCTCGCAGCCCAAGCAGAACACGAAGCACGCTCAAATCGGCCTGAGTATGGCCCGCCGTAGCATTTCCAGGTTGTCGCCGTAGTAGAGGGTATTCATCGCGTGCCTTCCGTTGTCCATCGGGGCGGCGGATCACGCGATTCTATCGGCCCTTCGGCTTCCTTGTCCAGGCCGGCGGCCAGAGGGCGCCCGTCGGGCATCCCCCGGCCGCCGGCCGGCTTGGGTTGGCTGGGCCGCCGGTCAGGCCGCGGCGGCGAGGTCGGAGGGGGCCGCCCCTTGCTGGCAGAGGCGGAGCGCCTGGGCCGCCGTCGGCGCCCTGCCCACGGGGGCCGACGGCGGCCCGCGCGACCATGTAGGGCCAGGGGTCCGGCGCCAGCACGGCGGCCAAGGAGAGCAGATCATCGGCCGCAAGGGTCAGGTTTGTCAAGGCGGCCAGGGGTGGCCCGGTTGGGTTCCCCCGGCCGCCATCTGGCGGCTCGCTCTTTTGGTGCCGGACTTCTGGCCCGGTCAGGCCGCGGCGGCATCCTGGCCGGTCAGGGGCCAGGGGATCGGCGCCGCGCGCAAGGCATCGGCGCCAGTGGGCAGGGCGCCGACGGCTGCCCGCGCGGCCATGTAGGGCCAGGGGTCCGGCGCCATGGCGGCGGCCAAGGCGAGTAGGTCATCGGCCGCCAAGGTCAGGGCAGTCAGGCCAGCCAGGCCGCCGGGGGCCAGGCGCCCGGCTTCCAGGTCAAAAGCCAGGGCGGCCAGGGTGTCGGCCAGTTCGGCCAGGTCCGGCGCTGGCATCGTCGGCCAGCGATCCGCCTGCAGGGCGGCCGCCGTCGGCGGCGCGGCCTTCGGCGGCTTGGCCGCGGCGGAGCGGCCGCGGCCCGTCGTCAGGTTGTCACGGGTCAACATGGCTTCACCTTTCCGCGCGCTGGCGGCAGTAGACGGGCCGGCCGGCGCCGTCGTCTTCGGCAACCTTGGCGGGGCAGAACCATCCGCCTTTCTTGCCTTGCTTCATCGGGCGCCCGTGCGTTGGGCAGACGGGCCCGGCGTTCGAGCTCGAACCGGCGGCGGCCGCCTGGCCCTGGCCGCGGGAGCCGCTGCCATTCCCCACGTCAACCAACGTCGCCCCACGTTCTGGACCTGGCCGCGCGCGGCCGCTGGCCGGCGTTGCGCCCTGGCCTTCCAGCCAGTCCAGCGCGCGGCCCAAGCGGACCAAGGTTGAAGCGCCTTCGAAGCCGCGAAGGGTCAACAGGAGTTCATGGCCGCGCCAGTTGACGCGCACCGTGGCGGAGCATGGCGCTTCGCCAAGGGCGCCGGGCGGAGCGTCGGCGGCGGGGGCGTCACCACCGTCGGCGGCTGCTTGGGCCGCGGCCTCGGCGAGGCTGGCCTCGGCCTCGTCGATCTCACCGAGGATGCGGTCGATCTCGGCCTGCGCGTTCTCGGGTGCGTTGCCCGCGTGCT
>JBGAUA010000205.1:0-5549 GCA_044228875.1 Anaerolineae bacterium
CGAACGTGGGAACGTGCTGTTCGACGACGGACGGCTGCTTCACGGCCGCGATCGGCGGCAGATCACCCGCTGGCTATGGAACGAGGACAACGACCTGCCCGATCGTGGGCCACTCGTGCCTCTCTTGGGAAAGCTGGCCTTCGAGATGCAGCAGTCACGCCCGGACGGTGAGCGTGCGCAAGCGCGTATCGCTTTCGACGACGCCCTGGACATCCTCGACGCCGAGGTGGCCGAGGCGATCGTGCAGGCCGGCACCGCCCTTGCCGTTCTCGACGAGGATCTGGTCACCGATGAGCTGATGTACATGCATCAGCTCCTGCAAGAGTTCTTCGCGGCGCGGGTGCTGGCCAAGACGCCGGACCCTGGTCTGGTGCGCCAGGCATGGAAGTCCGGTGAAGTCCGGCCCCCGATTGACCTGCTCTTGAGCCAGATCGCGCCGGCCGATCCCCTGCCGCCGATGCCCTCGACCGGCTGGGAGGAGACCAGCATCCTCGCGACCGCCATCAGCACGGACCCTGAATCCTTCGTCAAGGGCCTGATCGCGTCCAACCTGGCCCTTGCCGGTCGCGCAGCCGCCCAGCCAGGGCTGGCGTCACAACTGCCTGATGAGCTGCGTACCGAGCTGCGGGCCGCGCTGCTCGAGCGTAGCCACCATCCGGAAGCGGATTTGCGAGCCCGTATCGCGGCCGCGCGGGCACTCGGCGCGCTCGGCGACCCGCGGCTTCGACCAGGGCAGGGCCGCGGCGCACGCTTCCTACTACCGGAATTCGCCGCGATTCCGGCAGGCGACTACCCGATCGGCTTGTCCGAGCCCATCGTCTTCGTGGGCGGCCACTCCGAAGCCCACATGCCGGTGCATCAGACACATCTGGAGCGCTTCTGGCTGGCTCGTCGCCCGGTGACCAATGCGGAGTGGGCATGCTTCCAGGCCCGTCCCGGCGATCACGAACGATGGCTGCTTCGACTGAGCATGGCCGACTTTGAGCTCGAGCGACATCTGCGCGAGACCTACCCTGGCCAACGCTTCACCGCCCCGCGAAGCTGGACGGACCCGCGATCCAATCATGCTTCCCAACCCGTCGTCGGCGTCTGCTGGTACGAGGTCGGCGCCTACTGCAGCTGGCTCGCAGAAGAGAGCGGGCTCCCGCTGAGACTGGCCAGCGAGGTGGAGTGGGAAGCCGCCGCGCGGGGAATAGAGGGGCGCGCCTATGCCTATGGCGATCGCTTCGATCCCTGGCGCGCCAACACGCACGAGACCCACCTGCGCGCCACGGCGCCTGTAGGCGTCTTCCCGGAAGGCGATACGCCCGAGGGCCTGCAGGACATGACCGGCAATGTCTACGAATGGACGTCGAGCGCCTTTGGTCGCGACAGAGGCCTGCCGGAGTACGGCTACCCCTACAGGGCGGACGATGGCCGCGAGTGGGTCGAGCGGCCCAACGAGGTATTGGTCGTTTCGCGGGGTGGCGCCTGGGCCTCCGTGCAGGCGACGGCGCATGCCGCCTTCCGCGGGCCCCTCGCCCCGAGCGAACGCAACAACCAGGGCGGCTTCCGCCTGGCCAGCAGCATCGATCCGGCGAGCTATTGACGGGATCGCCGCGCCTGGTCGCCCCCGACGCCAGCGCCTGCTCGCCCTGTTTGATCACCACCCACCTCACCCGCCCCCCTTCTGGTATGATCCTCCCCGATCGTCCTCCCCTCCCCGCCACCTCCGCGAGGTCAAGGCGATCATCGTCCGCTGCTCGAGGTTAGGGAGGATCGCATGCTGTCTCGACGTCGCGACGTCCAAGGTTCTCCACTTGCGGCTGCCGCGGGGCGCATGGGCCCGGCCCCCTTGCTGGCCCTGCTGACCGCCGTCCTGGCCTTGGCCCTGCTCCGGCTGGGCTTGCTGCCCGGCACGGCCCAGGGCGAAGACCCCTCGCTAGGCCCGGACCGCCCACCGGCTCTGATGGGCCTCTACGGCGGGGAGGTCACGGCCCTGCATCGCGCGGGGCAGCGGCTCTACGCGGGCATCGGCGGGCGGCTGGCGGTCTTCGCCATCGGTGCGGACCACACCGTCACGCTGCTCGGCCAAAGCGGTGCCCTCTCGGAGCGGATCCACGCCATCGCCACGGACCAGGGTCATGCCTACCTGGCGGCCGGCTCAGCGGGCCTGCTGGCCCTGGATCTGGCGGACGAGGGCGCGCCCCGGCTGGTGGGGCGGGTGGCGACACCGGACGTTTTCGGCCGGGCCGGGTCGGCCTATGACCTGGCGATCGGGGATCACAGGGCCTTCGTGGTCTCCAACTGGTTCCTGCGGGTGGTCGATCTCGCCGAGCCCGGGGCGCCGGTGGAGGTCGGCTCGCTGGCCGTCGGGGCGCAGGGGCCCGGTGCAGTCGCCGTCTGGCAGGGGCACGCCTATCTGCTGAACGGTGGCCTCCTGGCGGTGGTGGACGCCAGCCGGCCGGACAGGCCACGGCTGGCCACCTGGCTGCAGCCGGCGCCCGGCGCGCGCTGGACGGACCTGGCCCAGCGCGAGGGCTGGCTGTACCTGGCCGGCGCAGAGCTGCAGGCCTTCGACCTGCGCCGCCCGGACCGCCCACGGGCGACATCGCGGCTGCCCTTGGGAGAGCCCTACAGTCTGGCGGCGCGCCTGGCTGGGTCCGGGCCGCAGCTGTTGGTCCAGGGCGTTCGGGGCACCCGACCCAACCTCATGGTGGTCGACCTCAGCAATCCGGCGACGCCGCGGGAAATGCGACAGGTCTCCGGCCCCGGCCTCGCCAACGACGTTGTCCCCGGCCTCGACGCGGACCATTGGTTCGGCGCAATGGACCACAGCGGCTTGATGGGGCTGGACCTGTCGATTCCAGAGGCGACCGAAGCGCGCGAGTTCGGCCAGATTCCGAGCTTCGGCATCGAACGGGCGGTGATCAGCGGCAGCTTAGCGGTAGCCGTCGGAGCCGGTTCCAACAAGAGTGCCGTCATCGATCTGACAAGCGCCGGACCTTGGCCGATCCACCCGGGGCCGGTCATAACCCGACCGGTGTCTCAGATGGCCATGCATGGCGACACGGTTTATCTGGCCAACCTCGAGGGCTTGGAGCGCCTGCGTCTCGACCGCGGGGCCCAGAGCCTCGAGCACCTGGGCTTGGACAGGAACATCGATGTTCAAGCGATACAAGTGCAGGGCGACCGGGCCTACACCGTGTCCCGAAGCCAGCCAGACGTCTTTCAGGTCTACCACCTGTCCGGCGGCACGGCGCCCCGCCAGCTCAGCAGCCTGAGGCTTCCGGGTGGTGGGTCATTGAACAAGTTCCTTCAAGTTGATGGCGAGCGCGCCTACGTGGTCACCAGTCAGGGCCTCACGGTCATCGATGTCACCGATCCGTCCGTTCCGCGCCTATTGGGAAGCAGCGATGCCGCCGGCAGCTATCCCGGGCCAGGCTCGCCCGGCACCGCCCGCGGTCTGGCGGTGAACCGTGATCGCGTAGCGGTGGGGCTGGGCCGATTCGGCATTTCGTGGCTGGACCTGTCCACACCGCGTGCGCCGCGGCAGATCGCTTCCGTGGACCTGGCACTGCCTGGCTTGGAGCAAGCGGCCAACGCCGATCAGCCCGCCTTCGTTGGGCGCCACCTGATGACCTCCTATTCTCTGCCCGGATGGCCCAGCTCTGTGTCGGGCCTGGCCTGGGTGACGGTGGATGCGGGAGACAATCCCGCCGCTGCAGGCGCATTCTGGTCGCTGCCTTCCGCCTCCATCAAGGAGTTCGGACGAAGCGGCGGCCGCCTGCTGCTCGCCGACGAGCAGCGCGGCCTCGCCGTCTGGCGCCTCGACCAGTCCTCCCCACCCACCGCCACCCCGCTCACCAGACCCACCACCAGCCCCCGGCCCCTGCCGACGGACGCCGAGCATCCCCATCGGGCCTACCTGCCCATCCTGTCCCGGCCCACGCCAAAGCCATCGGATACCGATTTCCGGCGCTTGCGCGAGGTGGCTGCGCTGGGCGGTCGACCGGAGGCCATCGCCATCGCCGGGGACCTGCTCTACCTGGGCACCGGGGCTTCCATCGAGACCTATGACATCAGCATACCCGGCCACGCCATACGCTTGGGCAACTCGGCGCCGGTAGAGGGGCGAATCGTCCGTCTGGCCCTGGGTTCGGATCGACTGTTCGCGCTCAGCAGACCGGCCTTCGACTGGGCGGAACCACCGCCACCCGACGAGATACCGCCCTGGACACTGCTGTCGGTCTTCGACATCAGCGATGCCGCCTTGCCGCGCCTGATGGGGGAGACGACGCCGATCCTGAGGCAGACGGACCCTGGCCGCCGGGTGAACCTCTACGCCACGGACCTGGCAGCCCATGGACGAACGGTCTACATGACGGTGTTCGAAAGGCATTTCAGAGGAGAGTTTGAAGCGCCCTCTTGGGGGGGAGTCGCCATCATCGATGCCACCTCGGTCCCGCTGCGCTTCTCCGTTGATCCGAATCTGGTGGGACGGGGCTTTCGCCCCTTCGTACATGAGGGCCGGCTCTACATCAAAGGCGATCTGCCAGCTGACCGCGCCGCGGAGCTTGGGTTCAACCAAGGGGTGATGGGCTTCGACCTCAGCGACCCCCTTGCACCCCGCTGGCTGGGGGCGGCGGGCAACATGCGGCTGGACGACTCGGTTGCAGTGTTCAACCTGGTGGGCCAAGGGAAGCACCTCTATCACGTTCACGATGCGGGCTACCTCCTTCCCATCGAGATCCAGGAGGATGGCCGGCCGGAGCTGATGGGCGACTGGCGGGGAGACGAGGCGGCCATGTCGCTTCAGTTGGGCTTGGAACTCTGGGGCGTGAAACGCTCCGCGGCTGCACCCGGCCGTCTCTACCTCTTGCTGCCGCGAATGGGAGAGACCCCGATCGCGAGCATCGACATCCGTGACCCCATGCACCCAGAGCGCCTACCCTGGTTCGGGATCGGCGGCCTGAACCTACAGTGGGGTGAAGCGGCGATGGAAGATCGGGACATGAAGCCCGACCTCGGCAGCGACCTCGCCGTCTCCGCGGACGGTCGACTTTTCTTGTCATCGGGCTACGACGGCGTGCTGGTGGAGCTGGACGTCCGCGACTCGGAGAACCAGCACGAGTTGGCCCGCTACGGGGTCGGCACGCAGTCGGACTGTTCCCTGATCGCCGGCGGCCACCTGGTTCAGGTTGACCTGTCCAGCGGAATCATGACCCTGCGCGACCTGGCTGATCCCAGCCAGCTCCTACTCATCGGGTCCACGACCGTCAGCTTGGGCAGCAGGTGCACCCTGGCCCAAGATGGCCCTTGGCTGTACGCGGCCGGCAGCAAGGGCGTGACCGTGATCGACCTCCAGGACCCGGCCGCGCCACGATTGCGCGGCAGCGTGCCCCTGGGCGGGGAGCCGCGGCAGCTGGTGGTCGATGGTCGCAGGCTCTACCTGGCTGCGGGCAGCGAGGGGCTGTGGACGGTGGATGTCGGCCGGCCCGACGCCCCCAAGGTGCTGGGGCACCTGGCCACGCCCGGCTACAGCAGCGGGCTGGCGGCCGACGGCGACC
>JBGAUA010000206.1:0-5534 GCA_044228875.1 Anaerolineae bacterium
GGCGCGCGAGATTGCCCTGGCCGGCGAACTTGAAGGCCTGGACCGCGAACGGGCCGAGCGCGAGCGCAGCGCCGGTGGCCGGGCCGAAGCCCTGCAGGCCTTGGAGACGGACATCGCGGCGCGGCTGGCGGCGCAGGAGCGCGGTCGGGTGGCCCTGCAGGCCACGGAGCTGGCCTTCGAGGAGCGTCGCCGCGTCATCGAGGCGTCGGAGCGGGAGCTTGCGGAGCAACGGGTGCGGGCGACGCGCGCGGAAGATCGGCTGGAACGGCTCTTCGACCAGCTGCGCGGCGAATCCGGCACCCTCGGGCTGGACCTCGGCAGCGGCCAGCTGGCGCTGGATGCCCGGGATCGGGTCGCGCTGCCGGAGGTGGACAGCGTGGAGCCAGACCTCGAGACGCGCGTCGAGCAGCTGCGCGGGCGGCTCCGCGCCCTCGGCTACATCGACCAGGAAGCCCTGGCCACCTACGAGGAGACCCAGGCGCATTACGACGACCTGGTCAGCCAGGAAGCGGACCTCGCCACCGCGGACGCCAACCTCCGCCAGCTGCTGGAGCAGCTGGACCAGGACATCGCGGCCGGCTTCGAGCGCACCTTCACCTTGGTGGCCGAAGCCTTCGGCCGCTACTTCCCGCTACTCTTCGGGGGCGGGGAGGCCGAACTGGTCCAGGTGCGCGGCGAAGGCGCCGCGGAATCGTCGGGTCTGGACATCATGGCCCGCCCGCCGGGCAAGCGACGCCAGCCGCTGAGCCTGCTTTCGGGCGGCGAGCGCGCCCTGACCGCGGTGGCCCTGACCTTTGCGCTGCTGCAGGTGAGCGGCACGCCCTTCGTGGTGCTCGACGAGGTGGACGCGGCCCTCGACGAGGCCAACGTCGACCGCTTCTGCCAGGCGCTGAAACAACTGGCGGAGGATCGCCAGGTGGTGGTGGTCACCCATAACCGCGGCACGATCCAGACCGCTTCGACGGTCTACGGCATCTCGATGGCCGAAGACGGCGCCAGCCAGGTGATCAGCCTGCAGGTCGAGGCGGCCTGAGATCCCCGGCCCTTTCCCGAAAATCGGCTGGACGCCCCAGGGGCGCAGTGTTATGATGATGAGAGCGGAGTAGGGTCGGGTCGCTGCATCGCAGCCACCGACCCGCCCCTCGGATCGCCTTCTCCGCCATCTGTTCATCGCCTTCTCCTCCATCTGTTCAACGCCATACTTCGTCTATCAGGAGTCATCTCGCCATGGACCGTTTGCGAACCCTTGCGCTGTGCGGCGCCGGCCTGTTCCTGCTGCTCTTCTCCACGCCCCGGGGCCCTGAAGCCGCGCTGGCGCGGGGTCAGGCCACCGACGTCTGCGCATCGCTGCCGAGCGGCAGCCTCCCGGACGCCACGGTCTGGACGGCGGCGGAGAGCCCTTACATGGTCAACTGCGACCTGCGCGTCGCCAACACCGCCTCCTCGCTCACCATCCAGGCCGGGGTGCAGGTGCTCTTCGCCACCGGCAAGCGCCTGCGGGTCGAGGGTCCGCTGACGGTGGAGGGAGCCGGACCGGACAGCGTCATCTTCGACTCCCAGCAGGCCAACCCGCAGCGCGGCGACTGGCGCGGCGTGGAGATCGTCGAAGGGCTGACCCCGGTGGTCCTCAGCGGCCTCACCGTGCGCCACGCCGGCGCGCCGGACAGCCCGACCATCGCCGCCTTCCAGCTGCGGCGCGAAGGCGCGTCGCTCACGGATGTCACCATCGAGGACTCCGCGGGCGTCGGCCTGATGCTGGAACGGATCACGCAGGCGACGCTCAAGGGCCTGCGCATCCGCCGCAATCTGGGGGCGGGCCTGGAGGTCAACGAGAGCTCCGCCGCCAAGACGACCGTCACCCTCGAGGGCAGCAGCTTCCAAGGGAACGCCGAGGCCGTCAAGGCCGGTGGCGGCGTGGAGCTCGTGCTCTCCGGCAACAGCGCCGAGGGCAACGCGATCAACGGCGTCCTCGTCAAGACCACGCGGATCGCCTTTCCCACCACCTGGCACGGCGGCGACCTGCCCATGGTCCTGGGCTCGACGCTCTATGTCGAGGGCCCTCTGACCATCGAGCCCGGCACCCTGGTGAAGTTCAAGGGCACCGAGACCAGCTTGCGCGTGGGCAACAAGGGCTCGCTGGCATCAGTGGGCAGCGCCGAAAAGCCCATCACCTTCACGGCGATGGCCGATGACAGCACCTGCAGTTCGGCGACGGTCGCCTGCGACACCGGCAACGACGGCGCCGCCGCGCCCGGCCCCGGCTCCTGGTCGACGATCGAGATCGGCACCGCCGCCATGGACGGCAACCAGTTCAGCCACACCGTGGTGCGCTTCGGCGGCGCCGGGACCAGCTTCAAGGTGCCGATGTTCGAGATCAAGAAGGCCGGCACCCAGATCACGCAATCGCAGTTCCTTTCGGCGGGCGGCACCGCCCTGCGTGTCAACGATGTCAGCGCTTCGATCAGCGGCAGCCTGTTCTCGGGCAACGGCGACGACGGCATCAACATCAGCGTGACCACGCCCGACAACGCGGCCGACAATGTGGTCGATGTCACCGACTGCCGCTTCGAGAAGAACGGCGGCGCGGCCATCACGAGCCACCCGAACGCGGTCCTGAACCAGAGCGGCAACAGCATGAGCGGCGCCGGCCTCGCCGCGCTGTCCAACAAGATCAACGGCATCCGGATGGCGGGCGGCGACATCACGCGTCCCATCGTCTGGCAGGCGGGCAACCTGCCCTACGTCGTCGCCGACCGCTCCAAGATCGAGATCGTGCGCGGCAACGTGCGGGACGCCGGAGGCCGCATCCAGGGATCGTCCCTGACGGTGGCTCCGGGCGTCGTCGTCAAGATGGGCATCGACGCCCAGTTGATCAACTCCGGCGGCGAGATGCAGGTAGGCCCGGCGATCGACGGCGCCACCGGCCTCTTCACCCCCGGTCCGGCGCCGGTCCTGATCACCAGCATCCTCGACGACGCCTGTGACGCGCTGAGCAGCGCCCGCGACTGCGACACCGGTGGAGACGGCCCCTCCGATCCGCGTCCCGGATCCTGGGCGCAGCTGGAGCTGGCGGGCGCTGGACGCTCCACGGTGGCCGGGGCGGTGATCCGCTACGGCGGAGCCGTCGGCCGTCGCGGCGCGGCCATCGTCATCCGCCATGACAAGGACGAGGTGCGCGGCAGCGAGGTGGCCTTCAGCGAAGGCGCCGGCATCCTGGTGACCCAGATCGCGGCGGCCTTCATCAGCGACTGCAACATCCACGACAACATGCGCAGCGGCATCCGGGCCGAAGCCTCGACGACCCAGGGCCTGAAGCTCTTTCTCTCCGGCAACACGGTCACGGACAATCCGGGTCCGGGTATCGACACCGACGCCAACGTGGCCGTGGTGCCCGACACCATCGACCGGCCCGCCGGCAACACCGTGAACCCGGCCAAGCCGAACCTGCTGGAGCGCAACGCCATCAATGGTGTCGCCGTCCACGGCACGGTGAACGTGGATCGCACCTGGGAACCCGTAGGCCTCAACTACTACGTGACCGGCGACGTGACACTCGCCTTCGGCAAGACCCTCATCCTCAAGCCGGGCGTGCAGGTGCGTTTCAAGAACACGTCGCTGATCAGCCCGGCGGGCACCCGCCTGGTGGCGGCCGGCACGGCCGAGAAGCCGGTGGTCTTCACCTCGCACAACGCCGACGGCACGGAGCAGCAGCCAGGCCCCGGCGACTGGACCGGGCTGGTGCTCAGCGGCTGCATCTCTGCCTCCGATGAGAGCAGCTGCAGCCGGCTGGATCACGTCGAGGTCCGCTACACCGGCGGCCCCGGAGCGCGCCAGGATCCGGCCATCAAGGTGACCACCAACGGCATCAGCATCGCCAACGCCTTGATCGAATCGGGCACCGGCGACGGTGTCCGCTTCGACAACGCGTCCGGGCGCCTCAACGACAGCCTGATCCGCAAGAAGAGCGGCGACGGCGTGACGATCAAGGCCACGGGCACGGGGCTGATCAATCCCGACCTCAGTCGGACGCGCATCGAGGAATGCCGCAGCGTCGTGCGCATGGACGCCAGCGCCCAGCCCGGCGTGACCGGCCTCTCCTTCGCCCGCAACCAGGTGAACGGCATCCTGGTGCAGGGCATCGTCACCCGCCAGGGCCAGGTGCGTTGGGGACGCGGCGCGGCCCCCTACGTGATCCATGCCGACGACGTGCGTGTGGGCGCCAACGCCACCCTGCTCATCGACGCCGGCACGGTGGTCAAGTCGCAGAACGGTGGCACCCTGCACGTCGATCGCAGCGGCGCCCTGACGGTGCCGTCGCCGGGCAGCGGCTCCGACCCCGTTCACTTCAGCTCGCTGCGCGACGACGCGACCTGCACCGATATCGCCACCGATTCACCGGACCGGCGCTTCGCCTGCGACACCAACAACGACGAGGCGGATTCCCGTCCGGCGGCCGGCGACTGGGCCGGCATCGTCTACAACAGCCTGGCTTCGGGACTCACCTTGGACAACGTGTCGCTGGACTACGCCGGCCAGGACGGCCGCGCCATCATGTTGACCGCCGATCGGGCCGTCATCCGCAACTCGCGCATCCGCTGGTCGCGCGGCCACGGCGTGCTGGTGACCGTGCCCAGCACCGTCACCTACACGCCCCTGGAGTTCGTGGGCAACCTGGTGGAAGGCTCGCTGGACCGCGGCCTGTCGATCAGCGGCCAGTGGGAGCCGTCCACCTTCCACATCAAGGTGGCCGACAACCGCTTCGTGCGCAACGGTCGCTCGGTGGAGCATCGGGCCAAGTCGCCGACCGACTACGCCAACAACGTGGCGGTCGGCAACGTGGCCGACGCCATGCTCTACTGCTCCGACGTGACCACCGTGCAGACCTGGTCCAACGACCTGGTCCGCGAGCTGGACTGCAACCTGGGCATCCTGCAGCCGCTCCAGCTCAACCCGGGCACCGTGCTGATGCTCAAGAGCGGCGGCCTCATGCGGGTGGAGGGCGCCGGCAAGCTGGACGCCGACGGGGTGGTGCTGACGGCCAACGTCGAGAATCCCGGCGCCGGCTACTGGAACTCGGTGGGCTTCGCGGCCGGCAACGCCGGCGGCGGATCCTTGAAGAACAGCCTGATCCTTTCCGGCGGGCGCGATCTGGTCGGGGTGGTCAGCATCGCCGCCGAGTCGCCGGCGGTGAGCGTCCTCAACAACCTCTTCCTGCGCAGCTCGGGGCTGGGCATGCTCATCCGCGCCGCCGCCAACGAAAAGGTGGAGATCGCCGGCAACATCGTCACCGAGGTGGTGGGCTCCACGACCTCCGCGGTCATCCGCGCGGAGAACGCCTCGCGCCCCAACATCCACCACAACCGGCTGTCCGGCGCGCAGGTGGGCCTGGCGACCCTTTCCGACGCCAAGCCCAAGCTGGACATGAACAGCTTCACCTCCCTGGGCAAGCTGGCCATTGAAAACACGGACATCGACACCTGCGTCGAAGCCCGGCGGCAATGGTGGGGCGACCTGTCCGGTCCGCTGGACCGGAC
>JBGAUA010000207.1:0-5505 GCA_044228875.1 Anaerolineae bacterium
GGACGGGCGCCGCGGACAGGGCCGCGGGCGCCGGCGGCACGCCGTCGGCGCCGAAGCGCATCGCCTTCCAGGCGGGCGCCGCCGGCGGCAGCATCAAGGGCGAGATGGCGGGGGCGGGCGAGGAACAGCGTTACCTGGTGGCGGGCGGCGAGGGCCAGGTGCTGTCGCTCACCTTGACGGCCGATCCGGCCGACGCCATCGACCTGATGGTCTTCACGCCGGCGGGCGGGCCGCTGCGGCCGCTGCTGCCAGGTGACGACCTGGGGCCGCAGCGCTTCCCGCTGCCGGAAGCGGGCGATTACCTGATCAGCCTCAGCGCGGCAACGCCGGCCGGCTGGACCCTGGACCTGGTCCTGGAGGAGGAGGAGCCTTCGGGCGCCGCCGCCGGCGTCCCGGCGGGCGCGCCGCCGACGCGCGTGATGTTTGGTCCGGGCAACCGCTCGACGCGGCTGCAGGGCCAGGTGGACGGCATGGCGCCGCAGCGCTACGTCCTACGGGGCGGGGCCGGCGACACCTTGGCGCTGAACATGGAAGCGGAGGCGGGCGCGCGCCCGCAGGTCTTCGTGGAGGACAGCCACGGTCGGGTGCTGGCCTCGGGCCTGACCGCGCAGGCGATGACGGTGCCCCTGCCGGCCTCCGAGGACTACTGGGTGACGGTATTGGTGACCCCGCAGAGCGACGCGGTGGCCTACGCGATGACGATCGGGCTGCAGTAGGCAGTAAGGGTGGACAGAGGACGCCGACAGGCGAATGGGGCGGAGAATTCCCTCTTGCGGAGCGCCCCCCAAGGGGCTATGATGGGCTTCGAAAGCGCGCTTGTCGGCGGTTCCTGAGGGTCGATTCCTGACGCGTCGCGGGTGGTGGACGGGCCGCGATGGGGCGAGACGGCGCCGTGCGCCGAGTTGCGCCCAAGGCGGTCAGACGACGACGGGGACCTCGAGCTACAGTAGGCCTGTACCTGCAATTGGGTGCTACCCTAGCTGAGCTATCGTAGCAGTGTAGCTGTGCTTGGGTGCCAGGATACCTGGAGATTCCCGGGCTGTGAGAGCGACAATGACGGCTAGAACTGACGCGTTTCACGCCGCGACGGCGCAAGTTCTACGCCGTGATGACGCAGGTTTTACGGCGTGATTCGGCGCGGAAGACGCCGGGAGCTTCTTTGAGACCGGGCGGCTGTTGGGTTGCTGGGCGCCAATCCGTCCTGTCCGTGGCCGGTCATCGGCGGACCGGCATGCGGTAGGCGTCGTCCCGTAAACGCTTACCTCGTCGATGACCAGATCCATGGCCTATCCAACGCCACGCCACAGGATCGCAACCAGCGCGAAGGTGACGAGGATGAACACCAGCATCTTGAGCTGCACGCGCAAGGGAGCTGATCGCCTCGCACCCATGACGACTAGCGCAATGGTTGGGTCCTTCATGCGCCGCTCCATGGCGACGCCTGCCACCACCAAGGCGATGACCGTCGTCACGATGGCGATCACGAGCAGGGTATCCTGGATCGTCATGGGAACAAGTGTCGTCGATGGATGGGCGTGCGCCCCTCGGGAAGTAGCCAGACGGGCCGCTGCCGTTTCCCTGCAAATCTAACGACGTTGTTTAGAAGTACAAGGAACGTGGCGGTCACTCAGGCCACCTCAGCATACACCGCCGCATGCCGCTCCGGGTAGCTCTCGTAGACGTGCTCGAAGACCGCCGCGCATTTCTGGCGGTACAACTCAGGCGCGTAGGCCCGCGGCAGGCCGGCGTCGAGCGTGTCCTCGATGGCCAGCCTGAGCGCGGCGCGCGCCGCGGCCTTCTGCCGCCAGTTGAGCACCAGCAGCTGCTTGAGGCGCGTCAGCAGCTCGTGGGCCACCGTCTTCAGCGCGGCGCGCTCGTCGCCGGTCAGCTCGGGCGCGGGGCGGGTGAGGATGTCGAAGATGACCAGCTCTTCTTCGCTCAGGTTCTCGCGGACGTGGCGCTGCTGCTCGTCGTCCAGGCTGTTGGAGAGATCGAGCAGCTCCTCGAACAGCTGCTCGATGCTGCGGCTGCCGGCGTTGTAGCTCTGGATGAGCGCCTCGAACTTCTCGGCGAAGTCGACGCGGGTGCGGTTGAGGCGCACGAGTTTGTCCAGCTTGACGCGGATCGCGGCCTTGAGCGCTTCGAGGTCGGTGTTCTTGTGCGTCGATTCCTTGAAGCGCTGCGCGAGGGCCTCGAAGTTGATCTTGGAGAGGTCGATGGCCGGTGGTCCGGCCTCGCCGATCCTGAGGCCGGTGATGGATGTGTCCAGGAGCCCGTCGATCTCCGCCATGATGGCTGAGATGTCCGGCGGGTCGGGGTTGAGCTTGAGCCGGATGGCGGCGGCCAAGGTGGCGATGCCCGACGTTCGCTGAGCGAACGCGAGCGCCGCCGGGTCGGGTTTGACGGCGCTGTAGAGGACGCCCACCAGCTGCTCGTGGCCGAAGAAGTCGCGCCGCAGCGATTCCGGGGCGATCAGCGCGTCGATGGCGCTCGCCATCGCCGCCAGCCGCTCCAAGCCGCCGATCGGCAGCGCCTCGAGCCCGACGAGATCCACCCCGTGGCTCGCGCAGAAGGCTGTGGCGGCTTCGACGGCCTCGCGCAGGTCGGCGACGAGCTGCGCCTTGTCGTTCACCGGATGTGCTCCATCCTTGCCCGCGCCGTAGATGGCCAGCGCCTGCTCCAGGGAGGCGAACACGTTGGCGTAATCCACGATCAGGCCGCTGTGCTTGCCGGGGAAGACCCGGTTGGCGCGGGCGATGGTCTGCATCAGGGTGTGGTTGCGCATGGGCTTGTCGAGGTAGATGGTGGAGCAGCTCGGGGCGTCGAAGCCGGTGAGCCACATGGCGCAGACGAAGACCAGGCGCAGCGGGTCGTCCACGTCCTTGAACTTTTCGTCGAGGCCGGGCTGCGACGTGTTCATGCGCCGGCGGTGGGGCTCGATGTCCAGCCCGAGCCTGCGCATCTGCTCGATCTCGTTCTGGCCGGGCGAGATGATGACGGCCATGTCGGTCGTGGTCAGCACCGCGAGGCGGGCCTGCAGCTCGGACGTGTCGGCGGCGAGACGCGCCTGTTCCACCGGCGGCAGGCCGGCGGGGATCGTGTAGGCCAGCTTGCTCAGCGCCTGCCGCACCCGCTCGGTCTCGGCCGCCCAGTGGGCCGTCACCTTGTCGTGCATCTTCAGCGCGGTGGCCTTGTCGATGGACACCACCATGGCCTTGCCGACGAATCCGCGCCCCAGGAAATGCCGCACGATGTCCTCGGCCACTGTCTCCAGCCGGTCGTCGCGGGTGATGAGGTGGTACTGGCTTCCCAGCACCTGCTCCAGCCTGGCCTCCTGCGCGTCGTCGAGGCCGGCATCCTCGATGAGGCGGTAGAGGTCGTCGTTGAGCTTGGGGTTGACCAGCTCCAGCTCGGGGGTGCGGTTCTCGTAGAACAGGGGCACGGTCGCGCCGTCTTCCACGGACTGCTGGAAGTCGTAGATGGACACGTAATCGCCGAAGACTTCCCTGGTGCGCTCCTCGCCGGCGATCAGCGGCGTGCCGGTGAAGGCCAGGAAGGTGGCCTTGGGCATGGCGGCGCGCATGTTGAGCGCCAGGGTGTCATATTGGCTGCGGTGGGCCTCGTCGGTGAGCACGATGACGTCGGCGCGATCGGTCAGCGGCTCGGGCGTCTGGAACTTGTGCACCAGGGTGAAGACGTAGCGATGGTTGCCGCGGAGGAGCTCGCGCAGGTGCGCGCCGCTCTGGGCATGGCATTGGTCGCCCTCAGTGTCGGACACGGCGCCGACGGTCTTGAAGGTCTTGGCGATCTGGTCGTCCAGTTCGACGCGGTCGGTGACGATCACGAAGGTCCAGTTGCCGGCGAGCCTGCGCAGCACCTTCTGGGCGAAGAAGACCATCGAGAAGCTCTTGCCCGAGCCTTGGGTCTGCCAGAAGACGCCGCCCCGCCCGTGGCCCATCTTGCGCGCTTCCAACATGGAGGCGATGGCGTTGTTGACCCCGAGCATCTGGTGGTTCTGGCCGAGCACCTTGACGAGGCCGGCCTTGTGCTCGGAGAAGAGGCTGAAGTTCTCGGCGAGGTCGAGCAGCCGGCTGGGGTCGCAGGTGCCGCGCAGCATGACCTCCAGCGACACGCGGCGCGGCTCATCCTCGCGCTCGATGCGCTTCCACTCGAAGAAGCGGCCCCAGTCGGCGGTGAGCGAGCCGACGCGGCTGTCGGTGCCGTTGCTGGCGATGAGCAGCACGTTGAACCAGAACAGCTGCGGGATCTCGCGCCGGTAATGGGTGAGGTTGTCGTCGAAGGCGGCGCGCGCGGGCACGCCGGGTTTCTTGAGCTCCACCACCACCCAGGGCAGGCCGTTGACGAAGCCGACGAGATCGGGCCGGCAGGTGTACAGGCCGCCGACGACGCTGAACTGGCTGACGAGCAGGAAGTCGTTCTGCTGGGGCTGCGCCCAGTCGACGACGCGCAGGCGCTCGGTCTTCTGGCCGCCCTGCTGGCGGTCGGGCACGGACACCGAGATGCCATCCTTGAGCAGCCGGTAGATCTCGCGGTTGGCGGCCTCCAGGCTCATGGCCGACCGGTCGCGGCTGAGCTCGTCGATGGCGGTGTCGATGGCCTCAGGCGGCAGCTCGGGGTTGAACCGGCCGAGCGCGGCGCGCAGGCGATCCACCAGCACCACCTCGCCCTTGGTCTCGCGGCCGAGGGTGCCGCCGGGGCCAAAGCGCTCCTCCATCGCCGACACCGTCTGCCAGCCGAGATCGGCGAAGAGCCCGATGGCGGGCTGCTCGACGAGCTGGTCTTCGGTGTAGGGGTGGGGGGTCATGCGTTGCCAGCCTCCGGAGGCGGCACTTGGGGCGTCCTGCGGGGAAGGGTGTAGCGCTGGCCTGGGTGCTTCTCCATCTCCGGGATGGTGTAGGCCAGCACGCCTTCACGCACCATCGGCGTCAGGTGATCGCGAACCAGGGGCTTGTGTTCCCGTCCGTGCAGGATGGCCGCCAGCTCTCGCGCACCCAGGGCCTTCCAGCTGCAGAGGTCCAGGATCAAGGCGCGCAGGACCTCGCGGCGGGGCTTGCTGCCGGCCGGCGGAATTCGGGCGGCCAGTGCCGGCGGGATGGTGTCCAGCAGCTGGTGACGATTCGACTCAGGCTGGTGACCATCCGCCCCCAGCTGGTGACTATCTGGGGCCGTGACGGTAACGGCCGCCGCGGCATCATCATCGGGCAACGCGGTTATGAGGGGGCCTAGCACGTAGTACGTACGGTTGCCGGAGCCCTTCATCTGCAACAAGTCCAGGTCACGCAGGCGCCGCAAATGCACCGAGGCATTCAGGGTGTCGGTGCGATTGATCGACCGGTAGGCTGCGTTGTCGATGGCCCCCAGCTCCCGCACGAACACCAGGGCCCGGGCCTCTTCGTCGCTGAGGGATTCCCGGGTCAAATGCCGCAACCACGCCAGGTCGTCCGGTCCGAGGAAATGATGGAACAGGAAGGTGGCGACGAACTG
>JBGAUA010000208.1:0-5465 GCA_044228875.1 Anaerolineae bacterium
TGACCCCCTTCACCAACCTATTGCCCCCTCGCCCGCGACAGCGGGAGAGGGGGTCGGGGGGTGAGGGCATACACCCCCTCCATCCCCCCCACCAGCCCCTCCCAGCGGTAATCCCGCTCCGCCCGCGCCCGCGCCGCGAGGCCCAGCTCCGCCCGCCGCACCCCGTCGCCGGCCAGCGCGGCGATCGCCCGGGCCATCGCCTCCGGCTCGTCCGCCAGCAGCGCCTCTCGATCATCCACCAGGTCCAGACCTTCCGCCCCCAGGCGGGTGGCGACGATGGCCTTGCCGGCGGCCATCGCCTCCAGCACCTTCAGCCGCGTCCCGCCGCCCACGCGCAGGGGTACCACCACGATACCCGCGCGGGCGATGTAGGGCCGCACGTCCTCCACCGCGCCGGTCACCTCGATGCCCGTCGCCGCCGAGGCCAGGGCCCGCACGCGCGGCACGGGGTCGCGGCCCACGATCGCCAGGCGCAGGGTGGGCCGCAGGGCGCGGGCCAGGGGCCAGACCCCTTCGCAGAACCAGGCCATGCCGTCGATGTTGGGTCTGAAGTCCATCTTGCCGGTGAAGACCACCAGGTCGGGGTCGGCGGCGATGGTCGGGTCCGGTCGGTAGACCTCGGTGTCCACGCCGTTGGGCACCACCACCGGGGCCACGCCCGGCGCCAAGGTGCGCAGGACGTCGGCATCGGCCGCACTCACCGCCACCACCGCGTCGGCGGCCCGCAACAGGCGGCGCTCGTAGCGGCGCAGCTTGGCCGTCTGTAGCAGTGAATAGAGGACGCCCGGCAGCCCGGACGGGCCGCGCTTCAAGTCCGCGCGCCAGGCCCGGTCCTGCAAGATCCACTCGGCGTTGTGCGCGTCGTAGATCAGGCGCGGGGCCGCGCCGCGCCGCGCGAGCTGCCGATGCAGGGAGATGCCGAAGGGCGCCATCTCGATGCCCTCCACCTGCAGCACGTCCATTTGCCCCGCGAGCGTCTCCGCCAGGCCCGCCAGGCAGCGGTCCATCGCCGGCGAGGCCAGGCGCCGCAGGAGATCCGGCGTGGGCTGGGTGGGCAGTTCCCAGAGCCGCCGCAGGAAGGGCCGCGGCGGCGGAGCCGGCACCAGCGTGACGGCCACGCCCCAGTCCGGTAATGGTCCCCGGTCGGCGGCCTCCTCCCCGAAGCAGACCAGGTGCACCGCGTGGCGCGCGGCCATCACCCGGATCAGGTTGAGGTTGCGCAGGGCCGTCCCCTGGTTGGGCGGCCAAGGCAGCTGCGGGGCGAGGATCAGGAGGCGCATGACCGGTGACGGGACAAACGACCGACCCAGGAAATCGCCGCCGTCATCGGCGTTCACGCGCCAGGAGCGGCAGGTAGAGCCGGGGGTCATCCGCCGCCACCGCCGTCCCGATCGCCACCTTCGGCGTCGCGCTCGGCTCCGGCACCACGGTCTCGGTAAGCGGGGCCGGCGGTGTCGCGGTGGCGGTCGAGGGTTCTGTCGGGAGGGCCGTCGGCGCCTCGGTGGGCTCGGTCGTCGGCTCGGCTGTCGGCGGCTCCCCGCCCCCCGGCTGCCGTGCCCGCCCGCTGTCGGGGTCGATCATCAGCCCCGAAGCGTCCACCACCTCGAAGTCCGAGCCGTGGACATTCCTGAGCTCGCGCAGCAGGTCGTTGTTCCAGCGCTCGTCCGGCACGCCGGAGATGAACCAGTTGGAGCCGTTGTCGGCCAGCAGCAGGCCGTAGTCCTTGAAGCCCTGCAGGATGACCCGCACCGGGGGGCTGAAGCGGCTCAGGTCCACCCCCGCCTTCAGGCGCAGCCGGGCGCCCATCGGCGGCACGTCCGGGTCGCGGATGCTCGATGCGAAATGCCGCGCCGGCCAGAGGTAGGCCCGCTGCGAGCGCTGCACCGTGAAGCGGATTGCATGGCGGACGGCCCCCGCCGCCACCTCGTCGTAGCGCAGCAGGCCCGGCAGGACGGGCAGGCCCGCGGCGTCGGAACTGGTCCAGCCGTCCGGCCGCAGCTTGGAGCTGTTCAGGTCGAAGATCGCTCCCGAGCCCGCCCGCCAACCGCCGCCCTCCGGATACGTGGACCAGGTCTCGTAGAGGCGGCAGTTGTCCTTGTCCAGCACGAGGATGTGGCGGTCGCCGTCGCTCTGCGGCCCGCCCTCGATGGGTGCGTCCGGGGGGATGGGGTAGGGGCCCGGGTCGCTCTCGTCGGCGTACTCGAAGCGCAGCGGCACCTTGGGCTGCGTGCCCGGCACGACCACGTAGGGGATGCCGATCGGCCCCCCGTTCCACAGTCCGGAGCCGAAGTCCGCGTGCAGCCCCGTGTCCGGGCCGATGCTGCGGATCCAGGCGGCAGAGCGGGCGTGGACCGGCAGCTGGTCCACCCGCGTGTTCCAGATGTCGTCCGGCGGCAGCATCGGGCAGCCGGCCAGGCGGGGGGCGGCCGACTGCGCCCGCGCGGCGCCCGGGCCGTCCGGCTTGCGGGGCGCCGCCGGGGACAGGGCGAGCGCGGCGGCGGCGAGCGCGCAGGCGCCGCCGCGGCGGACGAGGGAGAACGAAACGAGCGCCATCCTTGCACCTCCGGCGGGAGCGAGTGAGGGGAAGGTCCCGAGCCGATTATAGACCGCGCCCCGGCGCGTGCCAGCGGCCGGGCCGCCGTCCTTGCCGTGGCGCGGCGGGACGCTGCTGAAACGCCCCCGCCCTAGGATGGCCGCAGCAACGCCCGCCGCCGTGCG
The DNA here is from genome assembly GCA_044228875.1 of Anaerolineae bacterium. Taxonomy (GTDB): domain Bacteria; phylum Chloroflexota; class Anaerolineae; order Epilineales; family Epilineaceae; genus Epilinea. The sequence goes on from JBGAUA010000208.1 coordinate 2,719, forward strand.
GTGGCGGGATCCACCAACCGGCCCCATCCGAACAAGGAGCACAGCATGGACCGCCGAACCTCCACCGTGGCCCTCGCGGCCAGCGTCTGCCTGGGTCTCAGCCTGGCCCTGGGCGGCGCCCTCCTGCGCCGCGCGCGCATCGACCCGCTGGGCCAGGCCGTGGCCAGCGGTCAGCCGCCGGTCACCGACACGCCCATGGTGCCCCAGCCACCGCCGCAGATCACCCCCACCCAGGCCTACACCTTGACCGCGCATCCCGAATGGGGCCAGGTCGGGCTCGGCCTGGCCGCGCATCCGGAGCAGTACCTGCAGCAGCTGGCCCATGCGCCGGACGGCTCGGGCATCGCCTTCACGGTGAACAAGGCCTTCGAGGATGGCGGCGCGGACCTGTACCTGGCCGAGACCGACGCCTCCGGGAGGCCCTCGGGCATCGTGCGGCCCCTGCGGACGGCCCCGGCGGGCATGGCCTTCACCGCAGTGGCGGCCAGCGCCGCCGCCAGCGCCTATGCCGTGCTGGCCGTGGACCCGGATGATGCCGCGCGCGGCGACCTGTACCTGGTCGGCGCCGACGGCGCGACGGCGCGCGACCTCACCGGCGGCCGCTTCGCCGTGCAGGACTTCCTCTGGGCCCCGGACGGGACGCGCCTGGCCATCCTCACGCAGGGCGGCGCGCTGTACCAGCTGAGCGCCGCCGACGGCAGCGCCGGCCTGCTGGCCGAGGACCTGCAGTCGCCGGCCGGCAACGCCGCCGCGGCCATCGCCTGGGCGCCGGATAGCAGCCGCCTGGCCGTCGCCGGCTTCGACGGCACGGCGCCGCGCCTGGAGGTCATCACCGTGGCCGACGGGGCGCGGCTGACCCTGGCCGTCGGGGATCTGGACGATCTGCCGCTGCCGGCCTTCGCCGCCGACGGCGACCGCCTCCACTACCTGGCCCGGCCCCGCGGCGCGGGGAGCGGCGGCGACTTGCGGCTCTACCGCATCGAGCCGGTGGTCGGCGCGAGCCCCGTCGACCTGGCCGCCGTGCCGGGCAGCGGCGGCGCCAAGGCCCCGCACGCGCCCCTCCTGCCAGGCCCGGATGGCGATGACCTCGTCTTCGCCATGGGCGGCGCCTTGTGGCGCATGGGCACCGACGGCGGCGGCTTCCAGCGGCTCACGGACCTGACGGCCGATGTCATCGCCGCGCCGAGCCTGACGGTGCTGCCCGACGGAAGCGCCCTGGCGGCCTACGTCAACTACGCCGCCGCCGCGGGCGGCGGCGCCGGATGGACGGGACCGGATGCCGTCCTGAGCATCGGCACGGCCGCCCTGCCCTGATCCGCCCGACCGGCGCGGGCGAACCCAGACCAACGCCGGTGCCCCTCGCATCCCTGAAAGGACAGATTGAACCATGAACCTCAAGCCTCACGGCGGGGTCTTCCGGCCGCTCTGCGGCCTGGCCACCGCCGGCATCCTGACCGTCGCGGCCCTGGGCTTGCCGGCCCGCGCGCTGGCCCAGGGCGGCGCGTCTCCCAGTGGGCCGGCGACGCTGCCTCTGCCCTACATCAGCCAGGGTTACTGGCAGCTGGGCTGCGCCAACGGCCGGCCCCGAACAACGCCCAACTGGAACGGGCGCAACAACTGCGGGCCGGCCAGTCTGGCGATGATCGGCCAGGCCAACGGCAAGCGCCCGGGTCCCATGACCAACATGGGCTTCGTGGCCCATATCCGCACCGGCATCTCCGGGCTGGACCAGCCCTGCAACGCGTTGCTGGGCCGCAGCGCCATGGACGCGGGGGCCCGGAACCTGGGCCTGTGCAGCATGGGTGCCCGGGACGAGGCCTGGAGCACGGCGGCCGTGGAGGCCCTGACCCAGGCCTGCCTGCCGGTGCTGGTCTTCGTCAAGAGCGACCAGATCGCCTGGCCGCACCACCCAGGCTGGTACCAGGGCAGCGAGCACATCATGCTGGTCACCGGCTTCAGCGGCAGCGGCGGCGCCAGGCGGGCGCATGTCAGCGACCCCCTGGATCACAGCGGTCAGTGCCGTCCGAACGAACAGGATCCCAACGCCATCTGCGGCGGTCCCTATACGGTGCCCTACGCCGACCTGGACAAGGCCCTGCGCCTGTCCAGCCGCGGCTGGTGGGGCAAGGCCTATGGCGAGCGTCTCGGCAGCTGCGACCTGGCGCCCCGCTGTAGCGGTGGCGGCGGCGGTGGAGGCGGGGGCGGCAGCGTCGAGGAGCGCGAGCCCTATCGCCACATCGCGCTGCGCATGGCCTCGACCTGCCCCGAGCCCAAGGTGTGGATCGCCTACGACACCACGGCGACGCCGGCCGACGCGCCGGTGGCCCCCTACGTCAAGACCTTCAGCCTCATCAACGACGGCTACTTCCGCACCTACGACTTGCGGATGGACGGTGCGCGGACCAGCCAGTTCTTCAAGGGCACCCTCAAGGCCTTGCGCATCCAGCCCAGCGAGACCCCCGGCTGCGACGTGGCCTTCAGCTACATCGCCCTCCATGACGGGGACGGCGACATCGCCCGCCAGTGGCGCTTCGCCGAGGGCCGGGGCGGCTGGTGGGCCGCCAACATGATCGACCGCGACCTGCCCGGCAGCTGGCAGCTGACCACCAGCGGCGCAGCGCCCTTCATCCAGCGCGACGGCCTGGACATCGACCTGCGACGCTGAGGCGCCGGCCTTGGCGCCGAGGGTGCCCCCCTCCCAACCCTCCCCCCGCTGGGGGGAGGGCTCAGGCTCCTCCCCCCAGCGG
>JBGAUA010000209.1:0-5404 GCA_044228875.1 Anaerolineae bacterium
AACCGCCTGGCTTTCGAGGCGGAGGAGCTGACCGAGCTGAAGGTGACGATGGACGGCGTGGCGGGCACGTCGCCTACCATCTACGTCGGCGCCGAGCAAGGCGGCAGCGAGATCGGCGGCGTGGTCATCCGGCCACCGTCGAGCTGGCCCGTGTTGCTGCCGGCGGTGCTGAGTGGCGCGCGGCTCTCGGTCACGGACTGACTGAAGTCCCGCGCAGCGTTCATCGAAGGGGGTGGGGCCGCGCAAGGCCCCACCCCTTAGGCTGCCGTCACCTGGCGGCGCCCGACATCCGGGTGGCACCCGCGGCCGGTCCCGGCTGTCGGGCGCGCCCGGATTCAGTCGCCGTCGGCCGCGCTGGTCGACCAGTCCACTCGACCTCCAGCATCCAGTAGCGTCAAGTAAAGCCGCAGGTCGAGTTCGACCTGGTGGTACTCCGGCTCCATGTAGGTGCAGAGGCGATAGAAGGCCTTGTCATGGTCCCGCAACTTCAGGTGCGCCAGCTCGTGCACGGCGATCATGCGCAGGAAGGCCTCGGGCAGGTCCTTGAACAGGCTGGCGACGCGGATCTCTCGCTTGGCCTTGAGCCGGCTCCCCTGCACCCGTGAAACCGTGCTGTGCATGCCGAGCGCCTGCGACAGGACCACCAGGCGGCTGTCGAAGCCAACCTTGCTCAGGGGCCCCGCCCCGCGCAGAAACTGGTCCTTCAGGTCCATCACGTAGCCGTACAGCGCGCGGTCGGTCCGGATGGCGTGCGTGCCTTGGTAGCGCTGTCGCAGCGACGTGCCGAGAAGTCCGCGGCGCAGCAGGTCCCGCGCCTGGTCCTGGATGTCGGCGGGGTAGCCCCGAAGGTAGTTCATGGCTGGTCGTTGATGGCCTGGCGGATCGCGCGTGGCGGCCCTGCGCCGTTCGGCGACACGAGGGGCGGCTCAGCGCCCCGTCCACCGCGGTTCCGTCTTGCCCGTGAAGGCCTCGTGGAACACCCGATGGTCCTCGGCCATCATCAGGAGAGCCTGCGCCTCGGCCTCGCTCTCGATGGCCGCAACCAGGTCCATGTGCAGCTCGGTCTGCAGCCGCCGCTTGGTCATGCGGATGGCCTGGGAAGGGCCGGCGGCCAGGCGGTGCGCCCAGGCCAGGGCCGTTGGCAGGACGTCCTGCGGCTCGACGACGCGGTTGGCCAGGCCCCAGCGTTCGGCATCCTCGGCGCCGACCTTGTCGCCGAAGAGCAGGATTTCGGATGCCCTTCCCAGCCCCACGATCTTGGGCAGCAGGTAGGCCGCTCCCATGTCCGCGCCGGTGAGGCCCACCTTGGTGAAGAGGAAGGCGAAGCTGGCGGCGCGGCTCATCACCCGCAGGTCCGAGGCCAGGGCGATGACCGCCCCGGCGCCGGCGGCAATGCCGTTGACCGCCGCGATGATCGGCTTGTCCAGGAGCCGCATGTTGCGCACGGTGATCCCCGTCATGCGGGTGAAGTCCAGGTGGTCCTTGACGTCGGCGTCTAGGAGCGCACCGATGATCTCGTGCACGTCCCCCCCGGAGCAGAAGGCCTTGCCCCGGCCCGTGAGCACGATGACCCGGACAGAATCGTCATAACGCAGTGACTCCATCAGGTCCCGGAACTGGGCGTAAATGTTGAGCGTGATGGCGTTCAGCCGTTCGGGGCGATCGAAGGTGATGGTGGCCACCCCGTCGCCGTCCACCTGGTAGTCGAAGTCGAAACGCATCGGTGTCTCCGTGGTGCGTGGCGGGGAGGCAGGTTCAACCGGTGCCGGCAATGGCCGAGGCGCCGCCGTCCACAGGGATCACGGCGCCGTTGATGGAGGCGGCGGCTTCCGAGGCCAGGAGCAGCACCACCGCGGCAACCTCTTCCGGAGTCACCAGGCGGCGCTGGGGGCTCATGGCCGTGATCGCCTCGAGGGCCGCTTCGGCGTCTCGACCGGTGCGGCGGGTGATGTTGGCCACAGAAGCCTCGGTCATGGCCGTGGCCACGTAGCCTGGAGCCACCATGTTGACGGTGATCCCTCGAAGCGCCCATTCGGCGGCTAGGGCGCGGGTGAGGCCGAGGAGACCGTGCTTGGCTGCGGTATAGGCGGCGATGTAGCGGTTGCCGGTGAGGCTGGCCACCGAGCCCATGTTGATCACCCGCCCCCAGCCGGCGTCGAGCATGGCCGGGGCACAGGCCTTGGTGACGCGGTAGGCGCCGGTGAGGTTGACCGCCAGCATCCGCTCCCAGAGCGCGTCGGGGTGGCCTTCGAACTTGTGGCTCTCGGCCGCTCCGGCGTTGTTGACCAGGATGAGCGGCGCGCCCAGCTCGGCGGTGACGCGGTCTATCAACTCGGCCACGGACCCGGCGTCGGCGAGGTCCACCGGAGCCGCCAGAGCGCTGACGCCGAAAGCGGCCAGATGCTCGGCCACGGACTCGATCTCGGCAACCGAGCGCGAGGCCACGGCAACATCATGGCCGGCCTCGGCCAGGGCGATGGCTACGGCGCGGCCGATGCCGCGCCCACCGCCGGTGACCAGAGCCACCGCAGGCCGGGGCATCGCTTTGGGCTGACTCATGAAGGCTTCTCCTCGGCGGCGGTACGGTTCAGGATGTCGGCGCGATTGCCGGAACCAGCGGCGTTCGGAGGCTCCGGCGCCAGCGCTGCATGCCAGGTCAGGTCCAGACCTGCGCTGTCGAGCGGCGCCGAACGCCGACCGCCGATGCCGTAGGCAAGCAGGCGGTAGCGGTAGCGGCTACCGGAGAGGGCGGTGCTGTCCACGTGGCGGGCGACGGATACGGTTGCCAGATGCCGGAACGGACTGTCGCCTTCGGCGCGGAAGACCTCGTAGCCATAGACCTTTGCGTCGGGTAGGTCGGCAGCCGGCCAGGACAAGGCCAGGCGGCCTCCCGGTCGCCGATCGATGACGATCTCGGCTCCGGACGGCCAGATGGGGGCCGCCAGATCGGCGGCGCCAGGCTCCGGGGCATGCGCGGCGCCTTTCGGCCACAACACGCAGCGAACCTGTCGGAAGCTCTCGTCCAAGGCCTTGCAGACGTTGCCGTAGACGCACCAGACGATGCGGTCGCGCTCGCCGGACTGGGCCTTGCGCGGCCAGTCCGGGTCCGCCAGCAACGCGCGGGCCATGCCGATGAGGTCGGCCCTTCCGGCGGAAAGGGTCGCCTCGGCCAGTTCGGGCGTCGGGATCTTGCCGGAGGCCACCACCGGCGTCGGCAGTCCGGCCGATCGCAGGGCCGACCGCACGCCCTCAGCCAGGTAGGCGTTGGCGGCGTCCGGATAGGCCGCCGGCGGCATGGTGCGTTCGCCGCTGTAGCCGGTGTAGGGATATGGCACCTGGCCCGGGCGATGCCGGGCGTCCTCGAACTTACCGCCGGCGGACAGGGAGATGTAGTCCGCGCCAGACTGCGCCAGGCGCCGGGCGATCAGTTGAGCGTCCGGCAGGCCGTAGCCCCCCATGACGCATTCCTCGCCGTCGAACCGAAGGCCCAATGGGTAGTCGTCGCCGACGGCCGCGCGAACGGCAAGCACCACCTCCGTGGGAAGGCGCAGACGGGTTTCCAGGCTGCGGCCGCCCCATTCGTCCTGACGGCGGTTGAGCCGCGACAGGAAGCTGGACAGGGTGTACGCATGGGCCATGTGCAACTCGACCGCGTCGTAGCCGGCCTCGCGGGCTCGCACCGCAGCGGCGGCGTGGTCCTTCACGATGCCACGGATCGCCTCGTCATCCAGCATGTCGATGGTCTGCCGCCAGCCGCCGCGGGAAATCTTGAGGAAGTGGATGATCTGCAGCGCCAGTCTTCCTGGCCCGGCATCGTGCGCGCGCCGCACCAGCTCACGATGGCCGGTGATGAAGCGGTCCTCGCCCAGGCGCAGCAGGGGGCCGCTACGGGCCTGGTGCACCGCCGTGGCTTCGACCACGATCAGGCCCGCGCCGCCGCGCGCGAAGCGTTCGTAGCGATCGATGACCGGCCCGTTGACCAGACCGTCCTCGCCGGACAGGCGCGTGACCATGGCGGTCAGTACCACCCGATTGGGCAGCCTGAGCCCCCGCAGACGCAGGGGCGAGAACAGGTGCGGGAAGCCGGGCGTCGGCGCGTCGTCGGCCGCCCCAACCGGGGCGTCGCTCGCGCGCCGCGCCGCGGCGGCGGAAGCGGCCGGTGCGGAGGGCATGCGGCTAGCTTAGGGCAAGTCGCCGCGAGGGTCAACGGCGCGCTTGATCGGTCCGGCCGAGCCTGTGCTACCATCCGCGCGGCATCGCCACCAGCCCGGAGTGACCGTCATGACAGCGTCCAGCCCCTCTCTCCCGCCCTTTCACGCCGACCATCCGGCTGTGGCCTGGCGTGACCTGGCGTGGCGCCTGCCGCGGGCCCATGGACTGCAGGCGACCGTGGGCCTCGATGCCGCCCTGCACGCACTGACCCCGCTTCCCACCTTGACGCCTGCGCACCTGGCGATGTTGGACCAGCGCGGGCGCCTGGAGGCCGGGCTGGACGTGTTCATGGTCGAGGCCTTTCTGCGGCGGCATGGGGCGTCGCTGCCACCGGCCGATCAACGGGCCTTGCAGGCCAGCGCTTCGGCGGTGGCCGCGGCCCTGGACGTCCCGCCCATCCTCACCTATCCCCTGTACATCCGCGAGAACCCGGGTGCGCCGGAGCACCTGCGCCGCTTCACGCCCCTGGCGGCTGAAGTGCGCTTCATCCGCATGCACCGGCTCATCGAGGACGAGATGGATCGCCTGCTGCCAGTGCTGGCGGCGATTCCCGTCGCGGCCGACCCCCTGGTGGCGCTGGAGGCCGCCTTGCCCGATCTCCGTGCGGGATTCCGGCTGATCAACCGTACCATGGCCGGCTTTCGCAGCCCGCAGCGCATGCCGCACCGCGACTTCTTCCAGGGCTTCCGGCCTTATTACGACAGCCGCAAGGACCCCGCCAGCGGCGACGTCCTGCTGGAAGGCCCCAGCGGGCTGCAATCCGCGGCCTACCGCCTGCTGGCCATGCGCATCGGCTACCGCGACGCAAGCTTTGACCGTTGGACGGACCGGCTCATGCGCCACCAGCTGCCCGCCGCCCGTCGGGCGCTACTGGCGGCGCGCGCCGACCGCGACGCGGGCCGCTCCTTGTTGGCGGTCTGCGAAGCGGTCGTGGGACCGGCCGGCGATCTGCCGCCCCTGCATCCGCATTATGCCCCGCAGCTGCCGCGCCTCTTCGAGGCCGCCCGCGCCGGCGGCTACGTGTCGCCGGACATCGAGGCGGAGTTCGCCCGACTGAACCTTATCCTGGGCGCCTGGCCGGTCGGAGCGGCCCATGATGACTGGCCGGCCGAGCTTCCTGAGCCCCGGGTGCTCGACGCGCGGTCGGCTCGTGCAGTCGACCAGCTGCGCGAAGTCGAAGCCATGATCTTCG
>JBGAUA010000020.1:0-25869 GCA_044228875.1 Anaerolineae bacterium
CTTGGCGGCGGTGCTGCGCATCTCGTCGTTGGTCACCGCGATGACCGTGGCGTTGGGATACGGCGAATAGCTGCCGGCGATGGTAAACCCGTTCTGCGTCAGTTTCGCCTTGGCGGCCTCGACGGCCTGCGCCCCGGGATCACGCAGGCGTACGAGAAAGGGGTCTCCCTGGCTGACTACGGGCGGCACGATCACCAGGGGCAGGTCTGGATCCATCGGGATAGCGGTGGGCGTGAGCGTCGGTGGCGGCGAGGGTGTCGGCACCACGGGGATGAGGTCCAGGTCCTTGCGCAGCACCACGTAGGCCCCGTTGAGCCAGCCTGCGGTCTGATCGGGCAGTCGCACCGCCAGCCAACCGCCATCAAGATCGCGCCCGTCGACCGCCACCGCCGTGGCCCGGTAGGCCACCCCCAGCAACGGATGTAGCACATCCGGTCCAGCCCGCAGGTTGAGTGCCTCGATGCTCACCACCGCGTCCTGGGGAAACGTCGGCGTGGGCGTGTGTGACGGCGTGGGCGTCGTCGATGCTGTCGGGGTGGTTGACGGTGTGAGGGTCATGGTGGGAGGGCGGTTGGGAGTCACCTGGTCACAACCTTGCAGCCATGGCATGGCGATGGTGAGCAGGGCGACGAGGCCCAGCCGGCAGGAACTCCGCGAGGCCGCGCGACCCTCTGACTCTCCTCGATTCATCGCTGGTCCCAACTCCTCGCCGGCCCTTCCGACGCGATCCCGCTCTGCCCGTATCCAGGTCGGTCCAACCGGCAATCGAATGCCGCCGTGGCAGAGCCCAGACTGGCTGACCCGTGTCTCGCAGCGCTCTCCAAGTCGAAGGCGTCATTGTAGCCGTCGCGCGTCCACGGAGCCAGATGCGTGGCCAGGCTTGGGTGGTCCGACCGAGGACGCTACCATACCCGGCCATGCACTTCGGATCGCCGCACGAGCTCAAGGCCTCAGGGTTGGACCAACGCCCGACAGCGGTGTTCATGGGCAGCCCAGCCTTTGCTGTTCCCAGTCTGGACGCCCTGACGGCTGTCTGCCAGGTGACCGCCGTCTTCACCCAACCAGATCGGCCGGCGGGTCGAGGCCGTCGACTTCAGCCACCTCCGGTGAAGGAACGCGCGCTCGCCCTGCGGTTGCCGGTCTATCAGCCCGCATCGCTTCGCCGGGATTCACCGGAGAAGGTCACGCTCACTGCGTCGGCCCCTGACATCATCGTCGTGGCGGCCTACGGCCTGCTCCTGCCACCGGACATCCTGGCGTTGCCGCGCCACGGGTCCGTCAACGTCCATGCCTCGCTGCTGCCCCGCTGGAGGGGAGCGGCCCCGGTGGCCCATGCCATCCTGGCGGGCGACGCGGAATCGGGCACGACCATCATGCTCATGGATGCCGGTCTCGACACCGGACCCATCCTATCCCAACGCGCCCTGCAGCTGAACGACGAGATCGGTTGCGGCGAGCTGACTTCACGATTGGCCGCCATCGGGGCTCGACTACTCGTCGACACCCTTCCCGACTGGCTTGAGGGCCGCATAGAGCCGAGACCTCAGGACGAAGCGCATGCCACGTATGCCGCTCGCCTGACCAAGGCGGATGGAAGGCTGCGGTTTGCGTTGGATGCCGCTGTCGTCTCCCGGACGGTCCGCGCGATGGATCCCTGGCCCGGCGCCTTCTGCTTCTGGTCTCGGGGGCGCTTGAAGGTGCTGGCCGCTCAACCACGCGCCTCGCGTCCCCCGGGACTGCCGTCCGGTACGGTCTGGATGGGTGAAGAGGGTCCGATGGTGGCCTGCGGTCGCGGCTCCGTGCTTCTGGATCGACTTCAAGCCGAAGGCGGACGGGCGATGGCCGGGTCCGCCTTCCTGCTCGGCTATGCCGATCTCATCGGGCAAAGCCTGACCGGCGATGACTGATCCGCCGACCGAGCCGGCAGGCCTGAGCCTTGCGCCCCTCTGGCAGTCGGCCGGTTGGCGGCCCGATCGCACGGCGCTCCTGACGCCCGACGGCTCCTGGTCCTACGCGGAACTGGCCATGACCGCGGACCGCTGGGCCGCGGCGCTGGTCGAAGCGGGACTGCGGCGCGACGACGTACTGGGCAGCCTGATCGACAACAGTCCGGAGGCCGTTCTCGCCGTACATGCGGCCTGGCGCGTGGGGGCTACCATCTGTCCCTTCAACACGCGTTTGAGCGCCATCGAGTTGCAGCAGCAACTCGGCCTGGTCAGGCCGCGCCTCCTGTTGCGCCGCGCTGACCGGGACGCCTTACGGCCCATCCCGGACGGTGTCAGCGCGCCGAAGTCTTCAGTTCTGGTCATGGGCGGCGGTGAAGGAACGATCGACGGTGAAGGCACCGGGGCGCCACTGAACCTTCCGGCCCTCCCCCTTTCAGCCGCCCTACCGTCCTGGCCCGCAGCCGGTGACCCGGCGGCCCTGCTCTTCACTTCCGGAACCACCGGACAGCCGAAAGCGGCCACCTTGAGTCATGGCGGTCTGCAATCGCATGCCGCGGCAAGCGCATTGCGACTGGGATGCCGGCCGGACGACATCTGGCTCACGCCCCTTCCGTTGTTCCACATCGGTGGACTGGCCATCCTCATCCGTTCGACGCTCGCCGCGACGACCATGGCGTTGAGTCGCAGCGGCAAGGCCGAGGACATCGCCAGCGCTCTGGACCGTTGGCCGGTGACGGTGATTTCGCTCGTACCAACCCAGTTGCACCTGCTGCTGGAACGATGGCCCGGACCGCCGCCGCGCAGCCTACGGGCCGTGCTTCTCGGTGGTGCATCCGTGGACCACGACCTGCTGTCCAGGGCACGAATGCGCGGTTGGCCCGTCGCAGAGACCTACGGACTGACGGAGGCTGGAAGCCAGGTGGCGACCGCATGGCCGACGACCGGTACCGACACGTTGCGCACGGTCGGGGCGCCGCCCATGCCGATGACTCACGTGGAGGTCCGGGACCGGCTTGGCGCCAGGCTTCCTGCTGAGCAGGTTGGCGAGATCTGGGTGCAAGGCCCCGGCGTGATGACAGGCTATTGGAAGGACCCGATCTCGACCGCGGCCGCCTTGGTGGACGGGTGGTTGCGCACCGGCGACCTGGGCTGGCAAGACGCCGGCGGGCTCTTGACGGTGGCGTCGCGACGGGAGGACCTGATCGTCAGCGGTGGCGAGAACGTCTATCCGGCGGAAGTCGAATCGGCCCTGGTCACGCATCCCGACATCAGCGAGGCCTGTGTCTTTGGGGTGCAGGATCCAGTCTGGGGCGAATCGGTGTGGGCCACCATCGTCCCGGCCACTGGTCGCGTCGAGGCTGAAGGAGCAGATGCGTCGTCCCTTTGGCAACGCCGCTTGGATGACTGGTTGGCCGAACGCCTGGCCGGCTACAAGCGTCCGCGGTACTACGTTGTCGCGCCATCACTGCCGCGCACCGCTTCCGGAAAGGTGTCGCGCAGGGCAGTCCGCAAGGCGTTTGGCCATGGTGCGGACGCGGTATGATCCAAAGCCACGTCCGACCTGGATCAAACGTCCACCGTGCGACCGGTGTTAATGGTATCAAGGCCATTGGTAGCACGAGCGATGAGCACGGCGGCAGCCCGGTGGCTGCCACCTCCGGCCAGGGATCCTCAGCGATGACCTCTCGGCGTTACAGCGCGCTACGGCGTAGATCACAGGTTGTCCAGCGACCAGACCAACCGGCCGCCAAGGTGCAGACGCTCCACGCCACCACCGTCGCCCTAACCTACCCATGGAGTCCACACATGAGACCGATGACCGAAAACCGCGGAGTCTGGCTGTCGACCATGGTCCTGCTGCTGCTCGCAGCAGTTGCTCCGACGCGGCCGGCCCAAGCACAGCAAGCGGCGCCCAAGTGCGGCACGACCCTCGACAAGACGGCCGCGCCGGATACCGTCAACAAGGGCGATCTCGTCACCGTCAGCTTGAAGATCTCCGGTACCTGCCCGATCCAGGAGCGCAAGGCCGACGTCGTGCTGGTCATCGATCGGTCCCGCAGCATGGAAGATCGAACATCGCCGGGCGGCCCCACCAAGCTTGAGGCGGCGAAGACGGCCGCGACGAGTTTCGTCGACTCGATGGACCCCGCCTTGGTGCGCGTGGGCATTATCGTGTTTGACGCCTACGTCGAAGAGCTGACCTACCTGACGGCGGACCAGGCCCGGCTGCGCGCCGCCATCGCCGCCATCCCTGCGGCGCCAGGGACGAATCTCGTGGATTCGCTGGATGCCGGTTACCGGATGGTGACCAGTGCAGGAATCCGCAAGGACGCCCAGGCCGTCCTGGTCTACATGACCGACGGCAAGCACAATCAGTTCACGGGAAGCCCGCCACCGCTCAGCGCCATCTATCCCATCATCGCCAAGATCCACGCGGCCGGTATCACCGTCCATACCATCGGCCTGGGCCAGACAGGCGACATCGACGAACCCCTGCTTCGCCAGATCGCCGGCGATCCGACCCACTACCATTGGAGTCGTACGGGCGACGACCTGGAAGGCATCTTCCTTGGAATCGCCGGCATCATCAAAGCAACGGTCCTGTTCAAGTCGCTTACCATCACCGACACGGTTCCGGGCAACATGGCCTATGTTCCCGGTTCCGCTCAACCAGCCGCGACTTGGGACGGCACCGCCCGAACCCTGACCTGGACCTTCAACAGCGTACCCGAAGCGGGTCACACCTTGAGCTTCCAGGTACGTCCGCAGCAGGCGGGCAGACATCCGACCAACGTCGTGGCCACCGCCGACTACCGCGACGGCTTTGACAACGAGAACCGCGAACCCTTTCCCGTACCTCAGGTGACCGTGCTCGTGCCGGAGGAGCCCGCCGGCTGCGTGTGCCGCATCACTCGCCAGAAGGTGCCGCGAGCCTACATCGATCTGGCCCTCGCCAACCCGCCATCGATCATGGGCTGGAACCAACTGCAGAACCCCAACAAGCCAGGGTCGCCGCCATACCCCACCCCCAGGCACGACTGGCCGCCCAACCCCCGTCGCACCTGCCTGGATCTGCAGAATCGGGCCGTGCCCTTCCACCCGCTGTTCAACTCCGTGCTCTGGCGCGCCGGCTGCCTGGAAGGCCCTGACAAGCCCTGACGCTACCACGACATGTGGCCCACGGCGTCGCTTTGGCCTAGAATTCCACACCATCCTCCCGCGATCACCGCGCCCTCCCGCCGTCCGGCTGGGGCGCGGTGCCGTTTCCCCGCCCATTGGTGACACCATGGCCCAACCTGGTCGAAACGATCCCTGTCCTTGCGGCAGCGGCAAGAAGTACAAGCAATGCCACCTGACTGAAGACCGTGGCCAGTCCATGGAGCGCGCCGACCGCGCCCGAGATCAGTTGTCGCGACTTGAGGCGATGGGGCGGCCCGAAATGGACGAGATGCGTCAGCTCTACAAGGAGTTGACCGGCCGCAACCTTTCTGGTGACGTGATCCCCGAGAAGATCCAGGGGAGTCTGGTGGATGCCTGGCGTCAGCGGCGGCTGGTAGCGCAGACCCGCGACGCCCTGGAGCAGCACTCAGCGACCCTCGAGGAACACTTCCAGAAAGATCCCACCGCCTTCGAGTCCTTGAGCCATAGCCTGGCCGACGAATTGGACCTCAGCAACTATGAGCTGACGAACGTCAACCGCCGCAAGGTCCTGCTGGCCCTCGGGCCTCTGCCCGAGGATCCGGCCCAGCGTCACACCTATGCTGACGCCGCGGCGCGTCTGGTGCTGGATGACGAAGACCGGAAGGTGTTCAACGAAGGTCTCCTGCAGAACCTTCCGGAGTTGGTCGAGGCCGAGCGCTGGCCGGAGGCCTTCGTGCTCGACCGCTGCGCCGAAAGGGTCTTGGATCCCACGGCGGAAGCCAGTCGCTTCCTCGATGACGTCATCTTGAGGAGCTTGACGCAGCGGCGACGCGGAGACCGCTGAACAGCTCAGAGGCGGCCTATGGCAGACTCAGCCGCCGCTCATGTGCCAGCGGCATCATGGCGTCCCGACCGATCCCGCCGGATCGGCTCGTTAGGAGCACAGGCATGACTGCAGGCAGTACCAGCAGCACACCCGAGCCCGCCGACTTCGGCGGTTGTCGCCCCGTCGCTCTCATCATCCTTGATGGCTGGGGCCTGGCGGCCGAGACGAAGGGCAACGCGGTGCGCTTGGCCCGGACGCCCGTCTTCGACGGGCTCATCGCAACTTTTGCCAGCACCAGCCTCCGAGCCTCCGGCCCCGATGTCGGGTTGCCGGACGGGCAGATGGGTAACAGCGAGGTAGGCCATCAGACCCTGGGCGCCGGCCTGATCATCGACCAGGACCTCGTGCGCATCCGCCGGGCGATCGAGAATGGATCGTTGGCTCGGAGCCCGGCGCTGCTGGCCGCTTTCGACCATGTGCGTCGCAGAGGGTCGGCACTTCATCTCGCAGGGCTCCTCGGCGACGGCGGCGTTCACGGGCATACGGATCACCTGCTCGCCATCGTCGCCGCAGCGAAGGCCGCGGGTTTGGAGCGGGTGTACGTGCATGCGTTCACCGACGGGCGTGACACCGCTCCGGACAGCGCCTTGGGGTTCATGGAGCGCCTGGAGTCGGACCTGGGCAGGATCGGGGTCGGTCGCGTCGCGACGGTCTGCGGCCGCTATTGGGCCATGGACCGCGACAAGCGATGGGAGCGGACCGAGCGGGCCTGGCGTGCCATGGTTGAGGGCGGCGCCGTCTCGGCCAGCGGAACGGATGCCGTTCGTTCGGCCTATGCCGCCGGCGAGCTTGACGAATTCATCACGCCGCGCGTGGTCGCTCGACCGCCTGGCATGGCTTCCGACCAGCGGGGCGACGGCAGCGACATGGACGGCCGCCTGGGTTCCGACGACGCCGTCATCCTCTTCAACTTCCGCGCCGACCGCGTGCGTCAGCTGCTGACCGTCATGACCGATCCGGCGTTCGACGGGTTCGCCGATGTCCGTTGCCCGCCGGGGCTCCACGTGCTGACCATGACCCAGGTGGCGGAAGACCAGCGGGCGCCCGCGTTGTTCGCGCCGCAGAACGTGGTCCATCCCCTGGCGCGCGTCATCGCCGACGCGGGCCTGGCCCAGTACCATGCCGCGGAGACAGAGAAATACGCGCACGTCACCTACTTCTTCAACGGCGGGCACGAGCGCCCGTTTCCCGGCGAAATGCACGCTCTGGTCCCGTCGCCGAAAGTGCCTACCTATGATCTGCAACCGGAGATGAGCGCCGTCGAACTCACCGACAGTCTGGTCAGCCGCATCGAGACCGGCATCGACGACTTCATCCTGCTGAACTACGCCAACCCGGACATGGTCGGCCACACCGGAGTCCTTGAGGCGGCGATCCGAGCGGTGGAGACCGTCGACACCTGCTTGGGGCGGGTACTCGCCGCTTTGGCCCTTCGCGGCGGCAGCGCCCTGGTGACCGCAGACCACGGCAATTGCGAACAGATGATCGATCCGCTGACCGGCCGGCCACATACGGCCCACACCTGCAATCCGGTTCCGTGCATCGTGGTTCACGACAGCATGCGCTTGGATGCGGGTCACGCCGCTCGCCTGCGGGAGGGCGGCGCCCTGCGCGACGTTGCACCGACCATCCTCGGCATGCTGGGACTTGCGAGGCCCGTCGAGATGACGGGGCGAACGCTCATCGAGACCATTGCTGCGCCCGCCGCGCCCGCCCGCTAGCGCTTGCGCGCAGTTGCCCGTCCTCTATAATGCCTGCCGCCCTTTCGGTCACGCGCCGCTTCCCCGGGACCCTCTTGAATCCGACAGAGCGCCAGAGCGCGGGTCTCCGGCGCCGGAGT
Source organism: Anaerolineae bacterium (assembly GCA_044228875.1). GTDB lineage: Bacteria > Chloroflexota > Anaerolineae > Epilineales > Epilineaceae > Epilinea. Next base: position 7,814 of record JBGAUA010000020.1, read on the forward strand.
TCGGGGATGGCCGATCGCATGCTGCCCAGATTGGAAGCCTGACATGGCCCTTGACCGTGAAGACATCCTGGCCCGTATCAACCAGCCCGAGGGACCCCGCGTCGATCTCAGCGGCGAGGACTTGAGCGGCGCCGACCTGAGCCGACTTGATCTAAGGGGAGCCGACCTCAGCCGCGCGGATCTCTCGGCGGCGGACCTTCGCTGGGCGGTCCTGGAAGGCGCCGACCTGCATTCCAGCGTGCTACGCAAGGCCGATGTGCGCTGGGCCGTCATGCGCGGCGCCAACCTCCGTCAAGCGGACCTCGGCCGGGCAAACCTCGGCTGGGCGGACCTGGCGGGCGCGGACTTGAGCGGCGCCGAGCTGGATGGCGCCAGCCTCGACAACGTCGACATGGCCGGCACCATCATCGATCGCGGTCGGGCGCCGGCATCGGCGCGACCGGCGCTGGCCACGGCGGCAGCAATGGGAGATGTCGGCCTGGTGCCGCTGGGTCGCAGCGCTCCGGCCGTCTGGCAGCGACTGGGTGCGCCATCGCTTCCCGGCGGGATTGCCCTGCCGCAGGTGTCGGCGCGGGCGCTGGCCATCGCCTTCTCCACGCTGCTCGCCGCGCTCCATGTCTGGGGCTGGCGCTATCGGACATCGTACTTCCTGGACGGGTTCGGCCTCCGGGAGCAGGTGGAAGGGCTGGTCGGCTTCGGCCAGTTGGCCAACATGCGCTCAGGCCTGGTTGACGTCCTGCCCATCCTTCTCAAGCTTTCCCTGACCCTGCCGCTCCTGGCAATCGGGCTGCTGGTGGTGATCGGGCTCCTCCTCCTGCCCATCGTCCTGCTGTGGCGCTTTGGCGAGCGGGTGCTCTCCGACATCGTTCGCCCTGGGTGGCGGCCGGTGGTGGTGGCGGGTCTGTTCCTGTCCTACACGGCTCTGTTCGTGCTCATCCTCATCCCCAGCATGCTGAAGGTCGGCAGCTGGGCCCTGGGCCGAGGTCTCCCCGGAGCAGGCGCATTGGGCCTCGTTGCCGGTCTGTTGCGTGACGGCAGCATCGGCGTCCGCGGTGGCATGGTGGTGGCGCTGGCCGCCTTGGCCTGGCCGCTTGCCCTCCTGACCAGACACCTCGGCACGGCGCTGCGCGCCTGGGAAGCACCGGTGGCATTGCGGTTGCGCTATCCGGTGCTCAACGGCGCCGGCACCGCTTTGCGCGCGTCGACCCTGCTGGCCCGACTGCGCCCCCTCGACGCCCTCGAACGCCGCCGCGGTCTGCTGGTAGCCGGTGGGTTGCTGCTGGCGCTGGCTACGCTCATTGCCGGCGCCGGCCGTGTTCAGGCCCAGGCCGACATGTGCGACGGCGGCCACCTGCCCCGCGTCCTCTTGTACCTCGGAGAGCGTGAGCCGCATGGCGGCGCCATCTGCCAGCGACTTCTCGCCGAAACTGACGACCATGTCTACACCTTCTTCCCCAGCCAGACCAGCGTGGGCGAGGATGGTGACCGCACCGAACGGCGCGCCAACGTCCGAGAGATCGAGAAGAGCAAGAGCCTCGCCGTGGTAACACTCCCTGCTGCCGGCGGCCGCTGCGCAACCTGCGCAACGGGCAGCGACGGCAGCGAGGTCGCCGTGGTGGACCCGGCGGAGCTGAAGGCCGAAGGTCCGATTGCCGCCGTGGCGGGCCGGGTGATCACGTTGGACGTCGCTCCAGGCGAAGGCGTCTTCGACAGCCTGTCCCTGTCGGACAACACGGAGATCCTCGTAGACGGCGTTCCGGCGGAACCGGACGCCTTGCGAGCCGGTCAACGCATCGTGGCCTACGGCAACGCCGACCCCGCGACGCCGACCAAACTGAACACCCGCCAGATCAGCGTGGTGGTTGCCCGCGGCCCGGAGAGCGCGCTGGGGGGCTCTGTCGCGATCGACCTCAGCAATCCTTGGACGCCCATCTTCAGCGGCAGCGGCTGGGAGCCGGGAAGCCAACTCGACGTGCGCCTGGTGTCTCAGGAACAGCTTCAAGGCGGCGATGTCGACCTCAGTCGCGTAGGCCACCTTCTCGCCGAGATCCCGGTGCCGATGGAGGGCAATGGGGCATTCAGCAGCCCCGTGCTGCTCACCGATGCCTCCATCCCCACCGGCCCCAGCCAACGCATCGTCGTGATCGATGGCAAGTCAGGAGCCTTCACGGTCAGCAGCCAATGGCTGACGGAACCGCTGCCCGCTCCGACCTCGACGCCGACGGACCTTCCGATCGCACCGACCCTTGAGCTGCCGACCCCGGGGGGCGACGGCACGGCGACCGTCACGATCACGCCCGAACCCGCGGCCGAAGCCAGCAACACCCCCCTGCCGACGCCGAAGAACGCTCCCGGCGGCGGGCCAGGCGGTGCGGGCGCCGGGGACTGCGACGACGCGTTCGAGCCTGACAACTATCGCGGCCAGGAGCGCGAGGTCTATCCGGACCTGGGAGGCGACGGGAAGGCGGAGACCCACAAGTCCTGCTACAAGGGCGACGTTGACCTGGTGGCCTTCCAGGTGAAGGGAGGCCGCTGGTACAAGATCAGCACGAAAGAACTGGTCCCGGGAGTCGACACCCTTATCGCCGCAGGCGACCTGCCGGAAGGCAGCCTCTGCCTCTCCATGCATCCAGAGCTCGGTTGCTGGAACGACGACAAGGACGGCAACGCCTTGGAGTCGGAGATTCTCTTTCGAGCCGGCGGCAACGGCAGGGTCCTTGTCACTGTCGACAACCGCGGCACCCGCTTCGGCAGCGAGGCCAGTTACGGGCTTGCGGTGTCGCAGACGACACTCGAACCCAGCCCGACCCCGACGGTTGCGGCATCGCTGACGCCGTCCCCGACCCGGACGCGGCTGGCCAAGCGCGACGACTATGACAATGCGGCGGCCAACAACAGTTGCCGCTATGCCACGGCGATCAAGTGGACCTCGCCTTGGGCCAAGCCACTGCAGGCAACCATCAATTCCGCCAGTGATCAGGATTGGTATCAGGTGGACCTGACACCCTTCAACACCGCCAGCGGACCCGGTTACTACCAGATCGAGTTGACCCCGCCGGACGACCGCGACTACGACATGGACGCTGGACTGCTCGTCAGCGCCGGTCAGTGCCCCAACGACAACGTGGTCGAACATCGAGACGGCGACCGCAAGGAATGGACCGAGGTCAGGGCGGACGTGAAGAAGACCATCTGGATCTCGGTCCAGGGTCGACCCGGCGCCAACGAGTTCGATCCATACGAGTACTACGAGTTGCGGCTGTCCTACGCCCCGGGCAACGCTCCAGTCTCCGGGAGCACCCCGGTCCCCACCAGCCTTGCCCCGCCGGCGACAGCTAAACCGACCCTGGCCCCGCCCGCGGTGTCGTCCAGCACGCCGACACCACCTGGACGGAGCGTGCCATGAAGCGGATCGCCTGGATCTCCGCACTGTTCGTCGTGGTCGGGGCCACCACCTTGGCGCCGATTCCCGCCAAGGCCCAGGTGGCCATCGACTCGGCCTGCTCGCGAAGCGGTTGGCAGCGCGTACCCTTCAGTCCCGACCGGGATGATGCATCGGTGTACCTGTTGAGCGCCGGACGGGACCGCATCTACGCGGCCGCGCATTGGGGCCAGGCGCCCAACGATGTCTGGCAGACCCTTTCCGCGCCCTTCGAATCGACCGCCCTGACCCTGCTGGGCACGCTGGAAGGTCAACGGCTCTCCGACCTCTTGATGACCCCGGCCCATCCGAACACCCTGGCCTGGGCCGCCGGCTTCGGAGATCGCAACCTGTTCGGAGCCTTGGTCTCCAGCCCAACAGGCTTCTCGTCCAGAGGCACCCTGACCGCGTGGCCTTCGCGGTTGGTGAGCAGTGGCCCTGACGTCTTTACCCTGGCGACCCGTCCAGATCAGTCCGCCGGCGTCTACCGTTGGGACGGCGCCCTTCCCAACGGCGGCGACTGGATCATGGCGAGCACTGACGTGCTCGATGCGGCGGGGCAACCGGTTCGCGCGGCCTGGGCAGCGACCACCGACGCCACTGGCCGTATGTGGTTGGGCACCGATCGCGCCGGCATCTGGACCAGCACGGATGGCGGCAGCTGGGAACATCGTGGCAGCAGCCCTTCCCTGGACCTGCGCTATGCGACGGTGACCGGGCTGAGCGTGAGCCCCAAGGATCCCCTGCGGGTCGCCGCGGGTCTCGGCCCATCCGCGGTCGTCACGCCGGTGCCCGGCGCCAACACTTCGCGCGGCGTCTTGACCTCTGCCGACGGCGGCGTGACCTTTGGATCACCGACCTTTCCCGGGATGCTTCCGGCCGCGGTCGACCAGGTCACGGACCTGGCATATAGCCGCACCCGTACCGACACCCTCTTCGCGACGGTTTGGGGCGAAGGGCTATGGGTCAGCCACGACGGTGGTGGCCAGTGGCGCCACATGGGCGGCCCCCTGGAGCCAGCGTCGGCGATCGATCAGGCTGCCGCGTCGAGCCGTATCTACCTCTCCGTGATGGAGCTGGTCCAGCCGGCTCTGGACGCTTCCTGCGAGCTGCTCTTCGTCGGCGGCGAGGGCGGTCTATGGGTGCGGGACGTGTCGGATCTGGCGGCAACCACGCGCATCTTCATGCCGTGGCAGAATCGCGGCAACACGGAGCAGCAATGGCGGTCGGCGGCCTTGTCGACGCCGCGGCCCCTCCTGATGGCCCTGCCTGAGAGCACCCGCTAGTCGCCGCCGCATCGCCCATGGGATCTCGGAAACGCCGGACCTGGCTTGGTCTGCTGGCCGTCGCCGGCGTCACCGCCCTGCTTTCCGCGGGGTTGGCGCCTCACGAAACCGCGCATGTCGAGGCGGGCGGAGCGCCGTGGCAGGTTCCTCCGACCCCGCCCTTCCCCACCTTGGCTCCGACCGAGCCCTTCCCAACCTTGCCGCCCAACGTGCCGACCCCCAGCCTCTTCACCCCCACGCCCACACGAACCCAACCGTCCACCAGCAGCCCTCCGCCTCCGACCCCCAGCCCCAGTCCCTCCGCGACCCCCAGCCCCACCATCAGCCTCGAGCTGCGGGTGCCGGCCTACTTGCCCTATGCCGCCCGCGACCACCTGTACCTCGAGCCAACGCGGCAATGATCGCCGGTTTCGCGACTCCAGAGGGAAGCGCCGCTTCGCGACGGGAACTGCGTTGGACCTGGCTGGGCCGCCGTCCCTATCGGCAGGTCTGGGCCTGGCAGAAGTGGTTGGCGGCCGAACTTGCTGATGGGAGGGGCGCCGACCGACTGCTGCTCTGTGAGCACGATCCGGTGATCACGCTTGGTCGCCGCGCCGGAGCGAACGACATCCTGCTGGACGATTCCGAACTTGCTCGACGGGGTATCGATCGGGTCGCGGTAGAACGGGGCGGCGCTGCCACGTACCATGGACCGGGACAATTGGTGGCCTATCCGATTCTCGATCTGCGCCGCCATCGAAAGGACGTTCGCTGGCTGAGCACCAACCTGGCCGCGACGGCCGTGGACTGCCTCGCCGCCTTTGGTATCGCCTCTGAATCACGAGACGGCGTCGCCACCGGCGTTTGGACCGACACCGGGAAGGTGGCGGCCCTGGGACTCCGCGTCGAGCGTTGGGTCTGCTACCACGGCCTGGCCTTGAACGTCAGCACCGACCTGGACGCATTCGGTGCCATCGTACCCTGTGCGATGCCTCAGGCGACGGTGGACAGCATCGCCGCTCAGCTAGGCCAGGCACCCCCGATGGCCGGGGTGCGGGATGTCTTTCTGCAGGCCTTCGCGGCGCGCTTCGACGTCACACTCAAGCAGGTGCGACGTCCGGCATTCCTCCGGACAACGCAGGAAGTGGTACCGTGACGGCCCGCCAAGCGCTGGCAGCGCTGGCCATGCTCTCTCTGGCGGCCTGGTTCCTGCTGCTCGCCGGCCTGGTCTGGGTGAGGAGCGCGCGGCCGGACCGGCCGGCAATCGAGGCAGTTGCGCCGGATTCCCCTTCTCCGCGTCGCGCCCGGCCCTCCGCAACGCAGGACCGTACGGGGTCCGGCCAGCCGACGGCAACCCCGTCGGCCAAGGCCCAGCCGTCTACGACGGTGGCTCCAACGGTGACCGCCAGCCTGTCTGGCGCCGCGAGCGAGGCGCCCCGCGTCGTGACCGGCACCCCGGGCGCGGCGGAGGAAGATCCGTCATTGCCGGCGGCGGTGGACTGGCCCGCCACTCCCGACCTCGTCGACCGCCTGCCGCTGGCCACCAGCGCGCACTTCCGGGTCTTTGCGGCCGACGACGGCGACGACCTGCTCCAGGCGCGGGCTGCGGCCTGGTCCGACCGCCTCGAGGAGATTCTCGACGCGGATCGACGGCAATTGGCGGACCGCACGCTCGCCGGCCCGGTGAACGTCGTCTTCGCCCGGCGCTATGAAGCTCGCTGCCCCGCGCGCGGTCTGGCAGCAACGCGCGAAGCGCCGCCCTTGCTCATGGTCTTCATCGACGAGCGAAGCAGCCCCGTGCAGATCGAGGCGGTGTTGGCCCATGAGCTGGCCCACCACCTCACACTGGACGATCGCTTCGTCGGCGACGGCGTCCTGACCGAGGGCATCGCGAATTGGGGCGGTGGTCAGGCGGTGCTCCGCTGGCAAGGACATGGCGACTGGCCATCGGCTGTCCGCGCAACCTGGCGTCGTGGCCAGTACGTGTCGATCACCGATGAAACAGCCTTGCAGCCGAGAGATGGCGAGGACTGCATCGCGCGCCGAGACCGGGTGTACAACATCCGCACAGCGTTTGTGGATTGGCTGATCGGGCGAATCGGCCTGGAGCGGGTCCTGGCCATGCCAGCGGTGAGCGTCACCTGGACCGATGCCCAGAGCGGCGAGCGGCGCCAGCGGATCCTGCCCGATTACGAGACGGCGGCCGGCGCTTCGCTAGGACAGCTGGAGCGGAGCTTCCTCCTCAGCCTCGGGCTCGGTGGGCCCGAGGCGGTGATGCTCCAACTGCGACTTGAATTCCAGGGCGTAGATGTCCAGCACGGCCAGGAACAGTGATGCCACGATGGGACCGACGACAGCACCCAGAATGCCGAAGGCTGCCAGCCCACCGATGGTGGAGAAGAAGACCAGCAGGTCATGCATGCCGGCTCGCCGCCCTACCAGGCGCGGTCGGATGACGTTGTCCATCGTGGAGATGACCAGGCTGGTCACGACCATGATGATCAGGCCTTCGCGAATGTTGCCCTGCACCAACTCGATGATACCGATCGGATACATGACCACCCAGGTGCCCACCAGCGGGAAGAGCGCCAGCACCCACATGGCGACACCCCAGAGTACTGGCGCTTGGATGCCGCAGTAGCTGAGGGTGATGGCTCCCAAGGTCCCCTGGATGAACCCGATGATCACGGTGGCCCTCACGGTAGCGCGACTGGTCGAGACCATCCGCTGGATGAGCATGTCCTCGTAGCGCTCCTCCAGAGGGCTCAGCAAGCGCAAGCGCTGGACGATGACCTCACCGTCACGGAAGAAATAGAACATCGTGAACAGCACCACGAACAGGCTGGCGACCACCTGCAAGGCGCCCTGGGACGTGCCGCTGATCAGCGCGCCAAGGGCATTGCCGGCCGAACTGATCAGATCCTGCCAGTTGATCGACTCGAGGTTGATCGGCGGAGCCCAGCTGGGCACCGGGATCAAGCCCGCCAACCCTTCGGTGGACATGCGATCGATGTTGTGGGCCGCGGAGCGCAGGACGGCCAGCAGTCGCACCTGGTTGCTGTCGAAAAGCTGCACCATCTCGCCGATGACCATCGTCACGGCGATGTAGATCGGGATGAGCACCCCTAGCAGCACGATCATGCAGCTGAGCAGGGCAGCAGGGCCCCGGCGTCCGCCCAGACGCTTGACCAACCGGACCTGAAGCGGGTAGGTCAGCGTGGTGAAGACGGCAGCGACCACGACCGGCACAAAGAAAAGCCGGGTCATGTAGACGAACAGCAACAACATCGTGACCAGCAGCACCATGAGCCACCGCTGACCGAAGCGCAGCGCCGATCGTTCCGACTTCGGTGCGCGTCCGCCGGCTGATGCTTGGGTTTCGAGCGGCTCGGTCTGGGGCGCGAGGGCTTGCGTCATGTCCCCTGCGTTTCTAGGATGCAGCGTGCGGCGGCGAGCAGACTGCCGAGACAGTAGCAGAAGCCGGCGCTTCGAGCAACGCCTCGGTGACGGGTCGTCGCCTGTCGGGCTGGCTCCATGGCGACCTTTGGGGTATGCTGTTCCCGAACGGTCACTGCAGGCCATTCGTCCGATCGCGGCGCACGTCCCGTCCACCTGGAGGAGTAGCAGCCATGGGTTTTCTGAAGCGGCTCTTCGGCGGCAAGAAAGAGGAAGCACGACCTGCTTCCGCGAGGGTAGGAACCCCGACGCCCCGTTCGGCCCCCGTCAGGCAGCCGGAGGCGACCGAGGCCCCCAGCGGCGATGTCGCGCCGGTTTCTTCCAAGCAAATGCTCCGCGATCTGGGTTCAGGCAATCCAGCGCAGCGCGAGGAGGTAGCCCGCCAGTTGGTGGCTTCTGGCTCTCGCACCGCATTGCGGCCGCTGATGAACTGCTACCTGAATTACGGCGACCCGGGCGTCCTCGCGTCGCTGAGTACCTTCGGCAAGGATCTCGCGGCCCCGGCGTCACGCGAGGCGTTCGACCTGAGCGTCATGGGCCCGCGTCGAGCGAGGCTCATGGACGTCCTGGGCATCAGCGGCGATGAGTCGGTTCTGACGACCGTTCGGCCCAACATGGATGACATGGACCGCGACATCCACATTCGCTCCTGTGTCGCCGTTGCGCGCCTGGGCGACATGTTCGGCATCGACCGCCTCGAAGACAACATCCGCATGACGGATCCCGAACTCCGGTCGCTGTCGCTGGCCGCACTGAAGGAACTGGGGACAGAGCGCTCCGATCGGGTGCTCTCGGACCACGTCAAGCGATACATGGCCGAGGCCGGCGCCGTGCCGGACACGATCGTGGTGAAAGCGCCGCTCCTGGACAGCGCTGAATCCAGTCTCACCAATGCCGTGGTCGCCGAAGTGGTCTCCAGCCCCCACAACCTCGTCATGTTGATCGGGTCGGGCGCTATCCAGATGGCGTCCCAGCGTCGCGATGTCCTGGCCCAAGCGCTCGCCAGCCATGGCAAGGTCACCTTCGGCCTTCCCTTGATGTCGCCGGAGGAGCAGATCGCCAGCCTGAGAGAGGCCCATGCCGCCGCCACCGCCAGTGCCGACGCGAGAGCGGTGTTTGTCGGCCGCCTACCGGCGCCCCACGACAACCCGCCCCTTCCTCACTTCATCACCCGAGTGGAGGGCGTGGCCTACTCCGTGAAGATCTTGATCGTGGACCTTCACGAGTACTCCCTGCTGCAGGACTGGCTACATTATGTCCAAGACAAGGCTGAAGCTCCGACGGACATCGAGATCGTGCTGTCCATCAGCCTGGACAGTCAGAGCGGGTTGACCGATGAAGAGCACATGATCTACGGGCTGTGTTCGGAGACGGACAAGGCGCGCTTCCCTCGAGCCTTCCTGGCTCACAGCTGACATCCTCGAGGGCAACGGTTGGCGTCATACACCTTATGGCGCCCTACGCGTTCACCCGCGCCGAAGGCAGGCAAGCCGGTCTGCAGCGCGGCAAGGCAAGCGGGTCATGGAGCTGAGCGCTTTCGCCGCCGGCGTGGTCCTTTCCGAGTCACTGGAAGCCAAACTCGCTGCGCCGCCGACGGGCATGACCGACATGCTGCCAGAGCCGGACATCCTGCCGATGGCCCCTGGCAGACCTCCCCGGCTGCGCATCCGACCGGGGCGCGAGGTCAAGCGGCTCCCGCGACTCGACGGCATGCGCGACCCGCGTCAGCGGGGCCGCATCTTACATGCCCTGGCCAACCACGAACTGCAGGCCGCCGAGCTCTACGCCTGGGCGATCCTGGCCTATCCGCGCGCGCCGTCAGCGTTTCGCCAGGATCTGCTGCGCATCCTGGCGGAGGAGCAGCGCCACGCGCGCATGTACATCTCGCGGTTGGCCGATTGCGGCCTGGAATTCGGTGACCATGCCGTGACCGGATACTTCTGGCACAAGACGCCCGGCCTCAGGGAACATCCGCTGCGCTTTGTCTGCGCCATGGCCCTGACCTTTGAGAACGCCAACCTCGACCACACCCTGGATCTGGAAGCGGCGGCCCTCGCCGCGGGCGACCTCGCGACCGCGGCGGTGATCCGGCGGGTGCGCCGAGATGAGGTCGGGCACGTGGCTTTCGGCTGGCGTTGGCTGACGGTCATGCGCGATCCTGGGCAAAGCATGTGGGAAGCCTATCTCGAGCAGGTACACTGGCCGCTCAGGCCCGCCCTCGCCCGCGGTCGCCAGTTCAACCGCGCCGATCGCCTGGCCGCCGGACTGGACGACGCGTTCATTCGGCGGCTGGAACTAGAGCAAGTGCCTGCCGAGCGCCGTCCGCCTCCGGCCCCAAGCCGCCCGGGACCGCGACCGGATGCCGGCTGAACCTCGCCGTCACTTGGAGCGGACGTGCCGGGTCTGATCATCGCCAACCTCCTGGCCGAGGAAGCCTGGGCCGGACGTTCGGCTCAACCCGGAAAAGCCACCTTGGCGCGCTTGGGGCTGTCGGCCGGCCTGCTGGCGGTCCTGGCCCGCGACGAGGCCGATGCCTTGTGGATTCCGGAGCCCATTCCGCTCCTAGACCTCCACTTCCCATCTGCGCCAACATCGTTCTCGCCACCGCTTGTCAGCGGAGGAGTCCCCCGGCATTCGCCGAACGCGTTGCTGGTTTGGGCCGCGACCGACGCCACCGACCGGTGGCGTCCCGCCCCAGTCGCAGCGTCCTCCGGAACGCGAAGCAGGACCGGCATCGCGTGGCTCGACGCGCTCTGGTCCTTGCCGCTCGTATCAGGCCAGACCAGCCGCCCGTTGGCGTCCCGATCGTGGACCTTGGCCCTGGCAGGGCGTCTGGGCCTGAGCTTGCCAGGCGCGCGCATGGTCGCCGACGAAGCGGACCTGTCGGCGCACCTGTCGGCCGGCGGCGGTCGCGCTTCCCCCTCCGGCAGCTGGGTGCTCAAGGCGGCCTGGTCGGCCGCCGGCCGACAACGCATCGTGGTCGGCGCCGACGGACCGAGCAACGCGCAGCGACGCTGGATGCGCACGGGATTCATGCGCGGCGACGGCCTGCTCTTCGAGCCGTGGATGTCGCGCCAGGCGGATGTCGGCTGCGTCGCCATGGTGGATGCTTCCGGCGTCCAGATCCTCGGCGCTCATGGGCAATCCATCGACGCCTTGGGCCGCTTCCAGGGCCTGACGCTCTGGCCCGGATGCCGCCTCCCCGCCGAACTGCCACAGCGCTGCCTCTCCCCGGCCGACGCGAAGCAACTCGAGGCCGTCGTCCTGGCGACCGGGAGCGCACTGGCCGCGGAAGGCTACGCCGGCCCCTTCGGGGTCGATGCCTGGTCCTATGTCGATACGGACGGCCAGGAGCGCTTTCACCCCTTGGGTGAGGTCAACGTGCGCTGCACCATGGGCCTGGTGGCGAGGGCCTGGATCGAGCGCCTCGGCCTGGCGGCGGACGGACGCGGCTGGCGGCTGCGCTTCGGCGAACCTCGACCGGCCGACCCAGCAGCCATGCTCCTGGTGGATGCCGGTACGATGGGGCTTGTCTGGCTGGAACCGCTGCAGTGACCGCCCATCACCCGGAATCGGCGTCGAAGACCCGGTACAGGTTTCGCCGGCGATCCGCAAGGAAGCCGAATCGCGCGCGGAGTTCCGCCACCCGCTCGGCGGACAGCGTGCCCGCGACCACCGCCGCCTGGTCCGCAGCGGCGGCCAGGGTCTCGCCGGAGGGATCTACCAGCATGGTGTCGCCGGCGTAGCGGAGTCCGTCGCCCTCGCCCACGCGGTTGACCCCCAGCACGTAGGCCTGGTTCTCGACGGCCCGCGCGTGGAGCAGGACACGCCAATGCTCGCGCCGCGCCGCCGGCCAGCTGGCGAGGACGATAAAGCCGTCGGTCTCCGCGGCTCTGGCGCGGAAGGGCTCGGGGAAGCGCAGGTCGTAGCAGATCATCGGCGTAAGGCGCAGGCCGTCGATGGTCACCGTCGACAGCTCCCGACCCGCCTCGTAATGGTCCGGTTCACCGGCCAGGCTGAAGGGGTGGACCTTGTCGTAGCGAAATCGCTCGCGGCCATCAGGATCCACGAACAGCGCGGCGTTTCGGGGCCGCTCGACACCGGGAAGCACCAATCCGGCGCAGATCCAGAGCCCATGACGCCGCGCCGCCTCGATCAGGAAGGCGCGCGTAATGCCGGCAAGCTCAAGCAACAGGTCGGCGCGCATGGAAAAACCCGTGGCAAACATCTCCGGCAGCACGGCCAGACCGGCCCCATCGGCGGCCGCTGAGGCCAACAAGCGGTCCGCCCGCTGACAACTGGCTTGGGGATCCTCCCAGACCGGATCCATCTGCAACCCTGCCACGCGCAGCATGTTCAAGGCCACTCCCCGCGGCCTGCGAAGCGTTCCATCGCCAGCTCCAAGGTGGCCAGGCGCTTGCAGAACGCGAAACGCAGCAGGTGTCGGCCTTCGGCGGGATGCCGCGGATAGAAGACGCTCGGCGGAATGGCCGCCACACCGCGCTCTCTGATCAGCCGTTCCACGAAGACGCGGTCGTCCTCGTCCGAAAGGGCGCTGAAGTCCGCCAGGACAAAGTAGGTGCCCTGGGGGCGCGCCACCCGCAGGCCGAAGCGTTCCAGCCCGCTGCAAAGGTAGTCGCGGCGCGCTGTGTATTCGGTGCGCAGGTGATCCAGCGCCGGATCATCAAGGCTGTCCAATGCAAACGCGACCGCCGCCTGCAGCGGCGTCGCCGCGCAGAACGTCAAGAATTGATGCGCGGCCTGCAGGCCGGCGACCAAGGTCGCCGGCCCCACCGCCCAACCGACCTTCCAGCCGGTGCAGGCGAGCGTCTTCCCCGCCGAGGAGAGGGTAAGGGTCCGTTCCCACATGCCTTCCAGGGTGGCCAGTGGCCGATGTCGACGACCGTCAAAGGTAAGGTGCTCGTACACCTCGTCGGTGATCGCGATGAGATCGCGCTCCCGGCAGAGGTCGGCCACCAGGCGCAGCTCGGCATCGTCGAGCACCTTGCCGGTCGGGTTGTGCGGACTGTTGAGCAGGATCGCCCGGCAGCGCGGACCCGCGGCCGCGCGAAGCTCGGCGGGATCCAGGCCGAAGTCCGGAAAGCGGAGGGTCACGAAGCGGGGGACGGCGCCGGCCATCGCCAGGCAGGCGGCGTAGCTGTCGTAGGTCGGTTCGAGGACGACCACCTCGTCACCTGGGTTCAACAGCCCCAGCAGCGCGGCGGCGATGCCCTCGGTGGCGCCGCAGGTCACCGCGACCTCGGCCATCGGATCGAGTTCCAGGCCGTAACGCCGCGCATAGAAGGCGGCGATGGACCGGACGAGGTCCGGATGGCCCATCGAACGCGCGTACTGGTTCTGACCGGCGCGCAGGGCGGCCACGGCCGCTTCGACGACAGCGGGCGGCGCGTCGAAGTCGGGGAATCCCTGCGCCAGGTTGATCGCCCCGTGCCGCTCGGCAAGCGCGGTGATGGACGAGAAGATGGTGGTGCCGAACGGCGCCAGACGCTGGGCGATCACGTGCAGGCGCCTGGCGGGGCTGGGGCGGCCGGGCCCTAGAAGGGCAGCTCGGGCAAGAGCGGCCGGCCATTGACGGCCAGCCATTGCCAGGGCATGGCCGCCAGGATGGCCAGCAGCGCCAGGCCGTAGAAGACGGCCGCCCGGCGATGCTTCACCGCATCATCGGCGGGCTTTCGGCTGCGGGCGCGACCGATGTGCACCAGGACCACGGCCAGCAGCATGATGGCGGTGTGTTCCACGGACCAAAAGCGCAGGCTGACATCCTTCATGGCCGCGCCCATGTCCTGGATCGCCACGCGAACGGTCGGGCTCACCGCGGCCAGCAGCAGCCCCAGCAAGAGCTGCAGGTCGACCGCCATGGTCAGTCGCTTGCCCGCGGCGTCATCGCCTGGTCGCCACGAACGGCCGCCCAGCCAACCGGGCAGGGCGCGCAGCAGCGCGATGCCCAGAAAGATGAGAACCAGCCAACGCAGGAGGTTGTGCAGAAAGACGGCGTAAGGGTAGATGGCGTCCACGAGGTCGGGCTCCTATCGCGAAGGGGGAATGGTCAGACAAGAACGGCCAAGATACCGTAGAAAGCCGCCACGGCGGCCAGCGTCAGGAGGACGACCCGCGCCGCCGGCGGCCGCGGCCCACTGAGATCCTGTCGCAGGGCCGCTGAGGCGCCCAGCGAAATGAGCAGGAAAGCCGTCAGCGCCAGGAACGGGATCGTGATGAAGTCGAAGGCCAGCCAATCGATCGCCGAGCAGGGCGGGCCATCCTTCGCGCAACCGGTGGATTCGGAGAAGAGGCCCTGCTGCAGAAGGTAATGGTAGCTCGACACGCCGATGCCCGTGAGCGACAAGGGCAGCACATAGAGCGACGCCCGACGGTCGTCGCGCAGCAGGGCCACAGCGGCGACGACGACGATGGGGTACATCAGGATACGCTGGAACCAGCAGAGTCGGCAGGGCGTCAGGCCCATGACCTCGCTGAAGAAGAGGCTGCCACCCAAGGCGGTGGCAGCCACCAGCAAGATGCCCCAGAGCCCGTAGCGCTCCATGCGCTCGCTCAGGGCGTTCATGCGGCCATCCGCGCGATTGATCGCTTCCACGCTGCTCTCCATGGTCGTCTGGACTCCGGCACCTCGACCCCGATGCGGCGGTCACGGCGCATTATACCAGGGTAGACCGTCGGCGCTCGCCGCTGCTAAGATGCGGCATCGGCACGCGTTGCACCGCGACATCTCACGATGAGCGATCGCGGTCAAGCGGCAAGGAGATGTTCGTGCGCCAGCAATCGGAACCGGGTCGGATTCCAGGGCGCCCCATTGACCGGCGCAGGGCCCTGAAGGGCGGGCTCCTGGTCGGCGGCGCGGCGCTCTTCCTACCCTGGACGGGCAACAAGAGGCAGCTGCCGGTTCCCGCCGGTCCCGGCGGGCTCTCCTTTCGCCCCGTACCACCTGGTTCCGGCGATGCCATCCGCGTTCCCGAAGGTTACGAGGCGCAGGTCCTCCTGCGCTGGGGCGACCCCGTCATGCCCGGAGCGCCACCCTTCGACCCGCGCAGACAGAGCGTCGCCGCGCAGTCACTGCAGTTCGGCTACAACGCCGACTATGTGGGCTTCATCCCCCTGCAGCATGGCGGTGGAGCGTCCCATCACGGCTTGATGGTGGTCAACCACGAGTCGAGCAACGCCGGCCTCATGCTGCCTGGCTACGATCCGGCGGACCCGACCGTGGAGCAGTTGGAGATCCAGCTGGCCGCCATGGGGGTGTCCTTTGTCGAGGTCTTCAGTGATGTCGACAACGTCTGGCGCGTGCGCAGCGACTCGCCGCGCAACTGGCGGGTCACCGGCCTGAGTCCTACCCAGCTGAGCGGTCCCGCGGCAGGACATGCCTGGACGCGGACAACAGCCGACCCAAGCGGGCTGCGGGTCAAAGGCATGCTGGCCAACTGTTCCGCAGGCCTGACCCCCTGGGGTACCCTGCTCACCTCGGAGGAGAACTTCCACCTCTTCTTCGGCGACCGCAACGACGTTCCGGAAAACGACCCGCGCTACCGAATCTACATCGACTACGGCTTCCCCTTGAAAGGCACGGCCTACGGATTCGAGAAGGCCGACGACCGCTTTCGCATCGACAAGGAGCCCAACGAGTCGTTCCGCTTCGGTTACCAGGTGGAAATCGATCCCTTTGACCCGAGCTGGATACCGCGCAAGCGAACGGCCTTGGGACGTCTGCGTTCGGAGGGTGCGAGCGTGGTCCTAGCCGGCACGGGTCAGGCCGCCTGCTACTACGGCGACGACATCATGTTCGCCGGTGTGTACAAGTTCATCAGCCGGCACGGGATGTCCGCGCAGGACCGTCTGCACAACCTTCGCCTGCTGGACGAAGGCACGCTGTTCACGGCCCGCTTCAACGAAGACGGCAGCGGAGACTGGCTGCCCCTGGTCGCCGGTCGTGGACCCTTGAGCCGGTCCAACGGCTTTCCGAGTCAGGCCGAGGTATGCCTCAACACGGTTCGCGCCGCCTCCCTGGCCGGCGGCACCCGCATGGATCGACCGGAGGACATCGTCGTTCATCCGCACACCAGGAAGGTGTACATCGCGCTCACCAAGAACCCTCTTCGCGGCGATCCGACGGTGGAGCGCAGCGAGACGGACGCCGCGAACCCGCGAAAGTACAACCGCGCCGGTCATGTCATCGAGCTGGAGGAAGCGGGTGGCGATCATGGTGCGACGCGCTTCAGCTGGCGCATCTTCCTGCTTTGCGGCGATCCGGCGGCCACCGACAGCTACTACGGGGGCTATCCCAAGTCCCAGGTCAGCCGGATGGGCTGTCCGGACAACATGGTGTTTGACAAGGACGGCAACCTATGGGTGGCCACGGATGGGCAGCAGGAGCTGTTCGGTGAAGCGGAGGCGCTTTTCGCCGTTCCGACCGAAGGCCCGGAACGGGGCTTCGCCCGTCGCTTCCTCACCGGCGTGCCTGGAGCGGAGATCACCGGGCCCTGCTTCACCCCCGACGGCAGCACGCTGTTCGTGTCCGTGCAGCATCCGGGAGAAGGCGGCACCCTGGCTGCGCCCATCTCGTCCTGGCCCGATGGCGCCCAGCCGCCGCGCCCTTCGGTGGTCGCCGTACGCGCGGCGGACGGGCGCCAGGTCGGCAAGGCGCCCGCGGGCTGATTCACGGATTCCGCACGGCAATGCACGGTGATACAATCTCCGCATGCGTAGCGCGCGATGCTGAAGGGCTATCACCTGGGTTGCCCCGTCTGGGGTCACAAGGCCTGGGTCGGCCGCTACTTCGCGGCAGGCTCGCAGCCCGACGCCTACCTGCGGCAGTACGCCTCCGTCTTCAACGCCGTGGAGGGCAACGCCACCTTCTACGGCCTGCCCCGTTCGTCCACGGTGGCGCGTTGGGTCCAGGACACCCCGACTGCATTTCGCTTCTGCTTCAAGTTTCCACAAGCCATCACCCACGAGCGGCGGCTGGTCGACGCCGAGGCGGCGACCGCGGCGTTTCTTGAAACGCTGACTCCCCTGTCACCGCGGTTGGGCCCCTTGATGCTCCAGCTGCCGCCCGGCTTCGGCCCCTCGGAGTTGCCGCGACTGGAGGCCTACCTGCGCGGTCTGCCGCGTGAGCCGGCCTATGCGGTGGAGCTGCGTCATCCGGCGTTCTTCAGCGGTGGCAGCGCCGAGCAGGACCTGGACCAGCTCCTTGTCGACCTGGCCGTGGACCGCGTGATCTTCGACAGCCGTGGCCTGTGGGAGAGCGATCCCACAGACCCCTTGGTCAAGGCTGCTCAGGGCCGAAAGCCGCGACTGCCGGTGCACCTTACCGTTACCGGTCGCAGCCCCGTGGTCCGCTTCGTGGCCCATGCGCAGTTGGACGCCAACCGGTGGCTCCTCAAGGCCTGGGCAGACCAGTTGGCGCTGTGGATCGGGCAAGGACTGGAGCCCTACGTCTTCGTGCACGCCCCGGACGAGACGCTGGCACCGGCGCTGGCCCGGCTGCTGCACGAACAGCTGGCCCGGCGCGTCGATGTGGGACAGCTTCCGCCCTGGCCGGCAGAGCTGCTGCCGCCGGTCCGACAACTGGGCCTCTTCTGATTGCCGGGCGCTGACGACGCAGCGGCCGATCGCCGTCTCCTCGGCGCGCGCCAGCCGGCCCGGCCCTGATTTCGTTCGGTTGCGCTAAGATGCCTTGTGGAGGTGCGTCCCATGCCCCAAGACCAGTCCCTCTCTCCCGCCGCGGCCGCCGTTCAGTCGACCGGTCTACCGCGACGCTCAGCCACCCGCTATGTCGCCGCCCTGCGCGAGGGCGGTTCGCTGCCCGCGCTGATGGAGATGGAGGATCAAAGCCTCTGGGTCGTCAAGTTCCGTGGCGCCGGCCAAGGGCCGCGCGCTCTGGT
>JBGAUA010000020.1:25879-32414 GCA_044228875.1 Anaerolineae bacterium
CCGAACTGGTTGTCGGCGGTCTGGCGCGGACGCTGGGCCTTCCCGTGCCCGACCTGGCGCTCGTGCGCCTGGATGAAGGGGCGGAGCAGTTCAACCGCCATGACGAGATCCGCGATCTTCTCAAGGCGAGCGTCGGGCTCAATGTCGGCTTGGCCCACCTTGACGGGGCCTTCAACTTCGAGTTGGTCGGCGCCGTGGATCTGGTGCCGCCGGCGCTGGCGGCGGCGGTGGTCTGGCTCGACGCCCTCACGCTCAACATCGACCGTACGGCACGCAACCCCAACATCATGATCTGGCGTCGCCAGCCGTGGTTGATCGACCACGGTGCGGCACTGTACTTCCACCATCGCTGGGAGCAGGTTTCGCCCGAGAGCCCGCTCCGGGCCTTCGCGCCCATCGTCGACCACGTGCTCCTGCCCCTCGCCGGCGACATCCTCGAGGCCGACGCGCGACTGGCGCCCCAGCTTGACCTGGCCCGGCTTCGCGACGTGCTGGACACGGTGCCCGATGAACTGCTCTCGCCGGCGATCGACGCCGCGGCCCCGGCCTTCGCGACCGCCGCCGCGAATCGGGATGCCTATGTCGCCTATCTGCAGGCCCGCCTGACCGGTCCCCGCGCGTTCGCGCTGGAAGCAGAGCGCCTGCGCCTCGCGCTGACCACCGTCCCCGCCGCGCAGCTGTCCCATCGGCGATGAACGCGGTGGACCTGGCCTACGAGTACTGCGCGCTGCAGCTGGTGCCCAGCGCGCTGTCCGACGACTGCCTCACCATCGGTGTGGTCCTTCATGCCCGGGCGGCCGAGTACCTGGACCTTCGCGTGGACGTCGCCCCGGAGCGCTGGGCGGCGCAGGCGCCGGGGCTCGACGTGGCCATGGCCGCGCGCATCGTCGCCGACCTGGCATTGATCTGCCGCGGTGGGCCGGCCGGTGGGCCTGTCGGTCTGCTGCCGGCCGGCGAGCGCTTCCACTGGCTTGCCGCGCCGCGCAGCGCCGTCATCCGTCCGGCGGAGGTTCGGGGCGGCCGCTGTCAGGACCCCCAGGCCACCCTCGAGCGGCTGTTCGCTCTGGGCTTGCTCCGACCATCGCCCTGATCCCGGCGTCGCCGGCCGCGCTCGCCAGGACCTGTCGGCCGAGCAGCGCCAGGCCCTGGTCCTGAGCCGGAGGATGGAAGAGCACGGCCCGCACGTCGCGGAAGCGGCGCTCCAGGGTCAGATCGCGACGCAGCGACGGTCCACCGAGCACATGGAGGACATGGTCCACCGCGGCCACCGCCGCCTCCGCCACCTGCAGCTTGGCTGCGACCACGTCAGCGCCCAGTGACTCCGCTGACCGCGGATCGGCGGCGGTCCGGTCGGAGGCGTCAAGGTCTTCGGCGACCCGCTCCAGAAAGCTGCCGGCCACCCGCAGTCCCAGATGCGCGGCGCCGATGCGCCGTTGAACGGCATCGAGGTCGGCGATGGGCCGGCCCAAGGCCGTCGGGACGCGGCTCCTGGCGTATTGCGCGCAGTCGCGCAGGGCAGCTTCGGCAACGCCGAGATAGACCGCGCTGAAGCAGAGAGTGAACCAGCTGCCGGCGACCGGCTGCCGCGGTCCCGGAGCAGCGGCCGACTCTCGGTAGAGCAGCGCATCGCCATCGACAATCGCCCCGTCCAGGACCAGATCATGGCTGCCGGTGGCCCTCATGCCCATGGCATCCCAGGTCTCCTCCACCGTCAGACGGTCGGCCGGTACCAGGAAGCGACCGATGGTCTGCGGCTCGTCCGCCAGCGCGGCCGGGATGATGGCCCAGTCCAGGATCGGCGACAGACTGGCGAAGTTCTTGCGGCCGTCGATCCGCCACGTCGCCCCATTGTCCGTGGTTCGGGCCACGGTCTGGGGCAATCCGCCCCGGCTGGGGCTGCCCAGCTCCGGTTCGGACGCGCAGCTGTTCACCCAGGCGCCGCGCGCCACGACCTCCTGGCAGAGCCTCGGCCAGGATTCGCCCGACCAGGACCGCGACGATGCGGTACCCAATGTCTGGACATGCATCGCATAGGCCAGCGCGGTGCTGCCGCAGCCACCACCCAAGGCCCGCAGCAGGCGCACGGCATCCGCCAGTCCCGCCCCCCAGCCGCCGCGATCAGCGGGCACCGACAGTCCGGCCCATCCCGCGGCGCGCAGCCGTTCCAGGTTCTCGAAGGGGAAGCTGCCATCGCGGTCATGCAAGGCGGCGCGCGCGCCGAATTCGGCGGCCAGCGCAGCGGCTTCAGGCAGCCGTCGCCGTAGGTCGGGCTCAGATAGGGCCATGCCGACAATGGTAGCGTCCGCCGACGGCCTCTGGCCTTCATGCGCCGCTCATCCCCGGCGCTTCGGCATCGCCTAGAATACCGAGCCGCCATCCTCGGGCGCGCTCCACGTCTCACACCCCGCTCCTCACGCCCCGCTCCTCACGCCCCGGAGGCACCATGCACGGGACCCGCTTCATCCCGACCCTCTTCCTCGCCCTGGCCGGTCTCGGCCTCTGCGGCTGCGATGCGTCGCCGCCGCCCTACGTTCCTTCCACCCCCACCGCGGAGGGCCGCGCGCTGTACGAGGCGAACTGCGCGCTCTGCCATGGCTCGGACGGCACCATGGCGCCGTCGATCACCCATCCGGTGAGCATCGGCAGCCAGGACTTCCTGCAAGCGGTGGACGACGACTTCCTGCGTCGATCCATCACGCTGGGGCGACCGGGGGATGCCAGCCGCGAGGCGCGAGGGACGAAGATGCCAGCTTATGGCGACCCGCGCGCCCCCATCCTGACCGCCGAGCAGATCGATCAGCTGGTGGGCTACATCCGTTCCTGGCAGACGGTAGCCCCCGCGACCCCGGAGCCATTCGATGCCTCCGGCGGCGACGCCGCGCGGGGCGCCGCGGCCTACGGCCTGCGCTGCGCCAGCTGCCATGGCCCCGACGGCTGGCAGGAAGGCGCTCCCCGCCTCGCCGGCGCGACCTTCCAGGCCACCGTGTCGGATGGGATGATCAGACAGGTGATCCTGCGCGGCCGTGCCGGCAAGATGCCGGAGTTCAAGCTGCGTGACGGCGAGATCGCGGACATCGTGGCTTTTCTGAGGACCCTCGAGCCGACCCCAACCGATCGTTGACAGACCGGCCCGCTTGGGCTACAAGTCGACGCAGAGCGCGGCCGGAATCGGCCTCGACGTCATCCTGGAGGCCATCCATGTCCAGCCTACGCATCCCTGTGTTCATCGCCATCGCCCTGCTCGGCGGGCTGCTGACGACCTTCCTGGCCGCCGCCGGCAACGCACCCGTGCTGGCCGCGCGCGCGGCGCCGCTGGAAGTCTATCGCCTGCCCACCGATCGCGCGGGCATCCAGCAGCTCATCGTCGGCGGCGCCGATCTCGTCGGTGTGGAGCAGCGCGGCGCCGACGCCTTCGAGGTGCAGCTGGTGGCCACGCGAGAGCAGATCGCCGCGCTGCGCAACCAAGGCCTGGAACCCAGCCTATGGCTGACGCCCGACGGCCGGACCGCCACGGAGGCTCTGGCCGCCGATCTCGACCATGCCGACCAGACAGCAGGCGTGTACCGCCCTTGGGACGGCCCGGGCAACATCGAGGAGGAGATCCGCAAGCTGGCGATGGACCATCCGGGACATGTCGAGCTCAAGGTGGTGGGCAAGACCGTCCAGAATCGCGACATCCTCGCCCTACGCGTGACGGCGGGCGTGGCCCAGGCGCCCGAACGCCCCAAGGTACTCTACAACGCCCTGCAGCACGCGCGCGAGTGGATCGCCATCGAGACCAACCGTCGTCTGGCCCGCCACTTCATCGAGGGCTACGGCAAGGACGAGGCGGTCACGGCCATCCTGGACCGGACGGAGCTCTGGTTCATCGTTGCCGCCAATCCCGACGGCTACCAGCTGACCCACCAGCCGGGTTTCCGCCTCTGGCGCAAGAACGCGCGGGATCTCAACGGTGATGGCCAGGTCGACGCCAACAACGACGGCGTCGATATCAACCGCAACTTCTCGGCCCGCTGGAACTTCGACACCGAGGGCTCGAGCGGCGCGCCGAACAGCCAGACCTACCGCGGCCCGTCACCGGCCAGTGAGCCGGAGACCCAGGCCCTGCAGAACCTGGTTCGCGAGCAGGGCTTCCGCCTGATGCTCAACTACCACAGCGCCGCGGAACTCATCCTCTACCCCGACGGCTGGCAGGACCAGACGCGCACGGCCGACGATCCCATCTTCACGGCCCTGGCCGGCACCCTGCAGGACCCGGCCGTGCCTGGTTTCACCCCCATGCTCAGCGCCGGCCTCTACATCACCAACGGTGAGACCTGCGACTTCGCGCACGGGCAGGCCGGCACCCTCTGCTTCACGCCCGAGCTCAGCACGCCGCCGCCGGGCTCGGGCGGCGGCACCTTCGAGTTCCCGGACGACGAAGCCTTGATCCAGGCCGAGTTCGTGAAGAACCTGCCGTTCGCCCTGGATATCGCGCGCAGCGCTCAGCAGCCCGAGGAACCCTCCTCTCACCTCACCGGCCGCATGGCGGACCCCATCGAGGTGGATGACTTCGCGGTGTCCTACGGCAGCCCGCAGCCCGTGGAGGCCAATGTCCAGCGCCGGCTCGGCGACGTGACGATGCGCTACCGCATCAACGGCGGGCCGGAGAAACTGGCGGTGACCACGGACTGGG
Source organism: Anaerolineae bacterium (assembly GCA_044228875.1). Taxonomy (GTDB): domain Bacteria; phylum Chloroflexota; class Anaerolineae; order Epilineales; family Epilineaceae; genus Epilinea. The sequence continues at coordinate 30,555 of JBGAUA010000020.1, forward strand.
CCGGTGGCGAGCGCTACGGCGACACCGGCGACACCTACTACCGGCGGGTCCGCGGCGTCGTGCCCGAAGCGCGCAAGGGCGACAGGGTCGAGGTGTCGTTCAGCGCCGGCGGCGAGACCAGCCACCCGTTCACCTACTCCGTCGACAACGTCAGCACCGCGCCGGTGCTGGTGGTCGCCGCCGAGGACTACAGCGGCGCCAACCCTGACTACGCCAGGACCGACGGTCCGAGCTACCTCGCGGTGTACACCGACGCCCTGCGGGAGATCGACCTGGCCTTCGATGTCTATGACATCGACGCCCATGCCCGCCAGGCGCCGAGCCAGCTCGGCGTCCTGAGCCATTACCGCGCCGTCATCTGGTACACCGGCGACGACGTGGCGCCGCTCAGCAGAGACCTGCCCACCGGAACCGTGGACCGCGCGGCGCTCGACATGATGCTGGCGGTGCGCGGCTATCTGAACGAGGGCGGCAAGCTGCTCTACACCGGCAAGAACGCCGGGCGTCCCTACCTTCAGGGCCTGTCCTATGCCGCCACGGCCGGCGAGCCCTGCAACCCCATGAACGGCGCCGGCTGCGAACCGCTCAGCGATGACTTCATGCAGTACTACCTCGGCATCTGGAGCGGCCAGGCGCTGGAAGGCATCGACGGCGCCAAGGTGGAAGCGGCCGACTCACCCTTCGGCGCCCTGGACCTGAACCTGGTAAAGGGCGCGGCAGGCGTCAGCGATCGCGGCATGAGCTACCGACTGACACCCGAAGTCATGGCGCCGCAGGACTATCCCCTGTTCGACGCCCAGGCCGCCGGCGTCTACCGCAATGTCGGCGTGAAGGCGCGCAGCGGCCAACACTTCCTCAGCGCCGGCAGCACGTCCTACGACTGGCAGCGGCTGACGCGCAGCATCGACCTGAGCGCGGCGCAGACGGCAGGACTGGACTTCTGGATCAACCGCCAGATGCGGCCGCAGTTCGACGGCTTCTTCGTCGAGGCGCATACCGTCGGTCAGGACGACTGGACCACCTTGCCGGACGTCAACGGCCACAGCAGCCAGCTGGCGGCGCTCACCTGCGCCAGCGAGGCCTGGTACGGCATCTTCCCCCACCTGCCCCATTACATGACGCGGGTGAGCGAACAGGACTGCCAGCCCACGGGCAGCACCGGCGCCTGGCATGCCGCTACCGGGGCCAGCAACGGCTGGGAGAACTGGAAGATCGACCTCAGCGCCTACAAGGGCAAGCAGGTGGAGGTGTCGTTGACCTACATCCGATCGCGCACGGCCTTCCCCGGCGCCTATGTCGACGACCTGTCCGTCAGTGTCGACGGCGCGCCGACGAGCACAGCCGACTTCGAGGCGGACCTGGGCGGATGGACGGCGACAGGCCTGCCGGTCATCGTGCAGGGCGCCGAACAGCCGCACGAAGTGGACTGGAGCCGCAAGACCCTGGCAGACCTGCCGCCCGTGGCGGGAAGCCCCATCGCGGTGCGCGAGGACGCGGTGACGGTGGGCTTCGGCCTGGAGAGCATCGCGGACGAGGCGGCGCGCAGCAGCTTCCTGCGGCGCATCCTCATCCGCCTGGTGCCGGACCTCTACGACGGCCCCAGTCCGCGGCCGACCGTGCCGCCGACCCGGGAGCCGCGCATCTTCCTGCCGCTGGTGGTCAGCAAGGACCGTGTCGGCGGCTGAGGCCGCGCAGCCGCCGACGAAGGGTGGGGACCGCTCGGAATTCGGTCTCGCCACAGCTCAGAGCAAGGAACCTGACACGCGGGGCGGGGGGGGGCGGGCGGGGCGGCGCCCCCCCCCGCGAGGAGAGAGGTTAGGCCCCCCCACCCCCGCCGCCCACGCCGCGCCCGACCGCGCC
>JBGAUA010000210.1:0-5356 GCA_044228875.1 Anaerolineae bacterium
CCTCAACGTGGCGGCGCCGGCTCCCGACGACGGGCGCTGAGGCCGACCCAATGCGCGCGGCAATCGGCGGCGCCTTCGCCGGAGCCGCCGGCCCCGCCCGGGCGGTGCGGGTCTGCAGCCTCGTCGCGCGAGGCCTGGTCGCGCTCGCGCGCGGCGCCGGCACAAAGGACATCCCGGCTGCGGCCCGGCAGGCCGCGGCCGGCCTCTGGCAGGATCTGGCGCTGTCCTTGGCCGTCGCCCTCGGCACCGGTTTGCTGCTGGCCCTCGTCGCCGGGCGCGCCGCGGCCTGGCGGACGGCGGTGCTGGCGCTCAGCTGGGCCGTCTACGCCATCCTGGCGCTCTGGCTGGCCCTGAGCCTGCCCGCGTCGGCCATGCTCGGCAGCCCCTTGACCTGGCCCATGCTGGCCGGCGCAGGTCCGGCCCTCGCCGACTCCGTGAGCGTGGCGCTCACCTGGCCGCGCCTGCTGGCGATGCTGGCCGTAGTGGCCACCGCCGCCCTGGTCCCGCTGCGTGGGCGCGCCCGCAGCGGAACGCTCCCTGCCGGCGCTCTCCGCCCGTCCGGCGCCGCGGAAGGCCCGGACGCGCCACCGGCGCCTGGAAGGTCACGGATCCGGACGTGGGGCCTGCTGTGGTCCGTCGGCCTCCTCGGCGCCTGCCTGGAGCCGCCGCCGGGCGGCGGGCACCGCAACGCCGTCCTGGCGCTGGTGACCACCGCCTGGCGCGCGAGCAGGGCCGAGCTACCGGCGCCCGGCGCCGCGGGCGAGGCCGCCCACGCCCTTCCCGCGGAGGGCCCCAGCCTTGACCTGCGCTTCCTGGAAGGGCGGGCGCAGGGCCGCAACCTCATCTGGGTGGTCCTGGAGTCCACCGGCGCCGCCTACCTGCAGCCCTATGGCGCCGCCCTGGATCCGATGCCCCGGCTGACGCGGCTGGCGCGGGGCGGCATCGTCTTCGAGCAGGCCTACGCGGTGTATCCGGAGAGCGTCAAGGGACTGTACAGCCTGCTCTGCTCGCGGCCGACCGCACCCTACCGCGGCGCCGCCGACTATGCCGCCCGCCGACGGCCCTGCGTGGATCTGGCGACCCGTCTGCGCGACGCGGGCTACGAGACGGCGCTTTACCATTCCGGGCGCTTCGCCTACCTCGGCATGCGCGACATCGTCGCCGATCGCGGCTTCGACCGCCTGCTGGACGCCGGCGACATCGGCGGGCCCTACCTGTCCAGTTTCGGGACGGACGACGGCGCCACCGTGGAGCGCCTGCTCGCCGACCTGGACGCGCGGCGACCGGGCCGGCCCTTCTTCGTCATGGTGCTGCCGGTCGCCGGCCACCATCCCTACGAGTCGCCCGGGACCGGGCCGCGCCCCTTCGGCGAGGCGGACAACCACCAGCGCTACCTGAGCGACCTGGCCATGGGCGACGCGGCGCTGGGGCGGCTGATCGACGGGATCGAGGCCCGCGGCCTGGGGCGGGAGACCCTGTGGGTGATCAGCGGCGACCACGGCGAGGCCTTCGAGCAGCATCCCGGCAACGTGGTCCATTCCTTGTTCATCTACGAGGAGAACGTGCGGGTGCCGTTGATCATCGCCGCGCCGGGACTGACCGACCTGGCCCCATCGCCGCGCCGCGCCCCGCAGATCGCCAGCCTCGTCGACGTGGCGCCGACCATCCTGGCGCTGCTGGGCCTGGCCGCGCCCGACGGCTGGCAAGGCCGTTCGCTCCTGCCGCCCGTGGCCGGCCACGCCCGCTTCTACACCGATCACACATCCTGGCAGTCCGGGCTGCGCCACGGCCGCTGGAAGTACATCTTGGACCATGACAGCGGCAAGGGCCGACTCTACGACCTGCACGCGGACCCGGGCGAGACCGACGACCTGTCCGTGCGCTTCCCGGAGCGCGCCGCCCGCTACCGGGCGGCGCTGGAAGCCGAACCTGACCCCTAACCCCTAGGCGCCCGACACGACGTGGGTCTCGGCCACCGCCGCCCCCCGCAGAAGCGCCCAGCAGCGGACGATGGTCGCCTCCGCCGTCTGCGCGTTGCCGATGGCCACGCGCAGGGCGTAGCGCTCGCCCAGCCGGGTATGGGAAAGGAAGACCTCGCCGCCCTGGTTCACCGCCTCCAGGATGCCCGCGTTGTGCGCCTCCAGCGCCGCCTCGTCGTCGCCGAGGGCGGCGGGGCGGTGGCGAAACGCCACCGTGCTGAAGGGCACCGGCGCCAGACGTTCCCAGTCCGGCGCCGCGTCGATCCATGCGGCGAGCAGGGAGGCCAGCCGGCAATGCTCACGGATGACGGCCGCCAGGCCTTCGCGCCCGTAGGCGCGCAACACCATCCACAGCTTGAGCGCCCGGAAGCGCCGGCCGAGCTGCGGACCCCAGTCCATGTAGTTGTTGACGGACGCCGCGTCCGACGTGCGCAGGTATTCCGGCACGAGGCTGAATGCCGCCTTGAGCCGCTCCGCGTCCCGGAGGTAGAGGGCGGAGCAGTCCATCGGCACCAGCAGCCACTTGTGCGGGTTCACCACCAGGCTGTCGGCCTCGTCCACGCCATCCAGGACGGCGCGCCGCTCGACGTCCACCGCGGCCGCCCCGCCGTAGGCCGCGTCGACATGCAGCCACAGCGCCTCCCGGCGAGCGATGGCCGCGATGGCTCGCACCGGATCGATGCTGGTGGTGGAGGTGGTGCCCACGGTCGCCACCACCGCCATGGGCCTCAGTCCGGCCGCCCGGTCGGCGGCGATGGCCGCCGCCAGGTCCGCCGGCCGCATCCGGAACGCGTCGTCCACCGCCACCTTGTGCAGGTTGTCCAATCCGAGCCCCAGCGCCAGACAGGCCTTGTCGATGGAGGAATGGGCCTGCTCGCTGGCATAGACCACCAGGGGCGCCAGGTCGGCGCGCCCGGCCAGGCCGCGCTGCCGCAGGTCGGGCACCGCCGCGTCGCGGGCGGCCGCCAGGGCCAGCAGGCTGGACATGGACGCCGTGTCGGTGATGACGCCGCGCCAGAAGCCCGCCAGGCCGAGCATCTGCCGCAGCCAGTCCAGACTGCGCTCCTCCAGCTCCGTCGCCGCCGGCGATGTGCGCCAGAGCATGCCGTTGACGTTGAGCGCCGCCGTGATGAGCTCGGCGACCACGCCCGGCAGCGATCCCGTGTTGGCGAAATAGGCCAGGAAGCCGGGATGGTTCCAGTGGGTGATCCCCGGCAGGATCAGGCGATCGACATCGTCGAGAATGGCCGACAGCGCTTCGCCGGCTTCCGGCGCCGCCGCCGGCAAGGCCGCGGCCAGGTCGCCGGGGCGGCTCCGGGAGAGCACCGGGTGGCGGGCCGCATGGGCCAGGTAATCCGCGGCCCAATCCGCCGCCCGCCGCAGCGGGGCGCGGAGCGCGTCGAGATCGTCCGAACCGTCCTGGGGCGCCGAGCGGCCGTCGCGAGCCACCGGGTCACACGGCCAGGAAGCGCAGCCACAGCAGCACGCCGATGGCCAGGCCGAGCACGGTCGTGCCCACGAACCAACTGCGGTCGCCGGTCTCGCGGCCCATGAAGACCGTGCCGACCGCGGCTGCTGCCAACACTGTGACCAGGATTCCGAGCGGCATCTGCGGCCTCCTTCAGGAAGGTGGTCGCGCTCCGGTAGCGGGCGCGATCCGGTTTCAGGCGTCGGCCGGCTCGAGATCTTCGGGCATCTCGCCATCCGGGAGGTAGATCCCCGCGTCCTCGGTGCCGACGACCGCCATAGGCGGCGTCGCGCGCGGCGATTGGGGCCGCAGCCGACGGGTCATCTCCTCGGCCGCGTCGGCGCCCATGCGCATGGCTCCGTGCATGTTCGGAAAGCAGAAGCCGCCCTGCCGCCCGCAGCTGAGGACGTTGGCGAAGGGCGCGAGGAAGGCGTTGAGCGCCGCGACATGCGGTTCGAAACCCAGCGCGAACACCGGGTAGGCATGGTAGGCATGGATCAGGTGCGTCTCGACGATCTCCTCCTCGCGCAGCAGGTTCTCGGCCGCCAGGTCGGCGACCAGGCGGCGGCGCGTCTCGGCGCCCCCCTGCCAGCGATCATCGCCGACCTCGCACATCACCTCGCAGAGGAGCACGCTGTGCCCCGCCGGCCGAACCTCCATGCCGCTGCCCGCCGGCTCGGCGATGCGGTGGAAGACCCTGTCCCTGAAGTAGACGAAGAGGGCGTCGAGCACCTTCGGCCGGCGGACCAGCAGGCCGTAGACCACCATCGGGCGAAAGCGCAGGCTGTCGGCCGCCTCCAGCACCTCGCGGCGCGGCGCGGGTTGAAAGGTCTTGACGAAGAGGGGCAGCGGCACGGTGTTGATGACGGCATCGCAGGCCAGGCGCGCCTCGCCGCCGTCCGGCAGGGCGTGCCGCACCGCTACCACCCGATCGCCCGCGGTCTCCACCGCCGTCAGCGGGGACTCGGTCAGCACCTGCCCACCCTGCTCCCGCACGACATCGGCCAGGGCCATGGGCATCTCACGCGAACCGCTGCGGGAGTACCAGAGGGTCTCGCGCGCCGTCGCGCCCTCCACCGTTTCGCCGGATTGCTCCTTCAGTCCCAGCCGACCCAGGGCCTTCTTGACGAAGTCGACCGCCGACAGCCGCGGCATCTTGCTGCGGACGAAGGTGGCGGAGAGCTCCGTGGGCGGGAAGCCCCAGTAGCGGTGGGTGAAGTCGCGGAAGAAGAAGTGGTAGAGGGGCTTGCCGTAGAGGCGGATCAGGGCCTCCTCGGCGTTCGCCGGCTCCGCCTGCCGCCGCCGGTTGAGCAGCTGCTGCCAGGTCAGACCCGCCAGGGCGCGCGTCAAGGTCCAGGGGGGGATGCCCGTCAGCAGGTCCATGAACTCCAGCGGATAGCGCCGGTAGCCCTTGCCATAGCGGATGAGCGCCACCTTCTCCGACGGGATGAGCCGCTCGCCCATGATGGCGCGGATATCCTCGAAGATGGCCTGGTCGAAGGCATGCAGGTGATGCACGCCCAGATCGTAGTAGTTGCCCGCCCGCAGGTGGCCGGCGGCCAGGCCCCCGACCATCGGCTCCTTCTCCAGGACGGTGACGCGGAGGCCGTGCTCCACCAGGACGCGCGCGGCATAGAGCCCGCAGACGCCGGCGCCGGAGACGACGACATGGGGGACGTCAGGTTGGGGGCGCGGCATCTCGACGGTCATGGATGAAGGCCATTGGGGCCGGGACTGCCGGGGACGGGCGACCAGGACCGCCCGAACCGGCTCTCCCGGTGAAGGGCGGCAGAAGATAGGCCCGCGCCCGCCCTCTGTCAACTCCCTCGCAGGGCGGCAGCAACGCCGTTCGTGCCCGCGACGAACAGTGTCTTCTGTTGACCGGGCCGAGCTGCCCGCACCCTCCGTC
>JBGAUA010000211.1:0-5340 GCA_044228875.1 Anaerolineae bacterium
AGGGCGGCCAGGGCGGCGGCGCCGGCGACGCCCGCCGTCGTCCAGCCGCCGGAATCATCCACCCGATCCGGCCGCTGCGGCTCCGGCTTCACGGCGCTGGTCGCGCCCGAGGCGACGGCATCTCCCATCTCCGGCGTCGCCGCGACGGGCTCGGCCGCCGGCGGCGAAGCCGGTTCCTCGTCGCGCAGGAGCGCCGCCGCGGCCGCCGGCATGCTGATCTGGCGGGCATAGGTGCTGAAGTCGCGGAAGGCGTTGCCGGCCGGCCGGCGCTGGTTGGCCAGGGCCGTGCTGCCCTGGTAGAGGCCGGAGGCCATGCCGCCGGCGTTGGGGTTGTCGTCCGTGAGACCGCACCAGATGACCCCGATCACGCGCGGATGGCCGCTGAGCGCGCTGAGGGCCGTCCAGGTGTTGGTCGCCTGGTTGACCTCGCCCACCACCTGGGCGTCCCAGCCCACGCTGGTGACCCACAGATCGATCGGCGCGCCGTCGCCACCGCGGCGATCCAGCACCTGCGTCAGGCGCTCGACGCGGTCGCGCAGGCCGGCGGCCAGGATGGCCTCCGAAGGGCTGCCGCCGGCCATGATGGACAGGCTCAAGCCCAGGACGTCGCCCGGCAGCCGGTTGCCCGCCGCCTCCAGGGCCGCGTCCAGGTAGGCCGCGCCGTCGTCGCGGTCGTCGCTGAGCAGGGCGCCGGAAACGATGCGGGCCTGTGGGTCGGCGTCGCGGATGGCGGCGCTCAGGCCCTCGAGCAGCGCGGCCCAGCGAACGGGGTGGATGCGCGGCGTGCCGCCCGCGTTGGGCAGCGGCAGCAGCTCCCAGGCCTCCACCGAACCCGACAGGGCGCGGGCGAGGTCGCCCGCGTTGCCCAGCATCTCCTCCACCCAGGCGCGGGCCAGCGGGCCCTGCGGCCGGTCGACGAAGGCGCCCATGCCGTCGGGCGCCACCGTCAGGTCGCTGTCGATCACCGCCAGCACCTTCAGGCCCTTCTCCGCCAGCCTGGCCACCGCCTCCCGGGCCGTGGCCAGGAAGGAGGGGCCCATCTCCGCCGCGCCGCCGAGCCCGAAGCGCAGGCGGGCGACCCGGGCGCCGAGCTCCGCGGCGGCGGCGGTCCGCTCAGCGGCCTGGCTGACCAGCCCCAGATCGACGCCGATGTGTTCCATCCGTTTCATGACGCAGGACCTCCTTGTACGCTGCCGGTCGACCCGCGACCGTCAGCCCAGCCGGGTGAGGATGAAGACCAGTCCGGCCTGCACGATGGCCGCGCCGATCAGCAGCAGGTTGGCTCCCATGCGGATGCGCCTGTGGATCAGCGCGGCCCCCGTGGCGTTCACGAGCAGCAGGGCCAGGCTCAGCATGGGAAGTCGCCAGACCGTTCCCACCGGCTGGGGCGCGCCTGGGAGGGTCAGACCGAAGCCGGGGTCGTAGCGATAGCGCAGGGCGACCCGCTCCGGAAGGCCCGGATATTGCCATGCAATCCAGGTGAATGCCAGCACGTTGAGGAGCAGGCCGACCACCAGGGCGCGCAGGGCGAGCGGGTCGCCCCACAGCCCTTGTCCGGCCGGCCCGCGGCGCTGGACTCGGGGCAGGGTGGCGAGGTCGCCGGCGGCGGCGGCCAGCTTCCGCCGCGTTTCCAGGTCGCTCATGAAGATCGCCGGATTCGCCGGCGAGATGGCGAAGCCCCCGACCGGCGTGCTGAGCAGCACCTGCTCGGCGGGCGGCCGCGTGGCCAGGCTGAAGACCGGACCGCCGCTCGAGCCGCCCTCCGCGTCGGGGATGCGCCCCACGGCATAGCCCGGCCAGCGCAGCCCGCGCGGCGGCAGGGGCGGCCCGCCGAGTCGGGGCTTGTCCAGCCCGGTATAGGGCAGGATGTAGCGGTTGCTGGCCCAACGGATGACCAGGGCGTCCGGCTCCAGGCTGTAGCGCAGGTTGAAACAGCCCCAGGTCCACCAGAGCAGGACGGCCAGGAGCCCCAGGGCCAGGAAGGTGGTCAGGCCCAGGAGGGCGCCGCGCGGCGAGGGGCCAATGCGCTGCGTGGCCAGCGCCAGCGCGCCGGCCAGGGCCAGCGCCAGGCCGCAGAGGAAGAGCCCGATCAGGCCGCCGGGCGACGAGGCCGCCTTGTGGTGGACGGAATGGCTGCTGCTCATGACCGGTGGCCGTCGTTCGGGCGGGAGCTGTCGCGGGATTGAAGGATCATGGCGGTTCAGAACCGGTTCCACGGAAGCGTGCTGCTGAAGAGTTGAGGGATGAAGTCCTGGACCAGCACGGCGAAGGTAGCCTCCGGGCTCCCTGTGACCGGTGCGGCGAGACGCAGCGAGAGCGTGCCGCGATCGGGATCGCGCGCCGGGCTGTCCCAGACATAGAGGTAGAGAAAGACCAGCCGGCCCTCCGGCCCGGAGGCGACGCCGTGGTTGACGGGCAGGGCGCGCGGCCCCATCGGCAGGCGAGCCAGGCCGAACTGGTCGATCTTCCAACCCCCTAACGGGTAGCACAGTTCGGGGACATGCTCAAACAGATGAAAGCTCTTCGTCCCGCGGCTGCCGAAGGCCGAGAGCCAGACGCGCTCACCGTCGGCGCGGGTGTAGGTGCGCTGGATGACCACCTCCGGCTTGTCGAACCAGCGGGCCACCTCGGGATCCGGCGGGCGATCGCGACCCGACCAGGGTCCCAGGTTGAGCGGCAGGCCCGCCGGCAGGTCGTCGAGGCCCAACCGGACCGGCGAGGCGACGGCGACTTCCTGACTGCTGCGTCCATACCAGCCCTCCGTGTCGACGAAGACCACCGACAGGGCGGGGGACGGCGCCGGCGGCGGTGGCGGCGTCCGTTCCAGCCAGCGCCGGCCCAGAATGGCCAGGAGGAGGATGCAGGCCGCTCCCAGCCAGGCCAGGCGGCGGCGACGGGCACCCTGGGCCTGTGTCCGCAAGGTGCGCGTCAACCGGCCGGCGGCCAGATCCAGCCCATGGCCCGCGGTCTCAGCCATGGCCGGCCTTCGGCGATCCCTGCGCTCGCACCTCCCAGCGCAGGGCCAGGAGCACCAGCAACAAGGCCAGGACCAGGAAGCCGCCGGCGCCCAAGGGGCCGTGGAAGAGGCCGAGCGCGGTGTCCGTCCCAAGGCGTTCGGCGGCCAGGATCAGGAGGAGCAGGCGCAGGCCGTTGCCCAGCACGGCCAGGGGCAGGGCGATCGCCACCAGGAGCAGGCGGCGGGCCGGCGACAGGCTGAGGATGCCGGCCAGGACGGCGGCCAGGCCGATCGCCGCCACCAGGGAGCGCAGCCCGCTGCAAGGCGCGCCCACCGTGAAGCGCTCCGGCCCCACGGACAACTCGCCGCCGCGAACCAGGGCCGGGCTGCCCAGCACCTGGGCGGCCCGGGCGGCGACCGCCGCGACCCGCGCCGCCAGGGGCGTACCCCAACGGTCCACGATGGGCAGGGGGATGGCCAGGAGGAGCAGGAGCGCCGGGTAGGCGGCGGCGGCCAGGCCGCGCCTGCCGCCGACCAGGGCGGCCCAGCCGCCCAGGCCCAGCACCAGGCTCGCGGCGGCCAGGGGCATGGAGCCCAGCCGGAGCGCGGCCAGCTGGCCCACGGCGGCCAGGCTCAGCAGGCCCAGCGCCGCCGGCAAGCGGCCGTCGTCTTCGCCCCTTCGCGACGACGACCAGCGGCGCCACCCCAGGAAGAGGGCCGCCGCCACCAGCAGCGGTCCGTGCCCGTAGTCGTCATCGACGCGCCAGCTCTGGATCAACCACGCCAGGGTGGGCGCGAACAACCAGGCGATGAGCGCCAGCGGAAGCAGGCCCCCGGCCAGGCCCATGCCGCTGCCGGACCGGACCGGCGCGGCGGGCGGGGTCGACGGGTCGACGGGCCTGTCGCCGTCGTCCGCGCCGCCGCGGTCGTCGGCTGTCGCGGCACCGTCACCGCTCAAGCGATCCCCGCGGGCACCGGCTCGTCCACGTAGACCGGCGTGCACCAGTGACGGTACTGGGGCAGGCAGCCGCGCACCACGTCGAAGTAGAGGTCGCGGAGCTCCCGCACCACCGACCCCATCATGCCCCCGCCGACCTTGCGCCGGTCGATCTCGGTGATGGCGGCGATCTGCACGCCGGTGCCGGTGAAGAAGACCTCGTCGGCCACGTAGAGCTCCGTGCGATCGATGGAGCGCTCCACGACGGAGAGGCCCAGCTGCTCGCGACAGAGCTGCATGACCACGGCGCGGGTGAGGCCTTCCAGGATGTTGTCGGTGGCCGGGGGCGTCACCACGACGCCGTCGCGCACGATGAACAGGTTCTCCGCGCTGCCCTCGGACACATGCCCGTCCTGGTTGAGGACGATGGCCTCGTCGAAGCCGTTGAGCTGGGCCTCGGTCTTGGCGAAGGCGCTGTTGACGTAGGCGCCCACGATCTTGGCCCGGGCGGGGATGGCGTTGTCGTCGATGCGCCGCCAGCTGGAGACGTGGACCCGCGCGCCCTCCTCGGCCTCGACGTAGCGGCCGAAGGGGGTGGCGAAGATGGTCACGGCGTCGGTCAGGTTGTGCAGGCGCACGCCGATGAGCTCGTCGGACTTGTAGGCCAGGGGGCGGATGTAGGTGTCGGAGCGATAGCCCTCGCGGCGGATGAGGTCCAGGGTGATGGCGCAGAGGTCATCGGCGCTGTAGGGCAGGTCGATGTACAGGATGCGACAGGAGTTGAGGAAGCGCTGGTAATGCTCGCGGAGCTTGAACACCAGCAGCTGGCCCTCCGCCTCGCTCCAGTAGGCGCGGATGCCCTCGAAGCAGCCGGTGCCGTAGTTCATCGTGTGCGTGCGGACGCTGACCTTGGCTTCCTCGACGGGCACGATCCGACCGCCGAAGAACGCGTACTTGCCCTCCATGGACACCCTTCCTGTATCGTGACTGCGGCCGCGGGTGGGCGTTGCGCCGGGCCTCGCCCCTCCCCCCGCCGGACTGCTGCGACCCCGGCGCCGGGGCGCGAGTCCGCCCGACGTGGCCAATGATAGTCCGCGCGGGAAACACGGGTCAAGGGGCCTGCCCCGCGCAGCGGGGGCAGCCGGCGGCAGGGTCCGGAACGGGGATGTCGTGGACCAGGCAGCTGGCCTCCAGGTGCAGCACCCGCCAGAGGCCCAGCCGCTTGCGCAGGGCCAGACGCAGGCGCAGCTGCGGCGAGGGGTTGGCCAGCAGGATGCCGGGCACCTTGCAGCGCGCGCAGAGGTCGGGCGACCAGGGCAGCGAGCCGCGGTTGGCCAGGATCAGGCGGCATTCCTGCTGGGCACGCCCGCGGTTGAAGTCTTCGTAGTAATGCCTGCAATGTTGGCCGGCGGGGGTGCGCATGGCGGGGCTCCGGGGGCTGTGCTGG
>JBGAUA010000212.1:0-5287 GCA_044228875.1 Anaerolineae bacterium
ACGGTTCAGAACCGTGGCTTCCGGGAAGGAGATCGGTCCTGGAGGTCCTATCGGTCCCATTGGTCCCATAAGTCCTATAGGTCCCATTCGTCCCATCCCCACCGTCCGCCTCATCCCCGCCCTCGGCGCCCACCTCCACCCCAACACCGGCCCCGGCCGGCGCTGCCATTGCCGCCGCCCACGCCGCCTCCGCCAGCTGGGCCGTCAAGGCCTCCACGGCCCAGCTGCCGGCACCGGCGTCCCCAAGCTCGCCCAGGCGGCTCTCCAGCATGAGGATGTTCTGGGTGTTGATGGCCAGACGCCGCGCGGCATCATCCGCGAACCCGGGCGCGGCGCCGGTCGGCAGCAAGGTGATCTGGTCCGCCCCGCCCAGGGCGGCGGCGAGGACGCCGCCGGTGCCGCGCAGCACTGCGGTCCATGGGTCCTTGTCCACCGCGGGTCCCGGGGGGGCGTGGTGCTCGCTTGACAGTGGCCCCGCGACGGAATCGACGACCGCATGGACACGCAGCGGCAAGCCCGTCGGCAGACCCGCGCCGGTTCCCTGGGCCGTCAGCCGCGCCCACAGCAGGCGCGCCGCGCGCAAGGTGGCCACCGCGGTCAACAGGTCTGCGCTCACCGGCAGCATCCATTCGACGTCCGTGAACCCGCGCCTGATGGCGCCGGGCCGATCGCGCTTCAAACCGTTCGGGATCTCCATCCACGGGGCCAGGAGCAGGCCCAGCTGCCGTGCGGCGTCAGCGCCGGCCTTGGCCAAGGGGAGGGCGCTGATGGTCAGGCGCCGACGCCCGGGCCCCACGGCGACGCCATCCAGCAACGCGGCGAACCGCTCGTCGGGGAGGACCGCCTCGGCGTCGTCCAGGCTCAGGTCGACCAGGGCCAGGTCCACCCCCTCGAGGATCCGGAGCAGGTCCGACCTGTCGTCCAGCGTGATGCCGTCGATGCCGGCATGCGCCTCGTAGCGCGGATCCGCTGGGCCATAGCCCAGGCGGAAGGCGCGATGCGGCCGCAGCGTGATGGCGCCGACGCCCAGGTTCAGGTCGTGCAGGATCCGGCGGTTGACCTCCACCGGATCGGGATGGTCATAGCGCATGCCGATGACCCAAGGCGCTGCGCCCGGCTCGCGCGGCAGGCGGGAGACGGCGGCCGGCCAGGGCGGGGCAGGAGCATCCAACGGCTGCGGCGAGCTGGACGGGACCGATAGGTCCGGCGCAACCGGAGGGACCGCCGCGTCAGCGGGCGCGTACAGCGGCTCGAGCGTCGGCCCGGATGGGGACGGGCGGCGCAAGACGGCGTCGAAGTCCTGACCGCGAAGCTCCCTTTCTACCGCAGCCCGCCAGGCGGCCAGATCCGGGACGGGAAAGCGGTCCACGGCGAGAGCGTCGGCCAGCCGGCGAGGGAGAGGGGAAAGGGTCATGAAGGTAGAGGGAGGCACCACGGGATCGGACCGCCTGACACAGTTGGAAGGTACGCCAAGTGTATCACGGGGTGGTGATCGCAACCTGCACCGCATCTGCCAGCAGGGCAATCGCAAGACGTCCCCGACGGTGGAAACCGCTCTCGGCCGGGCACTGAGGCGCATCGTCAGCGCAACGCCGTCAAGACCATCCGCCTCAGCCCGGGATCGCCTGGCACCCCTTGTTCCCCCTCTTGCGGCCACCTATAATCGGCGCAGGGCGGTCTTCGACCCGTGGGTCCAGCCTTGGGCGACGGGTGGAGGCCGCTGGACGAGAGGAGCCACGTCAGCCATGCTGCCCTTTGACCGCTTTTCCGAGCGCTCCCAGGACGTCATCGCCCGCTCGCAGAAGATCTTGATGCGCTACAGCCACAACAAGATGGACACTGAGCACGTGTTCCTGGCCCTCTTGGAGCAGCCCGACGGCCTCGCCGGTCAGATCCTTGAGCGTTTCTTGGGCGTCGACACTGACCTGCTCGCCAAGCTGTTGGACGAGTTCCTGGCCAACAACCGCACCCTCAACGTGCCCGGCCGTAGCGTCGGCGGGCAGATCTATGTCACGCCGCGCATCCAGCGCCTGGGGCAGGTGGCGCTCTCCGAGGCCCGGACCTTGAGCGACGCGGACATCTCGACTGAGCATTTGCTGCTCGCCATCTCCAGCGAGGACCTCGGCCTATCGGCACGGCTGCTGAGTCTGGCGGGGGTAGACGAGGAGGACGTGCGGCTGGCCATCGATGCGCTGCGCGCCGGCAAGCGCAGCGCCGCAGTCCAGGGATCCTGATCTTCCCGGTGCCCGCGGCGGTCGGGGGACAGCGACCGGCCAGGTTGGGACCGGAGCGTCCGACGACTGTGGCGCAGGGCACATCGTTAGCGAAACGCTATCAGAACCACCTGCCCCATCCCTTGTTCCCCCTCTTGCGGCCACCTATAATCGGCGCAGGACGGTCTTCGACCCGTGAGTCCAGCCTTGGGCGATGGGTAGGGGCCGCTGTACAAGAGGAGCCACGTCAGCCATGCTGCCCTTTGACCGCTTTACTGAGCGCGCCCAGGACGTCATCGCCCGCTCGCAAGAGATCCTGATGCGCTACAGCCATAACCAGATGGACACGGAGCACGTGTTCCTTGCGCTCCTGGAGCAGCCCGATGGGCTGGCCGGCCAGATCTTCGAGCGCTTTCTGGGCGTCAACACCGAACTGCTCGCCCTGCAGCTGGACGAGTTCCTGGCCAACAACCGTCGCCTCAACGTGCCCGGCCGCCCAGGCAGCGGGCAGATCTACGTCACCCCGCGCATCCAGCGCCTGGGTCAGGTGGCGCTCTCCGAGGCCCAGACCCTCAGCGACGCGTACATCTCCACCGAGCATATCCTGCTCGCCATCTCCAGCGAGGATCGCGGCCATTCGGCGCGCCTGCTCTCGGAAGCGGGCGTGGACAAGGAAGACGTGCGGCTGGCCATCGAGGAGCTGCGCGCCGGCAAGCGCATCACCGATCCGCGGGCGGAGACCCGCTACCGCGTGCTGGAGCGCTACGGCCGGGACCTCACCGCCCTCGCCCGCGAGGGCAAGCTGGACCCCGTGGTGGGCCGCGCCCCGGAGCTGCAGCGCATGATGCGCGTCCTCATGCGCCGCACCAAGAACAACCCCGTGCTCATCGGCGAACCCGGTGTGGGCAAGACCGCCATCGTGGAAGGTCTGGCCCAGCTGATCGCCGACGGCAAGGTGCCGGACATCCTGATCGGCAAGAAGCTGATCGAGCTGGACCTGGGGGCGATGATCGCCGGCTCCAAGTTCCGCGGCGAGTTCGAGGAGCGGCTCAAGGCGGTGCTGGAGGAGATCCGCGGCGCCGCCGGCAAGGTCATCGTCTTCATCGACGAGTTGCACAGCATGGTGGGCGCCGGCGCGGCGCAGGGCGCCATGGACGCCAGCAACCTCATGAAGCCGGCCCTCTCGCGCGGCGAACTGCATTGCATCGGCTCGACCACGTCCGACGAGTACCGCCAGCACGTGGAGAAGGATCGCGCCCTGGCGCGGCGCTTCGCCCCCATCTACGTGGCGCAGCCCAGCCTGGAGGATTCGGTGCTGATGCTGCGCGGCCTGCGCGAGCGCTACGAGAGCCACCACCAGGTGCGCATCACCGACGCGGCCATCAACGCCGCGGCGGAGCTGTCCAGCCGCTACATCACCGATCGCAGCCTCCCGGACAAGGCCATCGACCTGGTGGACGAGGCGGCGGCCAAGCTGCGCCTGGACATGTTCGCCATGCCGGACCCGCTCCGCCGCCGCCAGGCCAAGGTGACCGCCCTGGCCGAGGAGGAGGAGGAGGCCTGGCAGTCGCGCGACTATGAGCGCGCGGCGCGGGTGAAGAGCCAGCGCATCCTCCTGGAGAAGGAACAGAACGCCGCCGTGGAGGCCTGGCGCAAGGAGTCGGGCGTCGACGACACGGTGGACGAGGAGGACATCGCCCAGGTGGTGCAGAGTTGGACGGGCATCCCTGTGAGCCGCATGCTGCAAGCCGAAGCCACCCGCCTCCTGGACATGGAGGCGGAGCTGCACAAGCGGGTCGTCGGCCAGGACGAAGCCATCCGCGCGGTGTCCGACGCGGTGCGCCGCAGCCGCAGCGGCCTGAAGTCGCCGGGCCGGCCCACGGGCAGCTTCATCTTCCTGGGCTCTACGGGCGTGGGCAAGACGGAGCTGGCCAAGGCCCTGGCGGCCTTCCTCTTCGACTCGGAGGACGCCCTGCTGCGCATCGACATGTCGGAGTACCGCGAGCGGCACGCGGTCAGCCGCCTCATGGGCTCGCCGCCCGGCTACGTGGGCTATGACGAGGGCGGCCAGCTGACGGAGGCCGTGCGCCGCCGCCCCTACCAGGTCATCCTCTTCGACGAGATCGAGAAGGCGCATCCTGAGGTGTGGAACATCCTCCTGCAGGTGCTGGACGACGGGCGCCTGACGGATGGCAAGGGCCACGTGGTGGACTTCTCTAACACGGTCATCATCATGACCAGCAACATCGGCTCGGAGCTGGCGGGCAAGGGCGGCGCCCTGGGCTTCACGGTGGGCGGCGAGGCGGCGATGGACGACAGCCGCTTCGCCACCGACGTGCGCGAAGCCCTCAAGCGCGCCTTCCGGCCGGAGTTCCTCAACCGCATCGACGAGGTGATCGTCTTCCATTCGCTGCGGCGGGAGCAGCTGCTCAGCATCGTGGACCTGCAGGTGGCCCTCATCGCCAAGCGCGTGGAGGACAAGGGCCTGCGCCTGGAGCTGACGGACGCCGCCCGTGCCTGGCTCTCGGAGACGGGCTTCGACGCCCAGTACGGCGCCCGGCCGCTGCGCCGTCTGATCCAGCGCGAGATCGAGGCGCCGCTCAGCCGCGCCCTGATCGCCGGCGGCTACGAGGTGGGCGACACGATCGTGGTGGACAAGGGCGAGGACGGCAAGAGCCTGGCCTTCGAGCGCCGCGAAGCCGAGCCGATCCCGCTGGAGCAGCTGATGGGCGAGGCCTCCTCTGCCCCGCGCGCCGCCTCGGGCGAGGACCTGGCGGAAGCGGGCGACGGAGGACGGACGGAAGCGGGGTAAGGGCTCCCCGGACCCAGAGTCCCAGCGGTCGCCGCCGCGGTCTGATCGCCCCGCGGCGGCGCGGCACCACGATTCCCTTGGCCGAAGAGGGCGCGCCGCGGCGCGGCGCGCCCGCCCGCGACGAGGTCCTCCTTCACGCCGTTCGAGATCGCGACGATGCCCGCGCACGCGCGCGCGGACGCCTTGAGCGCGCGGCGGCGTCGCGCCGTCCCTCGGCGCTCCGGATCCTGCTGCCGGGGCGCGTGCTGCGGGTGGCGCCCGG
>JBGAUA010000213.1:0-5198 GCA_044228875.1 Anaerolineae bacterium
ACATCCTGCAGCTCTACATCGTCGACTGCGACGACCAGGTGACCGGCATGAGCGGCCTCGACCCCGCGGACGAAGCAGCCGAGCTGCGCCGGCGCGTGCACACGCTCAAAGGCTGCCATCGCAACCTCGGCCTCACGGACTTCGCCGCCCGCTGCGCGGCCCTGGAGGACCTGCTCAGCGCCGCCGTTCCCCCCGCGACATTGCGCCAGGCCATCGCGGACCTGGCCGCGGCATACGCCGAGATCCGCAGCGCCGTTCTGACCGTGTACGCCCCCCTCCTGTCGTCGGCGCCGGAAGGCGCTTGAAACGGCGGCAGTCGGCCCGCCGGGCCACGGTGGACCCTGGTCCCGGCGGGTTCGCGCCGCGTTCGGGTCGCCCCCAGGGCGGCGCCACGCGCGGCAAGACGGCTGCGGGTCGCTTGCGGCATGTGGACAGCTTCTGCGCCCTGTACGCGGCGGAACTTCTGCGCGCGCCGGAGGCGAGCGGCTCGCGGGCCTGCTTCGTCGACCTGGGCTTCGGGTCTGCGCCCTGGACTACCTTGGAGTCCGGCTCGGTGCTGCGACGCCTGGCGCCCGGGCTGCGGATCATCGGCCTGGAGATCGACCGCGAACGGGTGCGGGCGGCGGAGCCCTACGGCGATTCGGACACCGTCTTTCGCCTGGGCGGCTTCGAGCTGCCGATGGGCACGGACGAGGCGGGCCTGCGGGAGTCGCCCCGGCTCGTGCGGGCCTTCAACGTGCTGCGCCAGTACGAAGAGGCGGCCGTGCCGGCCGCGCTCGGCCTGATGGGACGCGCCCTGGAGCCAGGGGGCCTGCTCATCGAAGGCAGCTCGGACCCCGCCGGCCGGCTGTGGTGCGCCCATGTCTGGCGCCGCCGCCCGGAAGCGCTGCGGCACGAGGCCTTGGTGTTCGGATTGCGGCCTGGCGGCGCGGCGGAGCCCGGGCAGCTGCCCGCCGTGCTGCCCAAGGACCTCATCCACGCAATGGGCGACGACGGCGCGATCGCCGCCTTCTTCGCCGACTGGCGCGCCGCCTGGGAGGAAGCCGCCGCCCTGTCGGTGTGGGGGCCGCGGCAGCGGCTGGCGGCCAGCGCCCTCGGCCTGCGGCGCCGCGGGCATGCGGTGGACCCCCGACGCCGCTGGCTGAGCCGCGGCCTGCTGCTGTGGCGAGGCCCGAATCCGGCGGACGCGGCGGCATCGCGCACGTGATTCGCACGCAATTGCACGGTGTTCTTGCGTTTGCGGGATGGCGCACGTACAGTATGTAGTGGTAGGCCCAGCAGGGCAGACCCGACATGGACCCCGCGCCGGGACGCCGACGCCTGGGGCCACGGGGTGGCGAGGCATGGCCGCGATCGATCGCATCACCGAGAACCATATCCTGATCGTCGACGACGACCGCGTGACCCGCGAGCTGCTCCGCGGGCTGCTGGTCGCCGAAGGCTATGCCGTCACCCTCTGCGACGAGGGGCGGTCGGCCCTGGACCAGGCCCGCGAGCTCCTGCCGGACCTGGTGCTCCTCGACGTGCTCCTGCCCGGCATGGACGGTTACGAGGTCTGCCGCAGCCTGCGGCAGGATCCCGTGCTGGCCGAGGTTCCCATCCTGCTCCTGACGGCCCTGGACGACCGGGAGTCGCGGATCAAGGGTCTGGAGATGGGCGCGGACGACTTCCTGTCCAAGCCCTTCGATCGGGTGGAGCTCTTGGCCCGGGTGCGCGCCATCACCCGCCTCAACCGCTTCCGCCGCATGCTCTCGGAGCGGCAGCAGCTGCAGGAGACGGAGGAGCAGCTGCGGGCGAGGCTCCACGACCTGGAGGTGCTCAACGCGGTGATCATGCGCACCACCGAGACCCTGGAGGAGACGGTGTCGATGCGCACGCGCGAGCTGGCGGCGGAGCGCGATCGGATCCGCGCGATCCTGGAGGCCCTGGGAGAGGCGGCCTTCGTCACCGACACCGTCGGGACGGTGCAGTACGTCAACCCCGCCGCGGCGGACCTGACCGGCTACGGACGCGACGAGCTGGTGGGGGTGCACCTCAACTGCTGGCACCCGGATCGCCGCGTGGAGCGTGTGTTCGAACGCCTGGCGCAGGACCCGTCCTGCAGCTTCGCGAACCTGTGGTGGGAGGGCGAGCTGGTGGGGCGGCGGAAGGATGGCAGCTACTTCGACGCCATGCTGACCATCGCCCCCTTGCCGGCGCCGCAGCAGCCGGATCGGGCCATCGGCTTCGTCGGCGTGCAGCGCGACATCACGCCGCTCAAGGAAGCGGAGCGCATGAAGCATCGCTTCGCGTCCAACGTCTCCCACGAGCTGCGCACGCCGCTCTCGGTGATCACCCTGCTCAGCGGCAACCTGGACGCCCTGGGCGAACGGCTGGGCCCGGAGAAGCGCTCCGCGATGGTCAAGGACATTCGCCGCCACGCCCAGGTGCTGGACGAACTGATCACCGACGTGCTGGAGATGTCGAGCATCGACAGCGGTCGCCTGAGCCCGGAGCTGCAACTCCTCGATCTGGCCCCTCTCCTACGCGACGAGATGCTGCGGCTGACGCCCCTGGCGGAGCGACGGCAGCAGCGCCTGACCACCGCCGGCGACGCGTCGCTGATGGTGCGCGCCGACGGCCGCCAGCTGCGGCGGATCGTCCGCAACCTGGTCAACAACGCCGTCAAGTACAGCCCGGAGGGCGGTCATATCGACTGCCGGTGGCGAGGCCTCGACGTGCGGGCCGAGCAGGGTCCGGACGGGCGATGGCCGGGCCTCGAGCGGCTGGAGCCGGGTCGCTGGGCGGCCTTGAGCGTCGCCGACGACGGCATCGGCATCGATCCGGAGGACCAGGAGCGCATCTTCGAGCGCTTCTACCGGGTCAACAGCCAAAGCAACATCCCCGGAACGGGCCTCGGCCTGGCCATCACCCGGGAGTTGGTCCTGCTGCAGTCCGGACGGATGGCCTTGTCATCGGTGCCGGGAGAAGGCAGCGTCTTCGCCGTATACCTGCCCGTTTCCGCTTAGTCGCGCATGTGCGGCACGCACACCCGTCAGCCCATGAACGTGCGGCTGGAGCGCGGCGCATTTTCATAGCAGGGGGATAGCCGACCATGTCGATCGATACCGTCGTAGCCGACGCCACCGTCCTGATCGTCGATGACCAGCGGGACCTGGTGGAGAGCATCGGCACCGCCTTGGAGTCCGCGGGCTACCACGTGCTCAGCGCCGGCGACGGCCTGACGGCGCTGGACCTGTTGGAGCGCACGCACGTGGACCTGATCCTGGCGGACATCGCCATGCCGCGCATGAACGGCTACCAGTTCTACGAGCGGGTGCGCGAGAACAGCCGCTGGACGGCCATTCCCTTCCTCTTCCTCACGGCCCGCACGATGGACAGCGACGTCCGCTACGGCAAGGAGCTGGGCGTGGACGACTACCTGACCAAGCCGATCCAGCCGGAGGACCTGCTGGCCTCGGTCAACGGCAAGCTGCGGCGGGCGCGGCAGCTGGCGGGCATCACCCGGCCGGCGGAGGCCCCTGCCCAGGACGACGCCTTCGTGCAGGTGGGCCGCCTCAAGATCGAGAAGGGTCAGCACCGGGTGTGGATGAACGCCGAGCCGATCAAGCTCTCGGCGAAGGAGTTCGCGCTCCTGGAATACCTGGGCCGCAGCTCCGGCAAGGTGGTCTCCGCCCAGGAGCTGATCAAGCTGACCCATGGGCTGAACACGGACTACGTGGAAGCGGGCACCTTGCTCCGTCCGCTCATCCGCACCCTGCGGCGCAAGATGGGCTACCGCGTGGGCGAGATGGGCTGCATCGAGAACGTGCGCGGCGTGGGCTACCGGTTGGTGGACGACCTTTAATGACCGGGCAGGGGCCTGGCGAACGACACCGCGGGCGGGCCGACTTCGTGATGGTGAGCGCGGTCGCCGGCTTCGGCGCACCATGGGCTACGTGATGACGGTGCGGTCCGACCGCGATCAGCCGGACCTGCCGCCCGGCAGCAGGTCCCTGAGCCGCAGCCCCTGCCCCAGCCAGGCGCCGGCGAGGATGAGGCCGGCCCCCGCCAGTCCCAGACCGCCCAGGCGCTCGTCCAACCACAGGCCGGCGAAGATCGCGGCCCAGACCGGCTCGGTGGTGAAGATCAGGGCCGCCTGCGCTGCGGACACCCGGGCCTGGCCTAGGGCCTGCAGGCCGGCGGTGAGGCCCAGGCCCACGGTGCCGAGGTAGACGAGGTCGCGCCAGGCGGCGGGAGGCAGGAGGGCCCAACGCTGCAGCAGCGCCGGCAGGGCGGCGGACGGGTTGGGCCAGGCGTCGACGGGGCCGCTCAGGAGCAAGGCGGCGGCGGCGAAGGGCAGGACGCCGAGGGTCTGGGCGGCCATCAGACGCGCCGAACCGAGTCGCCGCACCCAGACCTCGAGACGGAGGATGTAGAGGGAGTAGCTGAGCGCGGTGATGAGGGTGAGGGCGTCGCCGCGGTTGGGGGGGCTGCCGTCGTTGGCGAGGAGCGCGGTTCCGGCCACGGCGATGGCCACCGCGGGCCAGACGCGGCGCGGCGCGGGGCGGCCGGCGAGGGTGGCCAGCAGCGGCACGCCGAGCACCGACAGGGACGTGATGAAGGCCGAACGACCGGCGGAGGTCCAGACGAGTCCCGCGGTCTGCGCGGCGTAGCCCAGCCAGCCGAGGAAGCCGAACTCGGCCGCCGAACGCCACCAGGCCGCTTCGGGTCGGCGCCGCAGCATGACGGGGAGGGCGACGGCCCCGGCGACGGCAAAGCGCAGGAAGAGCAGCTCGACCCCGGTCATCTGGGCGGTGAGGTTCTTGACCAGGGGGAAGGTGGTGCCCCAGATGGCGGTGACGATGAGCAGGATGCCGAGCCCGACCAGGCGGCCGCGGCGCTCCTCGATGGGCGGCGCCTCCTGGCTGGTCACGGCGCCCTCTGGCTGGTCACGGCGCACCGGGGCTGAGGGCATAGAGGTCGACGCCCAGGGGCAGGCTGGTCATGGTGGGCGGCATGGCCGGCCGCGGCGCGAGGTGGCGGGTGACGATGCTGTCCTCGTGGACGAGCGCCAGATCCTGTCCGGGCAGCTCGGGCGGCTCACGGCCGTCGTCCAAGGCCAGGTAGACGGGGCGTCCGGCGCGCTGCCAGGCGAGTGCAGCCTGAGCGAGCGCCGCGGCGTCGAGCTCCGGCCGGCCGACGACGGCGACGGCCCG
>JBGAUA010000214.1:0-5194 GCA_044228875.1 Anaerolineae bacterium
GGCCCCACCCGCCCGCGCCCCTTCCGGCGCGGACCGCCGACCGCTCCCAACCATGACCCGACTTCAAGCCACCGCCATCGCCCACAGCAACATCGCCTTCGTCAAGTACTGGGGCAACCGGGATCCCCTCCTGCGCCTGCCCTACAACGACAGCCTGTCGATGAACCTCAGCGCGGCGACAACGACCACCACGGTGAGCTTCTCCGAGGCCTTGAACACCGACCGGCTGACCATCGACGGCGAGAAGCACATCGGGCCCGCCCTGGATCGCGTCAGCCGGCAGCTGGACCTCGTCCGCCTGCGCGCCGGGCTGCGCCTGCGCGCCGCCGTCCAGTCGCGCAACAGCTTCCCCATGGGCACCGGGATCGCCTCCTCCGCCTCCGGCTTCGCCGCCCTGACGATGGCCGCCGCCCAGGCGGCGGGGCTCGGCCTGTCGCAGCCGGAGCTCTCGGCCCTGGCCCGCCGCGGCTCCGGGTCGGCCGCCCGCTCCATTCCGGGCGGCTACGTCCTCTGGCATGCGGGCAGCGGTGATCGGGACTCCTTCGCCGAGAGCGTCTTCCCCGCCGACCATTGGGATCTGCGCGACATCGTCGCCATCGTCAGCCGACGGCACAAGGGCCTGGGCTCCACCGACGGCCACAGCGCCGCGGAGGGCAGCCCCCTCTTCCAGGGCCGGCTGGCTTCCGTCCCGGAAACCCTGGCCCTCGTCCAGGGCGCCCTGGCGGCGCGCGACATCGCCCGCTTCGGCGCGGCCGTCGAGGCCGAGGCGCTCAACCTGCATGCCATCGCCATGACCGGGCGCCCCCCGGCACTGTACTGGAACCCCGCCACCGTCGCGGTGATGCTACAGGTGCAGACCTGGCGCGCCGAAGGTCTGGCGGTATGGTTCACCCTGGACGCCGGGCCCAACGTCCACCTGCTCTGCGAAGGCAAGGACGCCACGGCCGTGGAAGGCGCCCTGCGCAACCTGGAGTTCGTCGAGGCCGTCCTGGCCAACCGCGTGGCCGGCGCGGCCCATCTCGCGCCCACCCTGGTGGCCTGAGGCCCCCGAAAAGCCCATGCACATCGCCTTCGACCCGGCCGCGCTCAGCCCCGAGGCCTGCCACAAGCTCACCATCGGCACGGTGGTGCCCCGGCCCATCGCCTGGACCAGCACCGTGGACGTTGAAGGCCGGGTGAACCTGGCGCCTTTCTCCTACTTCATGGCCTGCCACAGCTATGTCCCGGCCCTGGCCCTCAGCATCGGCAGCCGCGCCGGCCGGCCCAAGGACAGCCGGGCCAACATCGCCGCCACGGGCGAGTTCGTGGTCAACATCGTCAACCCGCGGCTGCTGCCGGCGATGAACATCACCGCCGCCGACTTCCCCCCGGAGGTCAGCGAAGCGGAGGTGGCCGGGGTGGCCCTGCTGCCCTCGGTCAAGGTGCGGCCGCCGCGCGTCGCGGACGCGCCCATCCAGATCGAATGCCGCGTCATGCACGCCTTGGACCTCGGTGAGCCGCCGCGCGTCAGCACCCTCTTCGTGGGCCAGATCCTGATGTGGCATGTGCGCGAGGACCTCGTGGGCCAGGACCACAAGGTGGACCAGGCCGGCCTCGAGGCGGTGGCGCGGATGGGCGGCCCCTTCTACACCGTGGCGCGCGAGCCCTTCGCACTTCAGATACCGGATTGGCGGCAGCTGCTGCCCGACCATCCGGCGGCGGGGAGCGGCGCTTGAACGCGGCGCGACCGGCCTCCGGCGACTGGAAGCTGCCCGGCGACCAGATCCTGACCCTGGTATGCCTGGTGATGTCGGGTGTGGCCTTGTTGTCCATTGGCCGGTTCCCGGAGCGGGTCTTCAGCACCGAGGTGTTGGGGTCCGCCCTGAGCATTCCTGTCGGCATGCGCGGCCTGGCCGCGCTGCTCCTCATCGCGCTGACGGCCCTGGGCATGGACAGCCTCGTGCGCCGCATGGTGGGCGACGGCCACCTGGATCTGCGCTATTCCAGCACCTTCTGGGTCTTGCCGGGCCTGGTGACCCTGGCCGCGGTGGGCCTCCTGCCGCGGCAGTTCGGCCAGGGCGGCGGATGGGTGGTGACCCTGGTCCTGCTCTCGGCCCTCCTGGCCGTCGTCGTGGTCGCCGAATGCGGTACGGTCCACATGGCGCGGCCCTATTACCGGGTGGCCCGCCTGGGGTTGAACCTGGCCACCTACGCGGCGGCCTTCGCGCTCTATGCCTCCATCTACGGCGCCCAATGGCGCAGCCTGCTGGGCTCCAGCGCCATCATCCTGGTCACCTTCCCGCTGGCCCTGGAGCTGCTGCGCTCCACGGAGGCCCAGCTGGGCACCACCTGGCTCTACGCCGCCATCATCGCCCTGGTCGCCGGCGAGATCTCCTGGCCGCTCAACGCGTTGGGGCTCAGGGCCCTTTACGGTGGCGCCTTCCTGCTGTTGGTCTTCTACACCCTCTGCGGCGTCTGCCAGCAGCACCTCGCCGGCCGGCTGTCGCGCCGCGTCGCGCTGGAGTTCCTGGTGCTGGCGACGGTGTTCGCCGCCCTGGTGGCCTTCTCGGCCATCTCGCAGCAGCGCCTCGCCATGTCGCGCCTGCCCGAGGGCGTGGACCCGGCCCACCTGGGCGACCCAGGCTTCCGCCCGCCCGAAGGCGACCTGCGCAGTGGTCCGGAGTCTGGAAGCGGCACGGATTTCGACCCAGGAGCCCCGTGAGGGCTATACTTTCAGGCTTGTCGGGAGCTGATCCCGACCCGTCATCCTGTTCATCCGGTCTATCGAGGAGAGTCAGCCATGGCCCGCGCCTCCAAGCCTCGCAAGCGCACCCGCAATGAGAAGATCATGATCGTCGTCGGCCTGCTGGTAGCCGTCAGCATGGTCATCAGCTCCTTCGTGGTGCTGTTCACGCAGTGACCCGCGCTACAGGCTAACGCACCCAGACGCCGCCGACCATCACCCGCATCCGCGGCGTCTGGCCGAAGTGGTAGCAGAGATCACGGTGGTCCTGGGTTTCCAGGAGCAGCAGGTCCGCGGCGAAGCCGGCCTCGAGCCGCCCCACCGCCGCGCCGCGGCCACTGGCGTACGCGGCATTGCGGGTGGCGGCCACCAGCACCTCGTCCGGCGTCAGCTTGAGGTAGCGCGCCGCCATGGCCATGATCAGCGGCAGATCGGGGCATGGACAGGTGCCTGGGTTCAGGTCCGTGCCCAAGGCCAGGGGCACGTTGCGCAGCAGCATCTCCCGCGCCGGCGCGAAGCGGGTGGAGCCCAGGCCCAGAGTGGTCCCGGGCAGCAGCACGGCCACTGTCCCTGACCGCGCCATGGCGTCCATGTCCGTGGGGCTGGTGACGATGCAGTGGTCGGCGCTGACGGCGCCCAGGCGCGCGGCCAGCTCGGCGCAGCCCAGGTGCCCGAACTCATCGGCATGGGCCTTGAGCGGCAGGCCCAGGGCGCGCGCGGCGCTGAGGACGCGCTCGGTCTGCGCCAGGCTGAAGGCACCCAGGTCGCAGAAGACATCGCAGAAGGCCGCGGGAAAGGCCGCGGCCACGGCGGGCAGCATCTCCTCCACCACCAGGTCCACGTAGGCGTCTTCCCGCCCGCGAAATTCGTCGGGCACGGCATGGGCGCCTAGGAAGGTGGGAACGATGCGCATGGGATGGTGGGTTCCCGCCAAGGCCAGCACCCGCAGCTGGCGCAGCTCCTCGGCGGTGGACAGACCGTAGCCGCTCTTGGCCTCCAGCGTGGTCACACCGTGGTCCATCAGCTGGTCCAGGCGCAGGAGCAGGTCCGCCAGGAGGGCCTCGTCGCCGGCCGCTCGCGTGGCGCGCACCGTGCTGGCGATGCCGCCGCCGGCCGCCATGATCTCGACGTAGTCGGCGCCGCGGATGCGCAGTTCCAGCTCCGCCGCGCGGCTGCCGGCCCATACGGGATGGCTGTGGGCATCCACCAGTCCGGGCATGACCACCCGTCCGGCGGCATCGATCTGCTCCCGCTCGCCCGCCGCGCCCCAGCCGGCATCCACCTGCCGCAGCACCTCCTCGCGTGGCCCGGCGGCCACGATGCGACCGTCCTCCACGGCCAGGGCTCCGCCCGGCACAAGGCCCAGACGGCCCTGGCGCGGGCCGGCGAGCGGCCCGTCGCCGCCGGCCACGGTGACCAGTCGCGCGTGGTCGATGAGGATGCGGCGGCGCGGCGCGGCCATGTTGCGGTCCTGCATCAGGGACTGTCCTCCGTCGCGGCGCTCAGTAGTAGACCGAGCCCTCGACGCTGCGCTGCACCCGGCCGCCCACGCGCACCACCGGAGGTTGCGTCGCCGGATCCAGCTCCAGCTCGATGACCGACGGCCGACCCATCTCCGAGCCCTGCTCGCTGCGTAGGGAGATGAGGCCGCCCGCCGTCCGTCGTCCGAGGCCGCCGTCGCCCGTCAAAGCCCCGTGGCGGTGCAGGTAGGCCGCCAGGGCGGCGTTGGCGCTGCCGGTCGCAGGGTCTTCGTCGATGCCCAGGGGCGGAGCGAAGACCCGCACGTGGACGTCGTTCATGGGCGAGAGGGTGTCCTTGCTGAAGGCCAGGGCCAGGGCGGCGTCGTAGCTGCTGAGCAGCGCATCCAGGGCGCCCTTGGCCGGCAGCAGGAGCCGCATCGTCGCCAGGTCGCGCACGGGCACCATCAGGCAGGTGAGGTCCATGCGCACCCGCTCCACCGGCCAGGCATCCACCCGGATGGCGTCGGTGTCCACGCTGAGGGCCGCGGCCACCGCCTCGCGATCCTCGACGACGCCGAGGAAGTCGGCCGGACGCTCGGTGGCGGTGACGCGGGTGACGTCGCGCGCGGTGTCGCGGTTGACCGCGACATGGCAGAGTTCCTTGCCCACCTGCACCGGCAGCTCGGCCCGGCCCTCTTTCAGGTCCACGCGGGCCTCGGCCACCATCACGTAGCCGGCGCCCAGCACCTGATGGCCGCTGTAGGCCAGCTCCGTGGTCGGCGAGAAGCAGCGCACGGCAAAGGCCGCGCCGTCGATGGTGGGCGTGGTGATGAAGGCCGTCTCGGCGAAGCTCATCCCGCGCGCCAGCGCCTGCATCTCATCGCTGGTCATCCCGTCCGCGTCCGGGACCACCACCACGGGATTGCCGCCGAAGGGGCTGTCGCTGAAGACGTCGGCTTGGATGAAGCGAACCTTGCGCACGGGATGCGGTCTCCCAGGGGCAGCCGTCAGG
>JBGAUA010000215.1:0-5165 GCA_044228875.1 Anaerolineae bacterium
CCGGTCGCCAGGCCCACCGCCGACCCCCTGGCCGACGCCATCGTCTTCGCCACCGCCACCGCGGACGCCGCGGCGGCCCTGGCGGCCGGCGGCTCGGACCGGCCCAGCGACCCCGTGGTTCCAGCGTCCGAGACGGCCGGGAGCGTGGTGGTCCTCAGCCCCTCGCCCTGCGCCGCCCTGACCCTGGACAGCGCCGGGCCGGTGCGCGACTGCGCCGCGGAGCTGCTGCAGAGCGGCCGGCTGGAGGGCCGCGAGCTGATGGCCCTGGTGGGCTTCGACCTGGCCGCCCTGCCCGCGGGCGCGGAGCTGCTCTACGCCGCGCTGGAGCTGGTGACCGCCGACACCAGCTTCGCCCGGACACGCTCCGCCTGGCGCGTGGAGGCGGTGGACCCGCCCTCGCCCAGCTTCGACCAGGTGCTGGCGGCCCTGCCGCTCGCCAAGAGCCTCATCTGGCAGGTGGAGGCCGCCGAGATCGCCCCGGGGCGCCGCCTGACGGTGGAGCTGGGCGCGGAAGCCCGCCGCCTGCTGGACGGGCGCCTCGCGGCGGGGCAGGGCCGGCTGGCCTTTCGCATCATGTTGACCGGTCGCTCGACCGGTCTGGCGGCCTGGCAGGCGCGCGGCGAGCGCGGCCCGCGCCTGCGCCTGGCCTACCAACACCCCACCCCGCCCGCCGCGGCCGCGCTGGACGGCCTGGTGCACTGGGCGCCGCCGCCCGCGGCGGCCACGGTGGCGGCGCCATGATCATCACCCAGGCCCCCCTGCGCATCAGCTTCCTCGGCGGCGGGACGGACTTCCCCGAGTTCTACGCCCAGGAGGAAGGCTGCGTCCTCTCCTCGGCCATCGACAAGAGCATCACGGTCATCCTCAAGCGGCGCTACGACCAGCGCATCCGCGTGGGCTACACCCGCACCGAGCTGGTGGAGACCGTGGACCAGCTGGAGCACGAGCTGGTGCGCGAGGCGATGCGCCTGACGGGCCTGACGGGCGGCGTCGAGATCGGCACCATGGGCGACATCCCCTCGCGCGGCTCGGGCCTGGGCTCCTCCAGCACGGTGACGGTGGCCCTCCTGCACGCCATGTGGACCTACCTGGGCGTCCTGCCCACCCGCCGGCAGCTGGCCGAGGAGGCGGTGCGGGTGGAGCGGGAGATCCTGGGCCGGCCCATCGGGGTGCAGGACCAGTATGCCGCGGCCTTCGGCGGCTTGCGCTTCCACCGCTTCGGCCCCGAGGGCGTGTCGTCGGAGGCCGTCCTGCCCGACGGGGCGGCCGGAGAGCAGCTGGCGCGCCGCCTGGGCGAGCACCTGCTCATCTTCTTCACCGGCATCACGCGGCAGTCGGCCTCGGTGCTCGCGGAGCAGCGGGCCAACATCGAGACGCAGCGGCCCCTCCTCCGGGCGATGGCCCGCCAGGCGCGCGAGGGCCGCCAGGCCCTGGTCGACGGCCGCCTGGACGACCTGGGCGAGCTGCTGCACGAGGGCTGGCTGCTCAAGCGCCGGCTGGCCAGCAAGGTGACGAACCCGGACATCGACGCGATGTACGCGGCGGCCCGCGGGGCGGGAGCCATCGGCGGCAAGATCAGCGGCGCGGGCGGCGGCGGCTTCCTGCTCCTCTACGCCCGCCCCCAGGACCACCAGGCGGTGCGCGCCGCCCTGCACCCGCTGAGCGAGCTGGCCTTCAACCTGGAGCCGGAGGGCTCGCTGGTGCTGCTGCACCAGCGGCGGCGCTAGTCCCTTCCTCAGTCCGCCGCGGCGCTCGCCGCAGGCCCCCGGGCGGTCGGCGTTGCGCGGCAGCACGATGAACAAGGGACCAGGCTTGCCGCCCCCGAACGGCCGTGCTAATCTGCCCGATCGACCGCCGCGACCAAGGAGCGCCGCCATGCCCCCCCGCCTGCACATCGTCACCCTGGGCGTCCACGACTTCGATCGTGCGCTGCGCTTCTACCGCGATGGCCTGGGATGGACGCCCTCGGCCGCCAGCCAGGGCGACATCGCCTTCTTCGACGCCGGGGGCGTGGTGCTGGCCCTGCATCCGCGCGAATCCCTGGCGGCGGACGCCAAGGTGGCCCCCGCCGCCATGGCAGGCTTCAACGGCGTGACCTTGGCCCATAACGTGGCCAGCCGGGAGGCGGTGGACGCCGTCTTCCGTGCGGTGGCGGCCGCGGGGGCCACCGTGATCAAGGCGCCCGAGGAGGTCTTCTGGGGCGGCTACAGCGGCTACTTCGCGGATCCGGAGGGTCAGCTGTGGGAGGTGGCGCACAACCCCTTCTTCCCCTTCGACGACGCCGGCCGGATCATCCTGCCATGAGCGGCGTCACCCTGGTCGCCGTCAATCGCGGCCGGCCGGGCAGCGTCGCGCCCCGCGGGCGCGCCGAGGCCACCGGCATCTTCAAGGAGCCGGTGGCCGGGCGCGTGGCCATCTCCACCGAAGGGCTGGACGGGGACATCATCGTCAGCACCCGGCACCACGGCGGCCCCGACCAGGCGCTTTACCTGTACAGCGCCGCGGACTACGCCTGGTGGTCCCAGGAGCTCGGGGGGGCGCCCCTGCCGCCGGGCATCTTCGGCGAGAACCTCACCCTCAGCGACTGGTGGGCCCCGCCGCGCGTCGGCGACCGCCTGCGCATCGGGGAAGTGGAGCTGCAGGTGAGCGGCGCGCGCATCCCCTGCGGCACCCTGGCCGCGCGCATGGGCGACCCAGGCTTCGTCAAGCGCTTCGCCCGCGCGCGCCGCCCCGGCTGCTACGCCCGCGTGCTCTCCGCCGGCAGCGTGGGCGCCGGCGACACGGTGGCCCTGCTGTCGAGCAGCCCCGACCATCCCAGGGTGGACGAGGTCTTCGACCAGTGGTTCTTGGAGGACAGGGATCCGCAGGTGCTGCGCCGCCTCCTCGCGGCGCCCCTGGCCGAGCGCGCCGCGGCCACCCTGCGTCATTGGCTGGCGCAGGCTGACTGAGAAGGGACGATGGACGGCGACATGTCCGACAGCGGCCTCTACAACGAAGTCCGCATCGGCGAAGGGCTGATCACCAGCGGCCAGCCCAGCGCGGAGCAGCTGCGCGCCCTGGCCGCGGCGGGCTGCCTTGCCGTGGTCAACCTGGCTCCGGCCGGCAGCCAGGGCGCCCTGCCGGACGAAGGCGAGCTCGTGCGCGCCCTCGGCATGGCCTACCACCACATCCCGGTGGCCTGGGAGCGCCCCCTCCCCGCGGACTTCCAGGGCTTCGACGCCGTCATGCTGGCCCTGCCCCCTGGCAGCGTCCTGCTGCATTGCATGGCCAACTACCGGGTGACCGCCTTCTACGGGCTCCACGCCATGAAGCACCTGGGCTGGACGGCCGACCAGGCGGACGCCCTCATGGCGCCGATCTGGCAGGACGAGCGGTACCCGGCCTGGCAGGACTTCATCGCGACGATGCGGCATCGTCTGGCGGAGGGCAGCCCACCCCCCACCCTCGTCGTCCTGGCCGCCGGCATCGGGCGGCGCTTCGGCGGCGACAAGCAGCTGGCGGAGGTCGGGCCGCGGGGAGAGACCCTGCTGGACTACGCGGTGGCCGACGCCGCCCGCGCCGGCTTCGGCCGCGCGCTGCTGGTGCTCAGGCCGGACATGCCGGCGGAGGCCATCGACGCCCTGCTGGCGCGGCTGGGCGCGCGGATCGGGGCCGTGGAGGCCGTGTTCCAGCGGGTGGACGACCTGCCCGGCGATCGCCGGCCCCCCGCCGGGCGGCGGAAGCCCTGGGGCACCGGGCAGGCGCTGTGGGCCTGCCGCGAGGCGGTGAGCGGGCCGCTGGCGATGGTGAACGCCGACGACTACTACGGCCCCCGCTCCTATCCCCTGGCCCGCACCGCGCTGGACGCGCTGGCAGGGGAGCACTCTGCCCTGGTGGCCTTCGACCTGGCGCGCACCCTGTCGGCGCACGGCACTGTGTCCCGCGGCATCTGCCGCCTGGATGCGGCCGGCCGGCTGGCGGACGTCGTGGAACGCTACGAGATCCGCCAGGACGCCGACGGCGTCATCCGCTCCGGCGACGGCCTTGAGCCGCGGGAGCTGGCGCCGGACACACCGGCCAGCATGAACCTGTGGGCCTTCACCCCGGCGGTCTTCGGCTGGTTGGAGACGGACTTCATCGCCTTCCTCGACCAGCTCGACCGAACGTCCCCCATGGCCCTGGACGCCGAGTTCCTGCTGACCGAGGTCATCGGGTCGCGGCTGCGGGCCGGTCGGCTGCGGGTGGACCTCTGCCGCACGCCGGAGACCTGGCTCGGCCTGACCAACGCCGCCGACCTGGCGGCGGCACGCGAACTCCTGGCCCGGCTGCGGCCGGACGGCGAGGGCCGGTGACGGCGGCGCGCCATCCCGTGCGCCGCGTCATGCCCGCCGACCGGGCGGAATGGCTGCGCATGCGCTGCCTGCTCTGGCCCGACAGCGACGCCCCCGGCGGCGCGGCGGCGGAGCACGGCGCGGAGATCGACGCCTTCTTCGCCGCCGCCGCCGAGCCGCCGGCCACCTTCGTGCTGCAGCGCCCCGACGGGCGGCTGGGCGGCTTCCTGGAAGCGGACGTGCGCCCCTACGCCGAGGGCTGCGATGGGCCGGCCGGCTACATCGAGGGCTGGTGGGTGGACGAGGACCTGCGCCGCCAGGGCCACGGCGGCCGTCTGGTCGCCGCGGCCGAGACCTGGGCCCGCGACCGCGGCCTCGCGGAGATGGCCAGCGACGCCCTGCTGGACAACCCTGTCAGCCACCTGGCCCACGGCGCCCTGGGCTACCGGGAGGTCGAGCGCATCGTCTGCTTCCGCAAGCCGCTCCGGGGCGGCGCGGCCGGCCGATGAGCGACCCCGGCGGCCCGGCCGCGCCCCGGCCCTGGCGCCGGCGGCTGGCGGCGGCCGAGCTCTGGCTCACCCTGCCGGCCCTGCCGGTCCTCCTCCGGCGGGAGCGCTTCCCGCCGGGCGCGCCGGCCCTGGCCTTCGCCTGGCTGGCCGGCCTCTGGCTGCTGCGCCGGCTGGATGCCGGCCGCTGGACGCGCCCCAGCGTCCTGGACGCCCCGGTGCTGGCGCTGCTGGCCACCCTGCCCGGGGCCATCCTCGCGGCCGGCGAGCGGGCGGCGGCCTTCTCCCGCGCCCAGAGCCTGCTGGCCGCCATCGCCCTGGCCTTTGCCCTGGCCAACAGCCTGCGAAG
>JBGAUA010000216.1:0-5158 GCA_044228875.1 Anaerolineae bacterium
GAAGTTCTGTTGGCGGACATAGGCCTCCTTGTCGCCCAAGGCCCGGTAGGCCGCGGCCGACAGGTGCCAGGTGCGGCCCTTCATTTGTCCCCGTTCCTCGACGAGCCCCGCTTCCACCAGCCCGTGCAAGGTGGCTCGAGTCTCCGGTTCGGACTTTCTGGTGAGGCTGGTCGCGGCCTCCGTGGTCAGGCTGCGCCCCCGCCTGCTCCGTCGCATCGTCGGCCCGCGCCCTTGTTCAGCGAACGCGTAACAAGACAGCTTGCTATTCAGCGATCCGGCCCAAGCGCTTAACAAGCGGCCGTTACCCGCCACAGCCCAGCTCTCGCAGGTTCGCCCCAATCGCCGCGTCCAGCCGCGCCCCCTCCGCCTGCTGCTCGCGCAAGGTCGCGCTCAGCCGCCGCATTTTCTCCTCGAAGGGCTCCCCGTCGTCCGCCACCGCCTCCGCGCCCACGTAGCGCCCCGGCGTCAGCACATGCCCGTGCTTGCGCACCTCGTCCAGGGGGGCGCTGCGGCAGAAGCCCGGCACGTCCGCGTAGGCGCCGGCTCCCGCCTCGCCGCGCCAGGCATGGTAGGTGTCTGCGATGCGCGCGATGTCCCCGTCCGTCAGCTCGCGGTGGGTGCGGTCCACCAAGGGGCCCAGCTTGCGGGCGTCGATGAAGAGCACCTCGCCGCGACGGTCGCGCAGGCGCTCGCCCCCTGCGGCGCCGCCAAGGGAGCGCGTGCCGTGCTGGCGGTCGCGGGCCAGAAACCACAGGCAGGCCGGGATCGGCGTCGAGTAGAAGAGCTGGCCCGGCAGGGCCACCATGCAGTCCACCAGGTCTGCTTCGATCAGGTTCCGCCGGATCTCGCCCTCGCCCGACTGGTTGGAGGACATCGAGCCGTTGGCCAGCACGAAGCCCGCCACCCCCGCCGGCGCCAGGTGGTGCACGATATGCTGCACCCAGGCGAAGTTCGCGTTGCCGGCAGGCGGCGTGCCGTACTGCCAGCGCTTGTCGTCCCGCAGCCGCTCGCCGCCCCAGTCCGAGATGTTGAAGGGTGGGTTGGCCAGGATGAAGTCCGCCTTCAGGTCCGGGTGGCGGTCGTTGTGGAAGGTGTCGCCCTGCGCGATCTGGCCCGAGTCGATGCCCCGCACAGCCAAGTTCATCTTGGCCAGTCGCCACGTCGTGTAGTTCGACTCCTGCCCGTAGATCGACACGTCCGCCTTCGCCCGGCCGCCGGCCGATCCACCGTTGCCGTTGCCCGTCGCATGCGCGCGGATGAACTCCACCGATTGCACGAACATCCCCGACGAGCCGCAGCAAGGGTCGTACACCCGCCCGCGGTAGGGCTCCAGCATCTCCACCAGCAGCTTGACCACACAGCGCGGCGTGTAGAACTCGCCGCCCTTCTTGCCCTCCGCGCCCGCGAACTGCTTCAGGACGTACTCGTCCACCCGTCGCAACTCGTCCGTGGCCCGGCTGGCCGCGTCGCCCAGGCCGATGTTGCTGACCATGTCGATGAGCTGGCCCAGCCGCTGCTTGTCCAGCGCCGGGCGGGCGTAATCCTTCGGCAGCACCCCCAGCAGGGCCGGGTTCGCCCGCTCGATGGCCGCCATCGCGTCGTCCACAAACTGGCCGATGCCGATCTGGCGGGCCTGCGCCTGCAGCCTCGGCCAGCGCGCCTCCGGGGGCACCCAGAAGATGCTCTTCGCGCGGTACTCGTCCGGGTCCTCCGGGTCGGCGCCGTCCGCCACCTCCGCCAGCAAGGCCGCGTGCCGCTCCTCGAAGGCGTCCGAGATGTACTTGAGGAAGAGCAGCCCCAGGCAGACATGCTTGTACTCGGCCGCGTCCATGCTGCCGCGCAAGGCGTCGGCCATCTGCCACAGCTGGGCTTCGTAACCCACGTTGGCCGACGTCGCTCGCGGATTGTCGCTTCGCTTCGCCAATCGGCACCTCTGGTCATCGTCGCGCAATGGCGTGCGCCGGCAGCCTCAACCTTCGACAACGCCATCCCGGGCACCGGTGTGCTGGGCCGCATTATACGACAAGCTGCGCGGTTCACCGGTGGATCACATCCTCGGGCGCTCGCGCCTGATCGACCGGCGTTCTTCCTCCAACCCTTCCAGCAGGTCCGCCAGGCTGACACCCTGCGCGGCCATCAAGGCCACCATCTTGTCGGCCAAGCGCGGCATCTCCGGTTCCTTGCGCGACAGCAGGATGACGTCGCCGACCTCAATCAGGGTCAGGACGTCGCCGTCGGCGACATCCCAATGGTTTCGAACGGCTTGCGGAAGGGTGATCTGCCCCTTCGACCGCAAGCGGACGGGAAAAGTCTGCGCGCGGGGGATTGTCGGCGACGGTTGCGGTGGACATAGCGAATCCTATCTTCCCGAAGGCGTACTTTCGGATTGTATGAGGATTATGCCTCCTGCGAGACTCCGCGACGAGGACCTGGTCAATCGCGCCGTCAAGCGCACCCGCAGCCGCCGTGCCAGCGCGTCTTCACGCCCGGCCGACCCGCCCCTACTGGATTTGATGTCATTACCTTGGCCCTCGTCCAGACCCTGCTGCTGTGTCTGCTATCCTGAGCCGCGCAGACAGTGACGCTGTCACCAACGAGCAAATGGTCGCGGCGCTGGAGGCCGCGGAGCCCCAGGAAGGAGCGAGCATCATGCCAACCCTGGCCCAGGAATGGCTGGCCGAGGCAGGGATTGAAGGCCAAACCGAAGAGTGGGAGTATACGTGGATTCAGGGACGACTTGCCGGATGGATCGCAGGACGACAGGAAGGGCGGGTTGAACGTATCCTTGAACTTGAGGTCCAGTACCGCGCCGGCCTTCTCACCGGTATCGAAGTAGCCCTGGACCTCAAGTTCGGCGCCGCCGGCCTGGCTCTTTTGCCCGAGGTCCGCGCGATCTGGGACGTGACGTTGCTCGAGGCCGTGCTCAACTCGATCCGCGGCGCCGCGAATGTGGAGGAACTGCGGGCGGTGTACCGCACGGCGTCCTGACTCATCCTCCCGCCCCACGTCAGCGCTAACTACCCGCCGCCGTCGACGACGACCGATGCCTCAACCACCGCACCTTCCCTGCCCGCCCCGACCACCGCGCCACCGACCCCGTCCCCCCCAGCACCCGCCACCCGCGGCCCCGCGGCCGTCCACGGATCCCGCGGGGCATCCGCGTAGCGCCCGTAGCGCAGGTTCACCGGCCGGGCCGTCTCGGCCACCGGCGGCGGCGCCCAATCCGCGCCGAAGATGATCCGTCCCAGGGCCTCCCGCGAAGCCGCCAGCGGGGCGTCGCGCTTGTCCGTCTCCCAGTAGCGCACATGGGCGCCCAGGCGCCGGCTCCAGCTGCCCTTCCCGTCCACCCCCTCCCGCGGCACCAGCCGCAGGTCCTCGATGCCGATCCCGAACAGGTCGCGCAGTGGGCCGCTCGCGATGTCTCCCGGATAGTACAGGTTCGTCCAGCGGCAGAGGGCGAACAACGCCGCCTGGTGCAGGCGGAACATCCCGTCGCCATGGTGCTTGTAGGTGTAGCCCGGCTCCTGCTCGGCAGGCGTTCGCGGGTCGCGGTCCAGCAGCGGCTCCGGCGGGCAGCTGGCCGCGTCGCCGCGGGCCAGGGCCCGCTCGTGATCCGCGCGAAACCGCCGGCGCAGGAAGTCCGCGTAGGCCAGGGGGCTGCCGCAGGTGATGAAGTCGGAGATCAGCCAGCGGTCGCCGTCCGGTACTTCGCGCCGCAGCGCATCGCTGCGGAAGGCCTTGAAGCAGCGATCCTGCGCCGCTCGAAAGGCGGCGAAAGCCGCCAGGTAGGGCTCCGTCTGCCAGGTCTCGTCCGCCTCGGCCGGCCGGCGCGGCACCCCGTCCAGCTTCCGCCGCGGATCCGCCTCGATGAGATCCTGGGCCCGGTCCAGCAAGGTGTTCAGCTCCCGCTTGTCCACCACCACGCCCTGGCATTGGTCGGCGAAGAAGGTGGTCAGCAGGTCGTAGCCGATGATGCTCCCCAGGCTGTGCCCCACCACCACGACCCGCTTCACGTGTTCCTGGCGATGCAGTTCCTTCAGCAGCTTCATGCCGCTGGCGATCACCTTCTGGCGCGCTTCCACGTTGTCCGGCTCAGGCGACAGGTAACGTGCCGCATCGCCTACGATGTCCACCAGGAATGAACGCGCCACCCACCATGCCAGAAGCAGCGGCGCGCCGGCGGCCAGGCTCCAGGTGAGGGCGCGAAGGGCCAGACGCGACAGCGTGGACACGCTCCCGGAGCCCGCTTTCGCCTGCGCGAGGAGGCCGTTCACGTAGGCCGTGATGTCCGGCATGACCAGGAGGGTAACGAGGATCGCCAAGGCCAACCCGATCATGACCCTGCGCAGCATCCGCAGCCTTGCCACCTGGGCATGGTCCGGCCGGAGCTTCTGTCGGCATAGATGCCATACCCAGTAGAGCACCGACTGCCAATGGGTGTTCCGCACCAGATGCGCCCAGTACAGCTCGTAGAAATCCGTCTCCACCAGGTCGCCGTCGTCATCTCGTAGCGGCGGCACGACCGCCCGCAGCCGCCGGATCTCCCACAGCCCGCCCGCTCGGTCCGGCCGGCTCATCTGCCGCTCGCCCACCAGGGTGGCCGCCAGATTGCGCAGGGTACCCATCGGCCGCTGCTCGCCGATGCCGTGGATGACCACCACCGCCTGCCGGCGCACCTGGATGCGCTGCTTCGTTGTGCCCGCAGCGTCCGCGTTGGAGCGGGTCGGGTCGATGCTGTCCATGGCCTTACTCCTTCAAGCGCCGTCGTTGGTCGGGTCCGGGTCGTGCGCGCCGGGCGGTCCGTGCCGGGCAATCGGCACCGGGTCGCACGCGCCGGGCGCTACGGCCATGACGGTAGGGCACCGCATGCCCATCAAGATAGCGGTGGTCAGGGCTTGGGGACGGCAATATCGGAGCAGAATCGGGTTGGCGCAGTTGGGAAGGACTGGATACGGTCCAAGTCCAACCCTGCCCCCGACCCATAGCACGCAAAACGGCCGCCCGGTGCCCCGGACGGCCGTCTTGTTGCGCGCGCTATGCGGTTGTCGCACCTATTCAGTTGTCGCACCGATCTCCGCGGAGCCAGCCCTGTCGGTCATCCTCGTCCGAATGCCTTGGGCGCTTCAGGCCGCCAGGCTGTCCGGTCCGGTCTCCAGGC